>JAHBAL020000268.1 GCA_018500105.2 Anaerolineae bacterium
CATTAAAAATATTTCACCACAAAGAACACAAAGATCACAAAGAAAAGAAAGGTTTACCAATGCCAATCTTCGAGTTCTTTGTGCGCTTTGTGGTGAAAACCAAACTTTCGCGTAAGTCCTAATTTATTTCAGCCCTATAGCCTGAATTTAAGCTCACGGCTCACGGCTCATGGCTTTGCAACAGCTCACGGCTACCAAAGACCGACATTCACTCGTGCTTAGGATGGTGG
Source organism: Anaerolineae bacterium (assembly GCA_018500105.2). Classification (GTDB taxonomy): domain Bacteria; phylum Chloroflexota; class Anaerolineae; order J036; family Brachytrichaceae; genus AQU-03. The sequence goes on from JAHBAL020000268.1 coordinate 231, forward strand.
AATATCATGGCGATTATCTGTATCTTTGGCAGGGATAGTAGTCAAGATATATGTATAACGCTCACATTAACTCACATGCCATCTCGCTCCCGCGCACTGTCAAAGATTGGGGGTTGACACGCCGTTCAAACAGCACGGTCAAGTCAAGCAATCCTGCAAAAAACGCGATTAACATAAATGAAAAGGGCGTAGGCGCATTGCCGGTCATGAGCTTAATCATCGCCGTTGGCCTATTGGTGGTGTCACTTGGCTATACCTTGGCTCGCCGCGATTCAACCGTCGCCTATTTCACCTATTGGCTCGGTTTGCTCATCATCTTCATTCCATCTGCAGCCCGCCAATTGCAGCGCAATGTCAACCGCAACGAGCGCTTGGGCATCGTCATCTTTGTCGGCCTTACTCTGCACATGATGCGCACGCTTTATAGCCCGCTCGAATTTAAATTTGGCGACGAATTTCAACACTGGCGCACCGCCGATGACATGCTGCGCACCGGTCAATTGTTTAACCCCAACCCCTTGCTCGAAGTCAGCCCATATTTTCCGGGTTTAGAAAATATCACAGTCGCCCTCGTCAATTTGTCTGGGCTGGACATTTTTAACGCCTCAATGATTCAATTATTTATGGCGCGGGTGGTGTTTGTCTTTGCCTTGGTTTCTTTTTACGAGGCCATTGGCTGTTCGCCGCGGGTGATCGGCATTGCCAGCTTGGTTTACATGTGCAATCCGCACTACCAGTTCATCAATTTTTATGGTTATCAGGCCATCGGGATGCCATTTGCCTTGACCGTGATGTATGCCATTGCCCGACTTGAACGCACCAACGCCAGCAATGAAAATAAAGAGAACAAATGGGGGTTACGTGCCGTCATCGTCTTGGCGTTGTGTTCGCTCACCATCACCCATCACCTCACCAATTACATCACCATCGCCATGCTCAGCGTGTGGGCCGTTGTCGCGGTATTGGGGCGGCGCATCCACAAGGCCAAATCGGCCAGCGTGTGGGCCACAATTTTGGCAGTAGTGTTGTGCTTTACTTGGTCGTTCTTTATTGCCACTGCCGTGTTTGAATATTTCAGCAAGCCGTTTAAATCGGTGGCAGCCAAATTTGCCAGTGCTACCGTTGGCGAAGAAACCAAAGAAGCCAAGAAGCAATCATTTGTGCTGCAACAAAACCCGCCCGCCGAGCGCATCATTAGCTGGAGTTCGACTGGCTTGCTTATGGCTGCCGCGCCATTGGGTGCATGGGCCATTTGGAAGCGCCGTCGCAATAACATCGGCGCACTCATGTTGGGGGTTGCGGCCTTGGGCTACCCCGCCAGTTGGGTTTTTCGTTTGGTTTCGGCAGATGGGGCCGAGTTTACCGGGCGGCTGGGGCCATATTTATTTGTGGCGCTTAGTTTCGGCATCGCCACTGCCATCGAGTGGCTCGAAAACCCAAATTGGAATGAATTTCCGCTCAGGTGGCTGCGCAAATTAGAGCCAAGCGTTAAACGTTTCTTGCTGCCGGTGTCGTTTATCGCCATCAGCATCATCTTTGGCGGCAGCATCACGTTGGGCTATCCGTCTATCACATGGCGTTTGCCGGGCAAATTTATCGTCAACGCCTTCGAGCGCTCGATTGAGCCGCAGGGCGTGCAGGCCGCCACATGGATGCGAACCACCTTGGGCAACAATAACCGTGTGACCTCGGACTTTATCAATAAGCTGTTGCTCGGCTCGTATGGTCGGCAAGATGCAGTAGGTGGGCTGTCATGGCTGTTTTTTGCGCCAAATATTGATGAAAGCATCACCCATCAAATCAAGTCATTTAAATTGCACTATATTTCGGTGGATCTGCGTCTGACACGGTTGCTGCCCGCGCTTGGCGTTTACTTTGATGCCGATGAGCCAGATGCCAACGCCCATTCCAAACCCATCCCGACCGAAGGGATGCGCAAATTTGAGAAAGAGCCGACCGTCAATCGTATCTTCGACAGCGGCGACATCGTGATGTATGATGTTCATGCGCTGGGGAAATAATACCAAACGCGCCCTTCAATTGCCTCGCTCACGCGCCCCTCGGCACGCAGCAAGTCGAGGTAGCCCAGCACCATCCACAAACCGACCATCCCATGTTCTAGCGGCAAATAGGCATACATTTCCTTAAAAATGCCAGCGACGGTATTCATGCCACGCTTGACCAGCCCATAACACTCTTCTTTGCGATGATGAATGCGTTCACGTTGGGTCTGAATCACTTGACGATGATTCCAGAACAAGTCGCCGTGACCCGGATAAACAACGTCAATATTCATCGCCTCTAGCCGGTCGAGCGAATGCATGAAGGCTGGCAACGAAGGCTGGCGCGTTCGCCCATCTGCCGGTGTATCTACCACTGGCGTCGGCGCTTTCGACAGCAACATATCCCCCGAAATAAACTGACGGGTTTCGGGCTGATAAAAACACATTTGTTGCGTATCATGGCCGGGCGTGTGCAACGTTTGCCATGCCAAGCCGCCCCAATGAAAAACGTCGCCCTCGCCATAGCCAAATAAGCGCTCATCGGCCACTGGCTCGCTGTGCAAGGCTGTGCGATTGACATTTGCGGCAAAACGTTCGATCATGTCGGATGGCAGCCCCATGCCCGGCAATAGCACATCGCGGTAATACTGTCTCTTATACACATCT
>JAHBAL020000394.1 GCA_018500105.2 Anaerolineae bacterium
AAATGGACAAACACAATAGACCCCGCATATTTTTACCTGCCAATTTTCAGATGTTTACAAGCAAAGATATGTGCGAGCTTTAATTGATTTGTCTATCAGAAACTTAGATATACGTGTATATTTGATGCGTCATCCCGATACGAAGTGAGGGATCCCCATTGCCTAAACCGACATAAGCGTCACACTGGCTTGGCAAAACTTTGTCTAGCCTGACGACGTATTTGCCAAGCCAGTGTGACGCTTGTATTGGTTGAGGCGATAGGGACCTCTCACAGTTTACCCCGAGCTTGTCGAAGGGCTTCGGGGTGACGTGGCAATTTATGCAACTTGATTTATTCCAGTTTGATTAAGCTGTTGGTATTACGCGCATTAAAAACATTTCACCATAAAGAACACAAAACTCACAAAGAAAAGAAAGGTTTACCAATGCGAATCTTCGAGTTCTTTGTGCGCTTGTGGTGAAAATCAAACTTTCGCGTAAGTCCTAATCTCTATGGGGTATAGAAGATCATTGACATATAAATGCGTGGTGACGTGGCACCGTCTGGGATAGGGGTGGCGGTTGGGTTATCGGGTCCAGGCGTGTTAGTCGGTGTTGGCGTGTTAGTCGGTGCTGGCGTGCTCGTTGCCGAGCCGGCAGCGTTAATGGTGAAACTACGCGCTACACCTTCTGCAGCATTCCAATCGCTATTACCGCTTTGGTTGGCTGTGATCGTGCAGATGCCCGCTGAAATTAAGGTCACGGTTGAGCCAGCTACTGAGCAAATTCCTGCCGAGGTGCTGGAATAACTCACTGCCAAGCCCGACGAGGCGGTAGCATTTAATGCAACCGTATTGGGGTCACTGCCCAGCGTTTTGTCACTTAGTGGTGGGAATGTGATACTTTGATTCCCCTTGCTTACGGTATAAATAATTCCAAGGTCGCCTGCTGCTGCGTAAGTGTCATTGCCAGCTTGTGAGGCGAGCACTCGGCAGCCACCTACATGCAAGAATGTAACTGTCGAACCATTAACAGTGCATAGATTAGGTGTGACACTTGTGTATGACACTGGCAATCCTGATGATGCCGATGCGGCCATAGTAAGTGGCGATTCATCCATGCGGCGAGTAACTGATTGGTTATTGGTGATGGTTTGGCTGAGGTAATGAATATGGACGTTAAATTTGGTACTCATCGGCATGACCCCATTATCTGTATTGCGGATAGTCCAGCGTCCATTTATATACTCAACAGCAATCGGATGATTATTGTAATTGGTCAGACCAGTGTTGTATTGATGGGTTACTTGAATGAGGGCATCAGGGTTGTTGTTCAGCAATGGGTGATCTAATGTTGTGCGAATAGAATTGATGGGCGTATTAGCAAGAGTTGTGGTGTGGACAAATACCCTAGAATTGCTCACATATCGGATGTAATTAAACTTAGCACCAATCGGCATCTCATCTTTACTATCGTTGTAAATGCTCCCACGTCCCAGACCAGTGGCCGCATCTCCGTTAAACCAAACTCCAATATGTTGGTTGTTGAAAACACTTTCCCAATATTGTGCAACAAAATAGATCCCGTTGCTCTCACCTGCCACGGGGGATGATTGTAAATAAGTGATGTGACTAGCCCGATTTGCAGCAGTTGTTGTATGCCGATTTAAGCCAGAAGATGAAGCATCTGGAATTAAAATATTATATTTTAATCCAACCTGCATCGAATCAGAGGTGTTTTGGTTGAAAATTCGCCAAGTTCCCTGTGCATAGTAAACTCCTATGGATTTTGTCGAGATGGCTGCAGCGTTTTGGCCCGATGGTGTTAGATTTTGTGTTACAAAGAAAATCGCATCCGGTTTGCCATTTAGCAACGCATGATTGAGAATGCTGCGATTGACCTCAACATTGCTTAACGTTGTGGTATGCACAAAGCTCGTATCGGCGTTCGCACTGGGTGACTCGAATAATTGTGGGTTATGATCTGGCTCAATTGGCGTATTGTTGGCGGCGTAGCCTGAAAATTGCAGATTGAGCATTGTAATAGTCGCAATTGCTATCTTAGTAAAAAATTTATTTTTCATCATATTTTATTTTTTTTGTTGCCTTTTTGTCACAAACTCACCAACCGCTGAATAAACTGATGCAAGCCCGCGCTAGAGACGGTGCTGAGGGCGCAGTGATGCGCAGTAGGGGCGCTGTCGGGCGGCTCGACCAATAGCCACGCGCTGGTGCCATTTTGCAACACCGAGGCACTGCGCACGCTCATGTGCTCGTTGGCTAACTGAATGCCTTGCAAGGCAATAAAACTGTGGGGTTTGCCCAAAAAGTAAGTCAGGGCATTGGCCGCTATTGGGTTAACCCCGGCTTGGCTAAGCGTTTGTTGGGCCGATTGCACATCGCGGTTTAGCACCGAATCGCGCACGGCGAGCAGCACTTGATCATTTACAACAAGGGCGATATTGGGGCTGGGCGAGGTTATTTTGTCGCTCAGCCATTGTTGCTCAAATGTAATAAGCGCATTGCTGGGCTTGTTGTATAGCGTCAGACGGTATTTACCGGGCGCGACCACGCGCAACATGACCGAGGCGCTGGCGGTGAGGTAAACGAGCGAGATGTGGTGTTGTTGGGTTTCGGTGCTTTGCTGGGCAATGAGGACACGTTGAGGGTAGGCACAAGTGCGCACGGCGCTGATAATGCGGCGGTCAATGCGCGGGCTGCCATTTGGGCCAAGTGAGGCCAATTGACGCGCAAGTAACGACTGAGCGGCGGCACGTTCGCGCTGAGCTAGGCTGGGTGTAGCGTCAGCAGCACGATCTATATCGGTTAACCCGATGACGCTGTTTTGGCCCAATAAACTGGCAACGAGCATCAGTTCATCGTGGTTAAGAAGCATTTCTATCGAGTCGGTCTTTTCTGCCATACAACCTCTAGTGTGAATAAATGACAAAGAGATTATGCACCATAAATTTGATATTGTGTCTCATACTTTAGTATATGTCAACTTTTGTCAAGTTTTCTTAACGAATGCATCATACTTCTAAGCCAAGTATTGCCTATTTATAAGCTAACTTCGGTGCGCAAAGTTGCGGTTTCTTGCATATTTGCAAAGATTGGCGTGAGGTTATTCGGATTTGCGCTTGGCGAGGCCGACCAAGCCCGCGCCAGCCGTGCCAAGCCCGCCCAAGACCGCCAGCAATGGCACAAAGGGGATGGGTGCGCTTTGATTGCCTCCTGAGAAAG
>JAHBAL020000353.1 GCA_018500105.2 Anaerolineae bacterium
AAGCCAAACCCCGCCGCTACGCCTGCCGCCGAGGCCGGTATGACTTTCTTGGGTGGCTCGACAAACATGAATTACGGCAGCGGCAGTGCCGTTGGCGGCGGCACAGTCGTCATTCGTGAGGCGGGCAGCACCGATATGGGGGGCGCGGGCGGCACAAAAATGGGCACGGGGATGAGTGCAAGCACAGGCGGAGCCGGGCCATCTACCCAAGTGTGGCGTGACAGCGGTGAGGGCGAAGGGCCAAAAACGATGGTGTATCGGCCCGGCAAGGCCATTTTTGAGGTTGTCGCTGGGCCGTCGCAAGGGCTGCGCTACGAATTGGGTAAACCCGGCGAAGACATGGTGATGTTGGGCCGCAAACTCAGTTCGGGCACGTCTCCGGCCCAAATCAAAATTGACAGCCCGTATGTCTCGCGTCAGCATGCTAATTTTATTGTCGAGGAAGAGATGGTGTATATCGAAGATTTGGGATCGTCGTCGGGCACACGAGTCAATGGCACGCGCATCAGCCAACGCACATTGCTCAATTTTGGCGATACGATTGAAATTGCAGATATGAAGGCAGAATTGAAACGAGTCAAGTGACCTCGCTACATTCATTTCCTCAGCAAAATCAGATATACTCCAAGTTGATGAGACACTCGGCTTTATCCTCAACTCACCATGACCGTATCACGATCTCGCCAGAGATATGTCACGGGAAACCTGTCATTCGTGGCTTACGTTATCCAGTCGAAAATGTGCTGGAGTGGCTGGGAGGCGGCATGTCTATTAATGATATTTTGGCAGATTATGAAGATTTGGAACGTGAAGACATTTACGCTGCGCTTGCGTTTGCTGCGCATTGGATGCATGTCAAACGTGTAGAGTTGGTTAGAACATGAAGTTTTTAGTTGATGCGCAATTGCCAAGACGATTATCACGACAGTTGAATGCGTCTGGACATGATTCAATTCACACGCTAGATTTGCCATTAAAAAACTTCACTACAGATTCGGCAATTATTACAATTGCAGATAACGAAGATAGAGTTATCATTACAAAAGATGCTGACTTCGTAAATAGTTATTGGTTTAGTTATAGTCCCAAACGTCTATTGTTAATTGCCACTGGCAATATTAGCAATTTAGATTTAGAATCTCTGTTGTTTGCGAATTTGCCGATGATTAGTGATATTTTATCAACAAAGCCTGCTTTTTGTGAAATCACACGAGAAACAATTATTGCGCATTAGCTATCAAAATGAGTAATGCTTTAGATTTAGGTCAATACACCAAAGCTGAAATTGAGAAATATGAGGCGGTTTACGGGCGTAATTTCATCAGCCCGGGCGGCTTGGCAACAGCGCAAGCATTTACGGCCTTGCTGCAATTGCAGGCTGGGATGCGTGTGTTGGATGTGGGCTGCGGCATGGGTGGCAGTGCGTTTTATATGGCGCAGCAATACGGTGTCTATGTTCACGGCATTGATTTGTCGAGCAATATGATCGCCTATGCCCAAGAACGCTGCTGCGAAGCCAATTTGACGGGCTGCGTCTCGTTTGAATATGGCGATATTTTGACTTTCAAGCCCAGCCAGCCGTATGATTGCGTTTATAGCCGCGATGTTTTTTTGCATATTCACGACAAAGCCCTTTTGTTGCACGTGCTTAAAACATGCCTAAAACCCGGCGGGCGCTTGTTGTTTAGCGATTATGCGTGTGGCGATGGCCCCAAAAGCCCCGCATTCGCGGCCTATATTCACCAACGCAACTATGACCTGCATACCGTCTCTGACTATCGGCGATTGCTCGACGTAGCTGGTTTTGTTAAGGTTGTCGCCGAAGACCGCACGGCGCAGTTTATCCAAATTTTGGAGCATGAGTTGCGCAATATGCCGAGCGACCGCTTCGACGCAGCAACGTTAGCCGGTTTGCGTCATTCGTGGCAAGACAAAATTGATCGCGCTTGTCAGGGCGAACAACGTTGGGGGCTTTTTCAAGCGTCTGTGCCTTAAATCTTTTCGTTGCGTAGACGCCTGATAATTGCATCATTTTGTGTGCGATTGCAATTGTTTTAGCGCAAAACAACAGACATGGCGTAAGTGTTTTGATTTTGCTATCTTATGATTTTGCCTTCAAAATATTAACAAATCTTTAGACATTTTGTCATAAAAATAAAGACGATTACACCTATAAAGATAGTTTTATTTCCAAAAAATCATCCTTTTGGGTTATATAAATTCTCTCTCGAATTGCGATAATGATGAATGATCAACGATGCAATTTCGACGAGGGTCTAAGCGTTTCGTAGGCGGCACAAGGCTTGCAATCAACGTAACAATTGTTGCAATAGCTGCAATAATTGCGGCTGGCTTGATTGCGCAAGCCAGCACCAGCGTGCCATTTAGTGGTGGCAATGCCAGCATCGGCGACGAAGCGCCCGGCCTAACGGGCAGTTCGCCTAATTGCGCTAACCCAGCGTATGTCAATGCGCAACAGGCGCTATTAGCACAGCAGCAATCTTGGATTGCCGCCGCGCAAACCAGCTTGCCGGGCAATGTCGCTGGCGTCTTTGCATTTTCAGGGGCGAGCGGCACACGGGTTAATAGCCCGCTTGCGTTGGCGCAGCCAGATGGTTTTGCCATCACTTTTACCTCGGTAGATATGCCGACGGCGTTCGGCTATGGCAGTGGCTCGGCGCATCCGGGCAACACCGACTTTTCGCTTACTTATCTGCACAGCGGCAGCAATTGCACCTTGCAAGACAATGCGCCGAAGCCAGCTAGCACGGAGATTGGTCAGCTTTATTACAATCAATTAAGCAATTTGGGCGGGCAAAACGGCGTGCGCATGAGTTTTAGCAGCCCGGTGCAGGGGTTTGGTCTGTTTGTGGGAGATCTCGAAACGAATCCGGCAGGCACAAGGGCGTTTATGCGGCTGCTCGACAGCGGCGGCGCGTTAATTAGCGAGATCTCAATCGAGCCGAGCAGTTTGCCCTGCCCGACTGGTGCGACCAATACAACTGTGGGCGGGCTGACGCCGGGCTGCGGCAATGGCACAACGCGCTGGCTTGGGGTCACCTCGACCGTGCCAATCGCCACCGCCGTGATTGTTGTAGGCGACAATGCGCCGTTGCCCAATGGCAGAGGCACAACCGAGAAACTCAGCTTAATTGGCCCGACGGTCTTGCGTCCGCTCAGCAGTAGTGATATTGACATTGTTAAGGCGGCCCAAACGCCGGTGACGGCTGGCGTGTCGTTTGCCTACACCCTCACCTATACCAACGTCGGCAGCACAGCCGCCGCCAATGTCGTCATTACTGACGCCGCACCTATTGGGGTGCAATTTAGCAGCGTGAACGGCACTGGCTGCACATTGTCAAATAATGTCATTACCTGCACCCGCAGCACACTCGCGCCCGCCGCTAGCGCCGATGTAGTCATTCAGGCCATTGCCAGCACCACGTCGCAAGTGACCAACATCGCCTATATCAGCGCCACAAACGATAGCAATCCCAGCAACAACACCGCCCAAGTCAGCCTATCGCCATTGCCCGCACCAGCCATCAACTATTGCGCTGCGCCGGTGTCGAATAATACGCCGGTTTTGGTGATCAACGAAATTTTGTATAACGAATTGGGTTCAAATGGCGATGAATGGGTGGAATTGGTATCAACGGCATTCATTGCTGGTGGAACGACGTTTTTTGTGACAGACAACGACCCATCCAGCAGCCGCATGTTTCAGCAAGTGATCACCCTCCCGACGGGTGGCATCCCCGCCGGCACATATATTGTGGTGCATCGTTTGCCCGGCACAGACGATACGGATGCAAGCGACGGCAAATTAGAATTTTTTAACGCCGGTGCAGTCAATTCGAGCGGCCCAACGTTATCGGCACTCACCAACAGCGGCGATGACATCACGCTTTATTTGGGCAACAGCAGCGCCGGAACCGCGCTGGATTATGTGGCGTGGGGCAGCGGCACATTGCTCAACGGCCCCGGCACAGGTTGGAGCAGCCCCAATGCGAACGCCACCGCAATTGACCTGCAAAGCATTGCTTCGATCAACAATGGCTTTAACACAGCGAGTGGCAATGATTGGGCTTTGTCTGGCAATAGCGGCACGATTTATAGCAGCACACTCGGCGTACCCAACAACACACTTCGCGCCTGCAATATCAGCATTGGCAAAACCGGCCCGGCCAATATCATGCAAGGTGTGCCATTTAGCTATGTGCTTACGATTAGCAATACCACCGGCGTGACGACGACGGGCGTTGTTGTCACCGATGCCCAGCCAAGCGGTATTGTGTTTGAGCGCATCGAAAATGACCTCAATCGTTGCAATCTCAGCCTCGGCGTAGTGACGTGCGGCATCGGCACATTGTTGCCAAACGCCAGCACCGTCGTCACCATTTATGCCACCGCCACCGGTTCGGGTGTCATCACCAATGTGGCTCAAACCAATGCCTTGAGCGATACGTTTAGCGCCGACAATCAATTTAGCCACACGCTTACGGTCACACTACCGGCCAGTCTCGGCAATTTTGTGTATTTGGATGTGAATCAAGACGGGGCACAGCAAAGCGGTGAAACGACCGGGCTGACCGGCGTCCCCATTACGTTGACTTACCCCAAGGGCACAATCTTGACCACAAGCCCGCTCGACGGCGATTATGTGTTTGGCAATTTACCCGCCGGAACCTATACGGTGACGGT
>JAHBAL020000375.1 GCA_018500105.2 Anaerolineae bacterium
CAAAGAACTCGAAGATTTGTATTGATAAACCTTTCTTTTCTTTGTGAACTTTGTGCTCTTTGTGGTGAAATGTTTTTAATGCGCGTAAGTCCTAAAGTAAACACTTGACACCTTAGGACTTAGGACTTAGGACTTAGCACTTCCTATTTCTTCCCCTACTCTCCAACCACTTTCGATAGCACCATGCACAGTGGCATGATGCCCATTGCTTAAGGTCGCCTCGCCAGCAAAATGCAACGGGCCAATCGGCTGCGCAAGCACATCGCGGGCGTCAGCCGTGCCGACCGCCGTGTAGGTATATGCCCCACGCGCCCAAGGGTCGAGCGACCAGTCTTTCACCACTGCACCAATAAATTGCTCGCGCACAACCGCGCCAAACACCCGCTCTAATTCAGCCAAGGCCCGCGCCACCGCGCCAGCCTCGCCCAAGGCACTGAGATGCAACGCCGCCGGGCCAGCCGTGAAGCTCATCAGCGCCGCCTCGCCTTGCTGCTGCGTCAACGGCCACCATGTCTGCACCGTGCCTTGTGTGACGAGAAAATCTATCTCAGGCCAAAACGCTTGCCGAAAGCGCAACACCAGCTTGTAAGCCTGCCCCATTTCCAATGCGTGAAGGGCGCGACGCTTGGCGGCTGGCAAAGGCGGGTTAAATTGCAACATGCCCATTTGCAGCAAACTCACCGGCACGGTGACCACAACATGCCGCGCCCGCAGACGCTGCCCGTCATCCGTCACCACTTCTGCGCCATCGGCTTGCCAATTCACCTGCCACACTGGCGTATTTAACCGAATATTCAACCCTTGCGCCAATAGATTGATCAACCGATCATAGCCACATGTCACGCGGAAATTGCGCCCGCCCGACTGATGCTGTTTATGCTCGCGGCGCAACGCGGTCACACTCAATCGGCTGGCAGGCGCGGCCTCGTAACGAGCAATGCGGTCTTGTGCGATCAGCGCCGCGATATCGCCCGCCAGCACGGGCTGTTCAAACCAATCCGCCACACTCACAAGATCGGTCGTATCGTCATGTTGATGTGTGTCTAGGCTGTCTTTCCAGCGTTCCACCTCGTTGGCAAATGGGCTATCGCCCGCCACAATGCGCCCATCAAGCACATAAATGCGGCGCACCGCAGTTTGCCCTACTTCGACCACATCCTCTGCCTGCAATGGCTGACCAGCCGCCTGCATGGCGGCCCATGTCGCCGCATGTTCGCCATGAATAAATTCCGCACCCAACTCGATGACGTTGCCATCGTCGCTATGCTGCGTCAACACGCGCCCGCCAATACGATCTTGTGCCTCAAGAACGAGCACATCGTGACCCAATTGTCGCAGCCGCTGCCCCGCTGCCAGCCCTGCTGCCCCCGCGCCGATAACGATAATTTTGCACATAATATTAGGGAAATGGGTGAATGGGTGAATGGGTGAATGAGTGATTGAGTGATTAGTGGATTGGTTGATTAGTTGATTGGTTGATTGGTTGATTGCTGATTAGTTGGAGTATTTTCATTCACCCACTCATTCACTCATTCACTCATTCACTCATTCACCCACTCACCCATTCACCCACTCACCCACTCACCCATTCACCCATTCACCCATTCACCCATTCACCCATTCACCCATTCATTGAGCACTGCCTTTGCAATGATAAGTTTTTGCACTTCGGTTGCGCCTTCGTAGATGCGCAAGGCGCGGATTTCGCGATACAGCTTTTCGGCAATGTTGCCGCGCATCACACCCAGCCCGCCAAACAATTGCACCGCTGCATCAATCACCATTTGCGCCGACTCGGTCGCGCTCATTTTCGCCATCGCCGCCTCTTTGGTCGTGTTCGCGCCTTGCACATCGCGCAGCCAAGCCGCCCGATAGGTTAGCAAGGTTGCGGCCTCAATCGCCGTCGCCATATCGGCCAATTTGCCTTGCGTCATCTGAAAATCAGCCAAAGTTTGATTGAACATACGCCGCCCTTTGCTGTGTTTGATCGCCTCATCGAGCGCCCGCCGCGCAAAACCCAGCGCCGCCGCCGCCACCGATGCGCGAAAAATATCGAGCGTGCGCATGGCAACCTTAAAGCCCTCGCCCGGCCCGCCCAGCATTTGGCGAATGGGCACACGGCAATTATCAAAACGCAGCAACGCCAACGGGTGCGGCGCAATCACCTCGATGCGCTCGGCAATGCTCAGGCCGGGCGTGCTGGCAGGCACGACAAAGGCGCTGATGCCCTTCGCGCCCGGCAACGCCTCGCTACGCGCAAACACAGTGTAAAAATCGGCGATGCCGCCATTGCTAATCCATGTTTTGCTGCCATTCAGCACATACGTGTCGCCATCGCGGGCGGCGGTCGTGCGCATCGCCGCCACATCCGAGCCAGCCTCTGGCTCAGACAAGGCAAAGGCCGCGATCAGGTCACCCGCCGCCACTTTGGGCAAATATTCGGCCTTCAGCGCCTCGCTGCCGCTCAGCGTAATCGCCCCGCTGCCCAAGCCTTGCATGGCAAAGGCAAAATCGGCCAGCCCCTCGTGGTAGGCCAAGGTGTCGCGCAAAATACACAACGCCCGCGAGTCAAGTTGGTCGAGCGCCCCGCCATAAGCGGCGGGCACACAATAACGCAGCCAACCACCGTCGCCCATTTGCCGCACCAAAGCGCGGCACTGATCATCAACGGCAGATACGCTGTCGTGCGCGGCATGATGCTCACCAGCGCTTAAATGCTCGCGGCTCCAAGCTCGCAAATCCGCCGCCAAGGCGCGATGCGGCGTATCAAAAAAAGGAAGGGTTAGCGTGTGTGAAGTTGGCATAAAATCTGCTCGACGGTGTTTAAGTTGTGTATCAATTAGTCGCCCTCGAAGACCGGGCGGCGTTTGGCGACAAACGCATCGTAAGCGCGGCGGAAATCGTTGGTTTGCATACAAATGGCCTGCGCCTCGGCCTCGGCCTCGATGGCGGCATCAATACTCATATTCCACTCCTGATGCAACAACTGCTTGGTCATGCCATGCGCAAACGTCGGGCCGTCGGCCAGCATTTGCGCCATCGCCTGCGCCTTGCCCAGCACCTCATCGGGCGAATGCAGCGCGTTGAAAAAGCCCCACGCCAGCCCTTCTTCGGCGCTCATGCTACGCCCGGTATACAGCAGTTCGGCGGCGCGGCCTTGCCCGATCACCCTCGGCAAAAGCGTGCATGCGCCCATATCGCATCCCGCCAG
>JAHBAL020000044.1 GCA_018500105.2 Anaerolineae bacterium
ACCGTAAACGAGTTAGCGCCCATAGAAATCGGGTTTCTTCCAGAAACCCGATTTCTGGCATATACGCCGAGCGCAGCACTTTGGGCGAGCAAGCCCACCACCGAGCGACCCGCCAAAGCGTCGCCATAGGGCTGCCACGACCGCCCTTAGAAATCGGGTTTCTTCCAGAAACCCGATTTCTAAGGCATATATCAAACCCGCCAAACCGCCCCGCCCAAGGTTACCGCGCCGAGCGCGGCCCCTTGGGTGAGCAAGCCCACCACCGAGCGACCCGCCAAAGCGTCGCCATACGGCTGCCACGATTGCCCTTCATCAACCGAAGCCAGCACCCCGCGATTGGTCGCCACGACCAAACGATGATCGCGGTCAAAATGTGGCGAACGCGCCAAGCCAGTCACGTTCATCCCCTCTTCTAGCGTAAACGCATCGGCGCGAAGCTGCCCTTCGGCGTCACGCAAGACGCGGGTGAGGCTATTTTGCGCCCCAATCAGCAACGCATCATGCCCACTCACAAGGCTGACCAGCGGCACATGCAAACCATTCAACGTGCTCAACAACGTCCAATCGTTGGACGATTGCGGCAACGAGCCATTCGTTGATTCCCAGCGCCACACCCGCCCAACGAAACGAATTTCATCTTCGATGAGATCACCGTCGGCATCTTCCTCATTTTTGGCAATATAAGTGACGATATGAATCGCCCCATCGTGGGTAATTTCGGCTTGTAGCGGCGTACCATCGTCGTCGGGGCCGGGCGCACTGCGCCATGTTTTACCGGCATCTGCCGACACATGCAGTTCCTTCGACACATATACCACCGCCAACGCCTCGCTCACGTTCGGCTGCTTGGCAATGCAGCCAATTTGGCGCTGTGCGCCAGCCAGCATCGGCGGTTGTGGCGTGTGGCCTTGGTCGTTATACACCCCCAACACATCAAAATATTCCAGCCGCGACTGGCTCGCCAGCACCACCCCATATTCGTCGCCACATTTCAGCGCCGTCAGATTTGCAAGCTGGTTATGCTCGTCGTCGCTGCTTTGGCGCATCACTGTTTGCCATGTCTGCCCGCCATCGTCCGATCGCGCCAGCGACTGATTCGATAGCGCGTAAATTCGGCCATTGGGTAATTGCAGCACTTGCGGCGGAATTTGTGCCGCCAAGCCGACATTGGCGGCGGCCCATTCGCCATTGCCCCATGCCAAACACCCTTCTTCCCACAACCCGACCAAATTTGGCCCAGCCAGTGCCATCACTGGGTTTTCGCTGGCAAGATAGTGTTGCCACTCGATATGGCTGGCCTGTTTACCCAATTTCGCCACCGGCGCAACAAACACGCCGTCATCAGTGCCGGCCCACAAATAATCGTGCTGCCCATCGTTCACCCATTGCAAACAATGCACCATGTGCGCTTGCAACCCAAGCGATTGCCATGTTTGACCGGCATTGCGCGAGACAAACACCCCGCCCGACTCTTGCCCGACAAACAAGGTTTTGTCGCGCCCAAAATCGGGCGACACGACCAAACACTGCACCGCGCTGTCGGTCAATCCTTCGCCCGTTTCGCGCCACGCCCGCGCCCCATTTGGCGAGCGATAAAATGCGCCCGATGCGCTGCCAGCCCAGATCAATTCGCTGTGGTCAAAATTGGGTGCAACCGCCAAGCACAAAATCTCGCTATCGGTCATGCCAAAATCGCCCAATTCCCACGATTCGCCGCGATCAAACGAGCGATACACGCCGTTGTCGGTCGCCACAAACAGCGTGCCATTGGCGGCAAAATTGGGCGCAATGGCAATGGCGTTGACCACGCCGACCCCTGTCCACGCGCTCATTTCGCGCCACGTTTGCCCGCCATCGTCCGACTGAAACAGGCGTTTGTTTTGGGTGGCGGCAAAAATGGTATTGCCCGCCGCTGCCAGCACCCGCACGGCGCTATCGTCGCTAAAGCCAGCTCGCATCAGCGCCCATGTTTTTGCCCCATCGGTCGAGCGATACACCCCAGCCAAAGTGGCGGCCAGCGCCCAAGGCGCATTTGGGGCGACGCTTACGGCGAGGTCAAACACCGTGCCGCCATACCAGCCGCCAACGGCCTGCCAGTCAGTCAATTGTGAGGAGAGATTCATGCTTGTCATGGTTGATATTGCTTGTTTTTGTTTTATGTATCTTACACCAAACGCATGCTCAAGATGGACGTCAATCGCATATATTTTGCGCGTCATTCCGACGAGGAACGAGGAGGAATCTTTGCGTAAACTTAATCATCGTGCCGATTTTCCGCAAAGACCCCTCGCTCCGCTTCGGGGTGACGTGGCAATTTATGTGCTTGATTTATTCCAGCTTGATTAAGCGGTTGGTATTAGTCTTATGGATCTAAAGTAACGTCTTTGTCCCGATTATCGCGGTGTTTGTGAATGAGCGCCTCAGTGGTCAAAATCATGATCGCGGCGCTAAGCGCGGCCCGAAACGCCGCAATTAAGACATTCACCGGATCAACAATATGGGCATCGAACAAGTCGAGCATTTTGCCCTGATTGACATCGAAGCCATGCGACGTTTCGGGCAGCCGCATTTCAGCCGGGTTGCCAAGAATCTCTGCCGGATCGTAACCCGAATTGCGCAAAATAGCGCGGGCGGGCTGGCACAGCGCATGAATGAGCAATGAACGCGCCAGCGCATCATCATCATACGCTGTCTTGGCGGGTGCGGTTTGTTGCAGCGCTTGCGCAGCGTAAATATAGGCCCAGCCGCCGCCAGCGGCGATGCCCGATTCTAGCGCCAACCGTATCACCCGCACCGCATCTTCGCAGCGGGTTTTGTAAAATTCGCGCTCAGTTTCGGTGTCGCCCCCCACCCGCAACAAGGCCACGCCACCACTCAGCTTACCGGCCCGCTCAAATAATTGTTGCCGTAAGTCGTTGTCTTTGGTTTTGGCAATTTGTTTGCGAATATCAGACACACGCTGTCGGATGGCGGTCGGACGGCCTTTGCCGCCAATAATGGTGAAGGCCGAACGCACCGCCCGAAACTCGTCGGCGTTGCCAAGATCGGCCAATGCCACATTTTCAAGCTGATCGCCCGCTTCTTCAGACACCAATTTGCCACCGCACAGCGTGGCTAAATCTTGCAAAATATCGAAACGCTCGTCCCCCGCGCCGGGTGCGTTGACGGCCAAGGTGGGCATTGTGCCGCGCCGTTTGTTCATCACCAACAAATTGAGCGCCTCGCCTTCAATATTGAATGACACCACCACCAGCCCGCGTGGTTTGACGTGGCTTTGCTCAGCCACTTTTTGCATAATGGGCATGAGATCGGTGACGGCGCTGAGGCGATGGGTCGTGAACAAAATATAGGGGTTGCTCAAAATAGCCTCGCCGCCACTGGTGGCAAATGACGACGATTCCCAGCCCTTGTTCCACAACGTCCCTTGAATGTATTCGCGGTCGTGGGCGATGCTGTTGCTGGGCCGCACCTCTATTGCTCCTTGCGGGCCAACCACGTCAAAACATTCGTGCAAATGTTTGGCAAGTTCGGCATTGCCGATTATGGCATTCGCAAGGGCAATGATCGGGGCGCTGCTATCCATCGGGCGGGCTTGGGCCTTGATCGCCTCAATCACCACTGGTTGGGCTTTTTCAAGGGCGCGACGCAATTGCATGGGGTCAACCCCAGCCGCAATCATACGGCAGCCATCGTCAATGAGGCGACGTGCCATCACAACCGCCATGGTGCTGCCATCGCCAACTTCTTCCTCAACTTGCCACGCCAAATGCCGCGCCATGAGCAAACCCATGCTTTCAAACCGGCTGGGCAGGCCATAAAATCGGCGGGCCAAAAGCGCCCCATCGCTCAGCAATTCGGGGGCCTTGCGCCGCGAATCTCGCTCGACTGCCACCACGCGCCCGCGTGGGCCAAGTGTCACCTCAAGCGCGTCGGCCATTTGCCTGAAGCCGCGCCGCAAATATTCGCGTGCATTTGGGCCAACACAATTCATGGAAAGTAGGGGAGATATAAGAACCAAGAACCAAGAACCAAGAACCAAGAATTAAGAATTAAGAATTAAGAGGCAAGACATCTTTCTATTCTCTGTAATCTCCCGTCTTGGCTCTTGGTTCTTGGCTCTTGGCTCTTGATTCTCCTGCTATTGCACCCGCAATAGGACGGGTGCGGTTTTCCAGAGGTTTTCGAGGTTGTAAAATGCGCGGCGAGTGGGGGTAAAGATGTGCACCACCAAATCGCCATAATCAAGCAGCACCCAGCCCGAATCGCCCGGCCCTTCGACCCGTCGGCGCACCGATTTATCGGCGGCTTTTAGCTTCTCTTGAATATTGTCCGAAATTGCCTCAATTTGTCGCGCTACATTGGCCGAGCAGATCACAAAGTAATCTGCTACGCCCGATATATTGCGCAAATCCATCAATACGATATCTTCTGCTTTTTTGTCTTCGGCGGCAGTGACAGCCAGCCGGGCTAATTCCAATCCATCCACGCACCCATTATAAGTTAAAAGTGGAAAGTGCTAAGTGCTAAGTAGGGAAATTCAACTTTTCGCTTTTCACTTAGCACTTTCCACTTTCCACTTTCCACTTTCCACTTTTAACTCAAAACTCAGCACTATAATAAAAACATGGTTACGGTTGAAGTCAATACCCTTGATGAAATCTCTCAATCAGCGGGCTACACCCAAGTCGGCGAATATACACGGATGCGCCCTGACGGCACATTTGAGGTTGAAACCGGCCATCTCATTACTTCGGATGATACACCTGTGGACAACTTAATTTCTGAGAAACAGATGCGTTTGTTGACTGAGCCTTTGTATGCATCGTGGCAACATTCGCAATACGGACAACGATTTATTGCTACCGCAAATGTCGGGGTATTTGCACGGCCAGTGAACCCAGCCGTGGTCGTACCTGATGTCTTGCTTAGCCTAAACGTTGACCCGCTCCATGGCAAACGAATCAATGAGGTAAAAAGCTATCTCATTTGGGAATTTGGCAAGTTGCCTGATTTGGTGATCGAAATTGTGTCTAACCGACAAGGCAATGAGTTAAAAGATAAGTTGCTTGATTATTTAACGCTGCGAGTTGATTACTATGTGGTGTTTGACCCAATGGGCGAACTGAAACGTGAAATGGATGGGCAAAGTATCATTGCCTATTCACGAAATAATCGCAACTATGTTCGGATGCAGTCGTTGTGGTTCGAGGAACTTGAATTGGGATTGACCCGTTGGCAAGGGGAATTTGAAAACACCGAATATGTTTGGTTGCGCTGGTGTGACCGTGATGGCAATGTAATTTTGACGGGAAAAGAGCGAGCCGATTTGGCAGAACAAAGTCTGAAAGAGACGGAGCAAAGCCTGAAGCAAACGGAACAAAGCCTGAAACAGACGGAGCAAAACTTAAAACAAACAGCGCAAGATTTGGCTGAAACGACCCTGCGTGCCAATGAAGCCGAGGCTAAGGCAATGCGACTTGCAGCGCGTTTGCGCGAGCTAGGGATTTCTGACATTTAGATCAAACCAAGCCAGTTCGATCATTTTATTTGCCGGGCAAGCCCGAATACCTGCACTTGCCACCTACCCTGCCTTCACCGATACCCCTCGGCCTGCATGTTAAACAACCGCGCATACGTGCCGTTCAGTTGCATCAGCTCGGCATGTGTGCCGAGTTCGCCGATACGCCCGCCTTCGATCACGGCGATGCGGTCAGCCATGCGCACCGTGCTAAAGCGATGGCTGATCAGCACCGCAATTTTGCCCTCGGTTAGCTCGCGGAAACGCTGAAAAATCTCGTATTCGCGCTCGGCGTCAAGCGCCGCCGTCGGCTCATCCAACACCAGCACCGCCCCATCCCGCATAAACGCCCGCGACAGCGCAATTTTTTGCCATTGCCCGCCCGAAAGTTCGCTGCCTTTGTCGAACCAACGGCCAAGCATGGTGTCATATTGCTCCGGTAATGTCGCCACTACCTCGTCGCCACCGCCACGCTCAGCCGCGCCGTGAATACGCTTTTCGTCGTCAAGCGCCTTAATTTGCCCATAGCCAATATTGTCGCGGGCCGATGCCTGATACTCGACAAAATCTTGAAAGATCACGCCGACGCTATCGCGCAGGCTGTTCAAATCGTAATCACGCAGATCAACCCCATCCAGCAAAATCTGGCCCTCGGTTGGCTCATACAAGCGCGTAAGCAGTTTGATGAGTGTGGTTTTACCCGCGCCATTGGCTCCCACCAATGCAATTTTTTCGCCCGGCCCGATGCTTAAATTGACCCCACGCAAGGCAAAATCACTGCGCCCGGCGTATTGAAACGACACATTACGAAACTCAAACCCGCGTTTGATCGGCTTGGGCACAGCCAAGCCCTTGCCCGAAGGCGCCGCTTTGGGCTGCAAGGCCAAATAGGTGAACAGGTTGTCTAAAAACAAACCGCTCTCATACAACGAATTAATATTGGTAAAAATGCCCTGAAACAAGCCCTGCGCCTGCCGACACAACGACAAATACAGCGTCATGCCGCCCAGTGTAATGACTTGGGTGATGGTGCGAAAAATGATCCACGCATAGGCGATGTAAAAGCTGAGGCTGCTCACCAAGCCCCACACCACGCTCACGCCGCTGCGTTTGGCTGCCAATTTGGTATCTTCATGATAAAACTTCCAAAAATAATCTTGATATTGTTTGAGCAACGATTCGCCCAACCCAAACAATTTGACCTCTTTGGCGCTATGATCCACCGTGAGCAAATATTCAAAGTAGTTCATGCGCCGCGCTTCGGGGGCGCGCCAACTAAGCAAGCGAAAAGTGAGCTGGCTGTAGCGCATTTGGGCCATAAACGCCGGCACGCTGGCCCCAAATAGCAGCAGCGTAATCAGTGGGCTGAACGTAAGCAGTAACACCGCAAATGACAATAGCGTGATGATATTTTGCACCAGCAAAAAGCCGGTATTGACGATATTCAACACGCGCCAGTTCGACTCGCGGCGTGCATTTTGCAGCTTGTCGTAAAAAGTCGGGTCTTCAAAATATTGTAAATCGAGCGACAACGCCTTGCGAATAATGGCGGTGTTGATCTCGTTCGACAGCTTGGCGTTTAAAACATGGTCGAGCAAGCGCCGCGCTTGGCTGACCAAACTGCTCAGCACAATAAACAGAAATTCGAGCAGCAAATAAGGCAAACTGGGGCGCAAAACCTCATTTAACTGCGCCCACGTCGTCCATGCATCGCTGATAGAAATGGGGCCGTGTTGCGCAATCGAATCCACGACCGAATCCACGATGAGCTTGCCCACCCACGCTTGCGCCGCTGGCAACGCCGCCGAAACCAACGTTACCGCCACCATACCGGCAAAACCCCAGCGATGGGCATCCCACACTATTTTCAGCGCCTTGAGCATATTGGCATAGGCCGAACGCGCATCTTTCAGCCGCTCGCGCCAAGGCTTAGCCGGAGCGTTGTTTGCAGAAAAAGGGCGCGGCCCTCGGCGACGTGGGTTATTTTGCATTTTAGATTTTGGATTTTAGATTTTACTTCTTTTGTTCATCGGCGTAGAAATGCGCCAATAAGACAATGAGAATAAGCACCAATACAATTACAATCTAAAATCCAAAATCTAAAATCTAAAATCCGCCATGCGTGCTGTCATTATTGAAAAACCATATCAGGCCAGCTTAATCGAGCGCCCGATGCCAAGCATAACGCCCAACCAAGTGTTGGTCAAGGTCGGGGCGGTGGGCATCTGCGCCAGCGATGTCGAAGTTTATGAGGGGACGCGCCCTGCCGACTATGTGCGCTACCCATGCCAGCCCGGACACGAATGGTCTGGCACGGTGGTCGCTATCGGCGATGAGACAACACACCTCAAGGTCGGCGATCGGGTCGCCGTCGAAGGGCATCATTTTTGCGGCAAATGTTATTTTTGTCAGCGCGGGCAAACCAATTTGTGCCAACATTACAATGAATTTGGCTTCACCTTGCCCGGCGCATATGCCGATTACGTAGCGGTGCGGGCTGATCTCGCCCACCCGTTTAGCACCGCGCTACCGTTCGAGGTGGCAGCATTGACCGAACCTGCGGCGTGTGCTGGGCATGGCTTGCTGCGGGCCAATGTGCGCCCCGGCGACAATGTTGTCGTCATCGGCCCCGGCACCATAGGCTTGCTCGGCGTGGCATGGGCCAAAGCCTTGGGCGCCGAGCGCATCATCGCGGTGGGCGTAGACCGCAACAACGAAACCTTCGCACGATCTGTCGGCGCGACCGATTACATTACCCTCGCCGACAATGCGGTCAACGCCATCCGCGACCTCACCGACGGTCATGGGGCCGATGTTGTGTTTGAATCGGCGGGCAACCCGCAAGCCGTTTTGTTGGCGCTCGATTTGGTGCGACGGGGCGGCACGGTGGTGCAAGTCGGCATCGCGGGCGGTGATCACCACATTCGCCTCTCACCCGACCTCGCTTGCCTCAAAGATTTGCGGCTGCACGGTGTGTTTGCCTATACCTCAGCCGTATTTGCCGAAACCCTGCGCCGCATCGAAAGCGGCGCACTCAACGTGCGCCCGCTCATCACCCACCGCCTGCCCCTCGCCCAATTCGCCGACGGCCTCGCCCTGCTCAAACACAAACCAGAGCCGGTGGTGAAAGTAGTGATAGTGGATAGTGATAGTGGATAGTGATAGTGGATAGTGATAGTGATTTTGCTCTTTATAACCAACTATTCACTATCACTATGCCCTATCCACTTAATCTACGCCAGCGCCTGCGCGAGGTCGGCGATGATGTCTTCGGCATCTTCGATGCCGACCGAGAGGCGCACGAGGCCATCGGTGATGCCTTGGCGGGCGCGTTCGTCGGGCGCGATATCGCGGTGTGACGAAATAGCAGGATACGTCATCAGCGTGTAAATATCGCCGATACTGGTGGTGGGGGTAATAATCTTGCAGCGATCCATCAGCCCAAACACCGCCGCACGGCTGACATCGGCCAATTCAAATGACACCACCGCGCCAAATTTGCCGTCAAATAGCCGTTTGCACAGCTCATGTTGCGGGTGATTGGGCAAGCTGGGGTGAAAAACCGACTTGATGGCAGGCTGTTGGGCCAGCCATGCCGCCACTGCATTGGCATTTTCGCACTGTTGACGCATCCGCAAGGTCAGCGTTTTCATCCCGCGTGACACCATCCGCGCCTCATATGGCGCAAGATTCAGCCCAATCAAACGCGAGAATTTTTGCGCACTCTTGAGCAATTCGGGGTCGTTCACCGCCACCACGCCGGCGGCAATATCGCCGTGTCCGTTCAAATATTTGGTGGCGCTGTGCATAATGAAATCCACCCCGTCATACACCATGCGCCGCAACACCGGCGTGGTGATGGTGGCATCCACAATCATCCGCCCCCCGATCTCGTGCGTCATCGCCGTCAATGTCGGGATGTCAGACACCTTCAGCATCGGGTTCGAGATCGCCTCGACGATGAGCACATCAGGTTGCTGCTCGTGCATCACACGCTTCACCTCATCCAAATCGGTGATATCGCACAAAATTGTCTCGTAGCCTTGCAGGGCAAAGACATCTTTTAGCATCACAAACGTCGAGCCAAATACATCACGCGAGCACAAAATGCGTTTGCTCAGCTTTTTGGTGGATGGGGTATAGAGTGCGGTTTGAATCGCCAAAAACATGGCGGCCATGCCGGTGGCGGTGGCAATTGCGCCCGTTGTCTCTTCTGCCGAAGCCACCGCAGTTTCGAGCGCCTGCACCGTTGGGTTGCCACGTCGAATATAGGTAAAACTTTCGTTGACATTGGCAAAGCCCCAGTCAATGCCTTCGGCGTTGGTTTGCACATACGTGGCGCTCGACACAATCGGCATCACCGTCGGTGCGCCCACACGGTTTCGTTCGGGGTGTTCGCCCTCATGCACAAGGCGAGTTGTTAGTTTATTGTTTTGGGACATGTGAAAATGAGTGAGTGAGTGAATGGGTGAATGGGTGAATGACTGAATTTAATTGGCGGCGCAGTATAAACGAGTTGAGAGTTGAGGGTTGAGAGTTGAGAGTTAAGTGCAACCATTCAACCAATCAACTATTCAACCGATCAACCACTGAACCAATCAACCATTACCGATTCATTCAACCAATCCCCAATCACTCACTCGCTCATTCACTCATTTCCTACCCAATGAGCAGCAACTTGTAGCCCACCCCAAACACGGTCTCAATCTCAACGCCGCTGCCAGCGATGCGTTTGCGCAATTGACCGACATGCACGTCTACCGTGCGCGTCTCGCCAGCAAAATCGAATCCCCACACCACTTCAAGCAAGCGCTCGCGGGTAAAGACAATGCTCTTATTTTCAAGCAATGTCACCAACAGATCAAACTCTTTGGCCCGCATTTGCACCAATTTATCTTCGACCCACACCTCATGCCGCGCCACATCCACCCGTAGCTTGCCCAAAGCCAACAATTGCGCAGGCGGGGTCGCACCGTTCCGGGCCGCACTCCGGCGCAAAATGGCCTTGATACGGGCCATCAATTCACGCGGGTTAAACGGCTTGGTCATGTAATCATCGGCCCCTAATTCGAGGCCGACAATTTTTTGCACATCATCATCACGCGCCGTCAACATGATGATGGGCAAATCGGACTTATTGCGCACCCGTTTGCACACTTCCCAGCCGTCCATTTTGGGCAACATCAAGTCCAGCACCATCAACGCAGGCGGCGGATCAGCCAAGGCCATTTGCAAACCGGTTGCGCCATCATAGGCCCGCAACACGCGAAAACCGGCCTGCTTGGCATATAGCTCAATGAGGTCAATAATGTTGCGCTCGTCGTCAACGACCAAAAGGGTTTCTGTGATCACAGCTATTTTGTATTCTTTAATGCTTCGTCAATGGCGGTTTTAAAGACCGAATAGGGTTGCGCCCCCACCACCAATTTACCATTGATGACAAACGACGGCGTGCCGCGCACCCCAAAACGCTGACCTTCTTCAGAATCGGCCTGCACACGGCCTACGGTTTGGTCTTCATTGACACATTTGCTATAGGCGTTCATATCAATCTTGAGCGTGGTCGAGGCCAGCCGAATCAAATCGGCCTTGGTTTGTGGAATGCGGCCATTCTTGGCGCGTTCGGCAAACAATGCGGTGTGATAGCCCCAAAACGCATTCTGATCGGCTGCGCATTCAGCCGCTTGGGCCGCCAAAAATGACACATCGCCCAACGCCGGATATTCTTTATAGCTAATCTTGACTTTGCCCGTCGTCACATACTCTTGCATAATGCGCGGGAAAGTT
This sequence comes from Anaerolineae bacterium, assembly GCA_018500105.2. GTDB lineage: Bacteria > Chloroflexota > Anaerolineae > J036 > Brachytrichaceae > AQU-03. The sequence goes on from JAHBAL020000044.1 coordinate 11,306, forward strand.
TCGGTATGATGGCGCAAGCAATATGGGCATTGAAAATCGCTATACTCGATGATGGTGACGGGCGCGTCGGCTTTGCCTTGGGTATTGTTGGGGCGCAAAGCCACATTTTGCATATTGACCGGAGCCGCTGCCGCCGCTTGCGGATTGGCCGCGCCAGCGCGTTGGGTGCTTTCGTCAATCACCTCTTGCAGGGCGGCTTTCACGGTTTGTTTTAATTCGGCTTGTGTGCCGGCTGCGGCTGTGCCCCCGCGCAGCAATGACAACAAAGCGCCGTTGGTGCTCACCATCAAGGCGCTAAACAGCATCATCACGCCAAACAATGATCCCAGTGCAAACCAACCAAAGGGAGCGACGTCCGATCTTTTCTCTTTTAGCTCTTGTTGATTTAGTTCATTTTGCTCGTTCATAGGCTTATCTTAGCATCAAATCGGGCGCTTAGACACCCTGCTTACGATTGATATTTGAGAATTGTAAACCCATTCGCGCAAGGCCAACAAAACCAAATAAGATGAGCAAAATTTGCTGATAGATGACCGATACGAACGAAAACGCGACAGCGACATTGGTCTCGACGCCAAATGGCACGACCAGCGACTGGGTGGCAAACATTTGCACCACCCCCAACCCGCCCGGCGCCGACGGCAGAGCCCCGCCGAGGTTGGTCGAGGTGGTGACAAACCCGGCCTGCACCAGCGATTTTGGCATAAACGCGCCCATGAGGAAATAGACCACCAAAATGGTAAAAATCCATGCCGCCACAGTGAGCAAAATGGCATTAAAAAATTTGCGCGGGGTGCTGATGAGCGCAAAACTGGCGCGAATATCGTGAAACCGCGCCACCAACATCTCGCCATTCAGACGCGGCACATAGCTGCACAACCGCCGAATGAGCGCCTCGACACGCGCCGACTGCCACAACACCAACGCAAACGTCAGCACCATTGCCAAAATGAGCGCCCCGCCAATGGTAGCGGCGGGGACAAAATGGGGGGGGCTGGGGCCAAGTTGGGGGAAACCCGGAACCGGCTCTTATAAACAACTGGAGCCGGCGGCGGAGGGGTAGGGGGA
>JAHBAL020000182.1 GCA_018500105.2 Anaerolineae bacterium
GTGTTTTTTGCGCCCCACGACACGTTGTGGATGTCGGACACGAACCCAGCGGGTTCGTTCTCGCATTAGGCGGTGGTTGAGCGCAGCGACTCGCCGGACACCGAAATAATGGAGGGTGTCGCGGCCCTCGGTTTGCCGGTGGTTGAGCGTAGCGACACCACCGGCTTATGTTTGAAACCCCTTCGGGGTGTTTTTTGCCGCCCTACGACACGTTGTGGATGTCGGACACGAACCCAGCGGGTTCGTGTCCGCATTAGGCGGTGGTTGAGCGCAGCGACACCACCGCCGCCGCCCGCCGCCGCTTCTCATCCAAACGGCCTCAACCCTCAACGAATTCGCGCCACCCCAGCCAGCGCCCGCACTTGCGCCGAAATATCGCCCGAAACAATGATGCTTTCGCCGACCAAAACAGCACATGCCCCCATCGCCGCGACTTTTCGTACATGTTCGGGCGTGTAAATGCTGCTCTCCGAGATCAATGTAATCGCATTTGCGGCGTGCTCATTGCCTGCCCACAAGATGGCGTGTTTGGCTTGCATATGCTTGGCGCAATGGCCGGTCACGTCGAGGCTGGTGTGAAAAGTGCGCAAGTCGCGGTTGTTCACGCCGATGACCTCGGCCCTTGCCGCCAATGCCCGATCCACCTCGTATTCGTCATGCACCTCGACCAAGGCAGTCATATTTAAGGTTTTGGCAATGGCTGAAAACTCGCGTAGCATCGCGTCATCCAGCGCCGCCACAATCAGCAAAATAGCATCTGCGCCTGCCGCCCGCGCCTCGTGAATTTGATACTCATCAATGATGAAATCTTTGCGCAGCACCGGAATATTCACTGCCTGTTTGACTGCGCTCAGATAGGCCAGCGCCCCCTTAAAAAACTTCTCGTCGGTCAACACGCTAATGGCCGCCGCACCATTCGCCTCATAGGTTTGGCCCAACGTCACTGGGTTAAAGTCACCTTTCACCAAATCGCCTTTCGATGGCGAGGCCCGCTTGACCTCGGCAATGAGTGCCACTTTGCCATCGGCGCGGCGTAGCGCTGTGCCAAAATCACGCGCAGGCGGGGCAGCCAAGGCGGCGCGACGCATGTCGGCCAACGGGGTTTTCTTTTTGCGGGCCGGTAATTCAACCCTTACTTTGTGTTCCAGAATTTCATCAAGAATAGACATGATTTTTTGTGTGTTTGTTTTAGTGGCAAGATGATATCATTGCTAATGGCATTTTTGTGAATTCGCAACCATCACCTCCGTATGGGGCCATGCGCGACCCGATCGCCCAACCCAGCACCGCCCCCATCATCGCCCAAATTGGCGTTTTATCCGACAGTCACATTCCCTTTCGTTTGGCGCGTTTGCCCGACCAAGTGACAAATTATCTGCGTGACTGCGACCAAATTATTCACGCGGGCGATTTGGAAGACACCGACCTCATCGCTCAACTCGGAAAAATTGCGCCTGTTCACGCGGTGGCGGGCAATATTCATTGGCAATATGCCAGCGGCATCCATGACCAAGATTTACCGATGTCGGTTTCGATCCCTGTCGGCGATCATTTGATCTGGGTGACGCACGGACATTTAAATTTTGGCTATGCGTTGTATGACAAAGTGTGCGGGTTGCCCGGCTTTGTGCGAGCTTTATTTCGCCGCCCGCGCCGCCGTGTGCGCAAGTCGTTTGGCTATCTTGATCGCGTCAATTGGCGCTTGATTCAGCGAATGCACCGCCACAAACCGGCCAACACGACGGTGGTCGTGTTTGGGCATTCGCATCGTCCGGTTGGCAAATTGCTGGATGAGGTGTTGTATTACAACCCCGGCGCCGTGATCGGGGCCGATGGCGACCCGACCTCGCCGAGCGTTGGGCGGTTGGTTTTTCATGCCGATGGGCGCGTTGTGCCGCATTGGATCGAGCTTGACCGCAGCCAAATTCAGTTTGCAAAAATGTTTTAGATGACGGCGCTCAAACGGCAATGGCTTCGAGCGGTCATAGCGGGGCTAATTGCCCTCATGGCGTGGCCGCACATGCGCGATGTGTATCGCAGCGAAGTCCATTGGCGGGCACTGCGGCAACGCGGCACACTCATCGTTGGCATTGATCCAAACACTTACCCGCTGTCGTATTACGACGCATCGGGCTGGAATGGCCTTGAGGCGGATGTGATGCGGGCGGTGGCGCAGCGGCTGCAATTGCAATTGGTGACTGAGCCGGTTGGTTACGATGCCATGTATGATGCGCTCAAATTGGGGCGGGTGGATGCGATTATTTCGTCGGTGCAGATTGACCCAACCCAAACCGAAGCCATTGGCTTTAGCCGCGCCTATTTTGATGCGGGCTTGCGTTTGGTGATGCCAAAAGCGCAATGTTGCTCGATGAGCGATGCCGCCACGCTGAAGAATCAGCGGGTGGCGGTGGCGCTGGGCAGCGAGGCCGACCGCTTGCTGCGCTATTGGCAACGCCGTGTCGTGGGTCTCAATCGCATAACGGTTGCCAGCGATGCTGAGGCGATCAGCGCCCTGCATGACGGTCATGCCACCTTGGCAATTGTGCCTGCCCTTACGCCATCCGCCCTCATCCGCAACAACGCGCTCGATTACCGCGTCATCGCCTCCGTTCCCTACGTCATCGGCGTCAAGCGCGAAAACCAGCACCTGCTCTCGCGCATCAATCAAGCCTTGAGCCATGAGAAAGCCGTGAGCCATGAGCCATGAGCCGTGAGAAAGCCATGAGCTGTGAATTATCCAAGCATTAATCATCAAACTCTTAAAGCTCACGGCTCATGGCTCAAGGCTCATGGCTCACATCACATATGCAGCGCCATTTCTTGCTCAAGCTGCTTGCTCAAGGCCATCAACTTGAGTGCATACGACTCTAATTGCCGATCCTCCTCGGTGACCGGAACCCATTTTGGCACGGGAATCGTCGCGCCTTTGTCGTCTACCGCCACAAAAACGATGACACAGTGGGTTGTTTTGGCATATTCCCCCACCTTGGGGTCTTTTGAGCAAACATCAACTGCGATGTGCATGGTGGTGCGGCCCGTGTGAATGAGCTTGGCGGTGACCTCGACCAAATGCCCAACCAAAATAGGCTTGTAAAAACGAATGCCGCCGACATAAATGGTGACCGAGGCTGTGCCGCACCACGCCGCCGCACAGGCATAGCCCGCAAGGTCAATCCATTGCATCACGGCCCCACCAAATACCTTGCCGTAAAAATTCACATCGCCCGGCTCGGCAAAAAAACGTAATGTTGCTTCGCGTTCCATATTTCTTCTAATCCCCATTCTGAGGTGAAAATAGCTGCACAACCTACGAGGTCTTATCGCAAGTTGTAGCTGCAACACCAAACCGAACCAAGACCTCGGAAGTTTGAGTTAGTTTTATGCTATCGGGGGATAGTCTATCATGTTGACTCCCTCAGTGCGCAAAATTGTGATGGTGATAACCGGTGGGGCTTGCATTTTTGCAAGTTTTTTGCCAATAAATTCAACACACACCCGATTTTATGAATAGAATACATGTGATTATTGGGTATCATGGCATTTGATCCACAGCTTATTTTAAGCCTGATTCAGCGTTTGCGCAACCGTGATGAGAGCGCATTGATGGCGCTTTATGACCTATGCGGAAAGCGGGTCTATTCATTGGCGCTCGCTATTTTGGGCGATGTGATGCTGGCTGAGGAAGTGACGCAAGATGCTTTTTTGCGTGTATGGGATCAAATTGCGCAATATCGCTATGAGGAAAATCGTTTTTTGGGCTGGCTGCTCAAAATCACCCATAACATGGCGATTAATCGGCTGGCACAAGAGAAAAGGGTCGGTCATGCCAGTCATTCGTTTGACGACGATGATTTTGTTGAGCCGCCAGATTTATCGTTTGAAAACGAACATCGTTGGCGCGAATTAGAATTGACCATGCAATCGCTGCCGTCTGAGCAACGAGAGGTGATTGTGTTGGCGGAATATCATCAAATGAGCCAAAGCGAGATCGCTGATTATTTGAAGCTGCCCTTGGGCACGGTGAAAACCCGCCAACGTTTGGGGATGGAAAAATTAAGGACAATTTGGCAAAAGCTATAGATCTAAAACCCGTTGTTTTAGTGTTACTTAGAATGTAACGTATCGTTGTATACAACTATCTGGCGACTTTGCTTGAAGTTGTGCTCAATATAGTATCGTGATGACCTGCGATGACGTTAAGGGGCTTGCCTATGTTCGGCCAGAGGCACTGAGTGAGGCCGAGCGTTCCGCCTTAACCACACATTTAGATGCGTGCCCACCTTGCCGCGCCGAGTATCAGCAAATTCGGGCGGTTGGCAATGCTTTGCTTGCTGCTGTGCCAACACATACACCCGCGGCGCATGTGCGCCAAACGTTGGCTGCACGTTTGGCGCAAAAGGTGCGCATTGCGCCCCCCAAGCCGCGTGTCATTAACCCGTTGCGCACTGGGTGGCAACAAATTTACGATTGGCTTTTTCGCACCTCGGTTGCGATGCCGCGTGGGGCAGTTTTGGCTGTTGCGGCCTTGTGTTTGGCTTTGGCAATCAGTGGCATTTCCCAAAGACAACAATTGCAAGAACAAGCCGTTGTGTTAAAGGCCGAAACTGATGAGCAGCAGCACATTTTGGCGTTGATAAGCGACCCGGGTTTGCAGCAAGTGCGCTTGGTTGGGGTGGGTGAGGCGGCCAATTCGCTGGCGAATTTGCGTTTTGATCCAACAACGAACGCCGCCGTGTTACTCATTCGAGATTTGCCAACCTTGCCGCCCGACAAAAATTATCAGCTATGGTTGGCCTATGGCGATGATGCCCGCGATACGGGCGCTGTTTTTGCCTGTGACCAATCGGGCAACAAAGTCCGCACTTTTCTTATCACCGCCCCGCGCCAATTCAATGCCTATGTTCGCTTCGGTGTCACCATTGAGCCAGCCGGTGGCAGCCCACGCCCTACTGGGCCACGCGCTTATAGCGCTAGCCTATAGTCACAAAAAGTGGTGATGATACGCTGATGGCGATGTTGTAGACTACCGCGCCATGATGACGGCCCAACAAGCACTTGAACGTCTGCGCGAGGGAAATCGCCGATTTGCCTCAGACGTACGTAGCCTCGAAAGTTTTATGAGCCAAACTCGTCGGCGTGAGTTGGCAGCCAGACAAACCCCGTTTGCCATCATTTTGGGGTGTTCAGATTCGCGTGTGCCTGCTGAATTGGTCTTTGACCAAGGTCTAGGCGACTTGTTTGTCATTCGCGTGGCGGGCAACGTGGTTGCGCCGTCTGGCATTGGCAGCGTTGAATTTGCGGCGGCCCAATTTGGCACACGGCTGGTGGTGGTGCTGGGGCATTCGCAGTGTGGCGCGGTTTCGGCCACCTTGTCAGAATTACGTCGCCCGACTGCTGATCAATCGCGTAATTTAAAATCCATCGTAGATCGTATCAGCCCGTCGGTTGTGGGTTTGCTCGATACCGAATTGGCGAGCGACCCGCATGAATTATTGCATCACGCCATTCGCGCCAACATTCGCGCTTCGGTCAATCAATTGCGGCACGGCTCGCAGATTCTTGAGCAGCTTGTGCTAAACGATGGCCTGCTCATCGTTGGGGCCGAATATTCGCTTGAGACTGGGCTTGTTGACTTCTTGGAAATGTAAAATTTAGAATTTAAAATGGAAAATTGGAGATGAAAGTCCAATTTTTCATTTTCAATTTTAAATTTTAAATTTCGCGCTAAGCGCGAATGAGCGTGATGTGCCGCCCAGCCGGGCTGATGACGACCTCGGCGCTGGTGCGGTCTTCAATGTCGGGCAAACCGGCGCGTTGGTCGAAGATGACGAGCCAGCCGGTGTCTAGCCCCAAGCCCGTCAGGTATTGGTCGAGCTGTGTCAGCCCTTGCGCGGTGGGGTCTTTGCGACCTTGCCGCCATACTTTTAGTTCCATCGCCAGCCGTTGCACCTTAGGCGGCACGCCAAAGCGCACCAGCACATCCATTCGCCGTGAACCAATCGCATATTCGCGGTCAATATAGCCCCCGCCATTGACCACCCGCTGCAAAAATGCCAAAAACACAACCTGTGCCGCCACCTCAGAATAGGGGGAGGTGCGCAAGAGTGGCTGCCCATGCTGCCGCCAGAAGTCTAAAAACATCGCCAGCATTTTGGCCTCATCTAATTTGCCATCTACGGTCATCCACTTGGGCGAAAATTGTGCTGGGATCGAATCTTGCGCAGTTTGACTGAGTTCGCGCGGAATAATTTCTTGGTAGATCGGATTGGCAATCGCAAGTGGCACGCCTACACTACGCCGAATTAGCCCCAAATCGAGCGCATATTGGGTGTCGTCGTTGTTCAATTCGTCCAATTCTTCACCTGCCACAATTGGCTCGATGACGCGACGCACACGAGGTTCGGTCAATTTGTCGGCCAGTTGGTCAAGGTGGGTATCGCGGCGAATGATGAGCCGCTCTTTGGCTTCGTCAATCATCGGTGCGGTGATGGTAACCGTGCGGTCGCGGTTCTCACGCATGTTATACACCACCTCGCGTGCCAACGCATTCACCAGCCAAGGCTGCCCCTGTGAGTAATGCCAAATTTGGTGCATGGCATCAGGGGTGAAGGGCTGACCAGTAGCATCAGTGTGTTGCTGTAGCAGGGTATACACATCAGCTTTGGTAAAGTCACCCAATCGTAATGATTCAGACTTAACATTGAAGGCGCTGCCGCCAGTGATAACGGCTTTTTCGCTGGACGAGTGAATGCGGTAGTCGCGCACATCGCGCACACCACACAAAATAATCGTTTGTGGAAAATTATGTGGGCGATTAGTGTAACCTGCTCGCAGTTGCCGCAATACCGAGATCAGGGTGTCGCCAACCAGTGAGTCAATTTCATCGAGAAATAACACGGTGGGTTTGGGGCTGGTCTGACACCATAAATCGAGGAAGGTGAATAATGCACTATTGGGGCTTGAGTTTTTCAATACAGTTTGAGCTAAAACTCGAGCGTCAGGGTCTTTTAGCCAAATATTGGCATAACTGGCAATGGCCTCAATGATGGCAGGTAGTGCCTCGTCAATCTTTTCACGAGCGGCTTGACCTGTTTCGATATTGGCATAAAGCGCCCGAAATTCTCCTTCGGCATTGAGTTTGTGCATAAGGGCGAACAGCGCCGTCGTTTTGCCGGTTTGGCGCGGGGCGTGCAGCACAAAATAGCGCCGATCACGAATGAGGTTCATGATTTCATCCATGTCGAAGCGGGCCGTTGGCGGCAGCATGTAATGCCTGTCTCTTATACACATCT
>JAHBAL020000569.1 GCA_018500105.2 Anaerolineae bacterium
AAAACTTTGGCTGACCTGACGACGTATTTGCTGGATTTAATCTTCGGGGATCCCTCGCTGCGCGTCGGGATGACCCATTGAGACAATAAGTTTCTCCCCTTGCTGGACGCCGCGCCCGCGCCTGCGTCTATGTATTTGGGAGAACAAAAAAGCCGATCAAGTAAGGCGCAACCTTACTTGATCGGCTTACAAGCTCATGGCTCATGGCTTACAAGCTCACGACTCATGGCTTACAAGCTCACGACTCATGGCATTGCGAACCATTGATTAATCGCGTTTAGCCGATCCTGCAAGCGTCACAGCTGCGCCCAACATTGCCAGCCCGCTCAAAGCAAGCGGGGCGAGGGTGGGTGGCAAATTGCCGAAGCTATTGAGTGCGCGTCGAATGGTGCGGTCTTCGGTCGCGGGGGCCGAGGCCACGCCTTGCTGGCGAAAACCCCGTGAGCCTTGGTGGGTATTGGCCCCAAACAAACCAGACAACGCCACCAACACAAACAAAATGGCCAAAATTTGGCGCAGGCGACTATTGGGGGCCAACGCCGCAAGACTTAAAACAATCCCTGCGACACAGGCAATGGCCCCGATCATACGCGGCCCGCTTGTGTGATTAAGGATGACCAATTCGGCAAGCAAGAATGCGAATCCGGCGGCCACGAATAATGAGAGAAGGAGATGAGCGTTTTTTCTTAAATTTTGTGCAAGCATCATAATTTATTGGTTTGCGACGCATAAACGCCACAAAATATACATTGCGCTTATGCGCATATCCATATAACAGTTAAACCTTTGTTGTTGGATTTTCAGGTTTGCTGCTAAGGCTGCTCAAAAGTCAGCATAGCGCTCAATACGTCATCTCCGCGAACGCGGAGATCCATAACGTTGCAAGCAAAAACGCAACAAACTCGTAAAATTGTGTCTGTGGGATTGTGGATTCCCGCGTTCGCGGGAATGACGAGGCGACTTTTGAACAGCCTTGGGTTTGTTGCTTATGGCGCATGGCTCGTGGCTTTAAAATACTTGGTCATGAATACCCCTTCTTCTCTCATTCGCCCTGATGATGTTTATGCCGCCCAGCGGGTGCTGGCGGGGCGGGTGCATCGCACCCCCACGTTGCGGTCGAGTTATTTTGGGCAGCGCTTTGGTGTGTCGTTTTTTTGCAAATATGAAATGCTGCAACGCGCCGGTTCGTTCAAAATACGCGGTGTGTTGAACAATGTGCATCATCTTAGCCCTGACGAGAAGCGCAAAGGCATCATTACGCTATCGGCGGGCAACCATGCCCAAGCCACTGCATTGGCGGCCCGCGAGTTGGGTGTGCCGTGTGTGGTAGTGATGCCTGCGACGGCGGTGCGCAGCAAGGTCGAGGCCACGCAGGGCTATGGCGGCGAGGTCATTCAAACGGCGGGGAATTTGCTCGAAACGACCTTGGCGATTCAAAAGGAGCGTGGTTTGACCTTGGTGCATCCGTTCGATCACCTGATGACGATTGCCGGTCATGGCACGGTGGCGCTCGAATTGCTGGATGATGTGCCGCAGGCCGATGTCGTTATCTGTGGTGTGGGCGGGGGCGGTCTCATTTCGGGCGTGGCGGCTTATCTCAAGCAGGCCAAGCCAAGCATTCGCGTGATCGGGGTCGAGCCAACGGGTGCGCCCACCATGACGCGCAGTTTGGCGCAGGGCGAGCCGGTGCATCTCGACAAGCTTAGCACCATCGCCGATGGGCTGGCCGCGCCGTTTGTCGGCAAACACAATTTGGCGCACGTGCAAGCTTTTGTGGATGAGGTGGTGTTGGTCGAAGATGCCGCCATTGCCGAGGCGATGGGCCTGATTTTAGAGCGCTGCAAGGTGTTGGCCGAGCCTGCCGCCGCCGCCAGCGTCGCCGCTTTGTTGTCGGGCGCGGTCAGGGTGGGAGCGGGGCAGACGGTGGCCTGTGTGCTCAGTGGTGGTAATGTTGATCGTGAGCGGCTGCGGGGGTTGTTGTAGTGGGGGTATTTTCAACTTAAGCCAATTTGCACCTTGCCGAGGGCATAAGCTTTTTCGATCGTAGCGCCATTGGCGATGGCTTGGTAAAAGCCAATCGAGAAAGCGATGGCATGGGTGTCTGGAATGGCTCGATTCATGCCGATGACATAGGGGATGTGTTTGGCGATGGCTTGGGCTTGAGTCGCAGAGTAGCAGGCGTTTAAGATGACGCATTGCACCTGTCCTTCAAATACCTCAAACAACGCCCCCAGCGTTTCTGCCGACACCATATTTGAGTTGCCATTGTCTGTTTCAAAGTAGATTGCGCCATTTTTCTCCCCATGACCCGAAAAATGCACAATTGTTGGGATTTCTTGTAGCAAGGCACGTGATAAGTCTATTCCACGGGTTGCAAGTTGGGGGAGGGCTAAGGTCACCTTATCTCGTTTGCCGCCACGTTCTAATTCTGCCTTTATTTCATCAAACTCTTTGCCGAGACGCAGTTTTGTGGTGTTAGTTGGATTGGCGGCTGCAAATAGGATTTTTATAAGGGCAGTTGATAGATGAGCGGGTGATAGGGTATCATTTTTCAGCAACTCGACCAAATCTTGATTCTCCAAAGGTGCACTTGTTGTAATTTCATCATCAGGTAGCTGAGAGCGGGTAAGTGTTGGACGATTGGTTACAACCACGACCTTCACTTGCGAAAAGGTGCTTGCTGCTAACAGATTGGTGTCAGCTTGATAGGCATTCACTGTAATTAATACTGTCCCCTCGTTTCGAGGCTGCAACATAAAATTTTGCAGGTTTGAGTTTTGGCCTTGTTTGAGTAGAAATTCAAACATAGAGGAACCAACTACATCACAATTTGTAGCTGCAAGTTGGACACGATACCGTACGATATCTTTTTCATCGCTTCGAAATATTTGCCCATCGGCTGAGGCCACTTGATTTAATTCCTCAACTTCAAGTGGGCCAGTGCTGGGCATACGAATTTGCACTGCCACACGAAATGCTGAACCGACTTCCGCTTGTTTGGGAGCGGCTGCATAGAGTTTGATTGGCTCTGCAATAAGTAATTCGTTTTGAGATATTGGAATGGCTTTGCTATTATTATGGCTTGGAGGGATAAAAATTGATCCGTCACCTACTGTATTGTGGTCACCAACTACTTTTACTGAACTACTCTCTTTTTGTAAGCGATGCAACAATTCTTGAAGCTGAGAATAGCGATTGTCTCTTGAGTCATATCGCTGGATAATTACGTTGAGAAACGTAGCCAAGACAGGCTTCCCATCATATACTAATCTTTCCAAATCTTCAATAAGATATGCGATGCGGCGCTCCGTTCTATTTGCTTGTCGTAGCTTTTCTCTGAAGAAGGATAGCGCTTCTTCAGAAAATAGCTCTTTCAGCGATTCATCAGATTGAAGTTCATCACAGCCTGATAACACTGATATAAAATCTTTTCTTAACTTGTTGTTCATATTAATTACGCTCAAAAACTAGATCTTCCCAATAAATATCCGGACGTTCTTTTCTGCACTGACTAACTAATAAGCTGATATTTTTTCTTTTTTCAAAGAAATTTATTATTTTTATAATTGTTTCTTGTATGTCTTCACTTTTTATTACAAGCCATTCGTTATTTAAATTTATATGCCCTATAATTCGCCTGATATCTTCAAGATTAAAAATTTTTTTTAGTCTTCCCTTTAACTCTCGCCTTGCATCATAGTAACTATTGCCAGTGCTAAACTCATTTTTTGTGTCTTCTGTATTTTGAAGTCCAGTTAAACTAAATATCCCTGGTCTCATAATTGATAAATATCGCTCTAAAACCCCCTCCTTTTGTTGTTCCTTAAATAATGAGAAGATTTTCCGGAATACTTCAATCTTAGCAATTGGCTGATTGCTAGGCAGTAAACCAAAATAATCAATGCCTAGATCAAAGCATAACGCAAACATATCTTGCCAACTAAAAGCTTGGCTCGCTGCTACTTCTAATTCATTACCTACAGGCTTGGGTAGCGTATTACTTTTGTTAGGAAATTCAAGATCATTCCAATCTATAAAAGGACGATTCTCCTTGCACCATTTTAATAAATTTTTTCTGTAATTTTCGCCTTCATCGTTGTTTTGAGTAGCAAAGTTGATTATGCAATTTTGCAATTCCGTCTTTTTTTCTAAGCGATATACGTCTGAGACCCCAAGTCCTAAACTTAAATCTAAATCTCTCAAATCTTCTTTATTAAAAAAAACGGACATTGCTTCTGTGATTTGATTGTAGGATGGACGTGCTATAGGTGTACCCCAATTTTCATCTGGTCGAAGATTTGATAATCTTTCAAGTAGGTTCTTCATGCCACCAGTTTTGTATAGGCGTTGGGTTAATTTAAAAATACAATACCTTCTGTTTGCCTGAAAAAATTGAATTTTATTAATCTTATCAATGATGCTTTCAAACTCGTGCTTATAGGATTCAAAGATATACTTTAAGTCAGCTTCGTTTTTGCCTGTTGTTCTTTTAAAAGCATTAATCACGCGATCTATAAAGTTAATGAGTTCTGTGCGGTAGCTGCTGATCTGACGATTATTGCTTATATTTTTAATTGATGATGGGATTTCGTTCATTAAGTCATACCCATCATGCTTTTTTATTATTTCACAAAGCAGAACGATTTTATTTTGATCACTAACATGTTTATATAGCGCTAATATTTTTGCCAACTTATCTTGGCCAACTAAATCATCGTATTCAATCTCTAAATCAAAGCAAAGATGTTCTAATCCATTTAAATCAAAACAAGCATCCAGCACTTGAAAGAGTTGGATCTGGAAAATCTTTATTGAACGATCAGAATTAAAAATAGATTTTCCTGATCTGTCATTCAACTCATCCAACAAATAAATTGCACGCTCAATTCTTTTTGCAATAGCAATACAGTCGTCCCCTCCTACTCTGTATAGAATGCTGATTAGCTCATTGACATAAAATAAGTTATCAATATCAAACTTAAAAGGTTTTTTACTGTCAAAATCTTTTATTAACTCGCAAATATTAAGCTTGATGCCAAGCGCATCTGCTATTTTGTCTTCTGTTTTGCGTAAGATGTCAGCTAACTTTTGTGGGCCTAATGCTAAATTTAACTCTTCACGTATACCGGGCAAAAAGTCATACCATACCTGATTTGCATAAATAGTTGGCACAGGTGTTGAGGGGTGTTGATGGCGTTGAATAAGACCACTTAATGAAACTTCTACCAAAGCCTCATTATTTGGCTCTGGCAATAGAGCTTCCTTCACCGCGCATATGATCGGGACAGAAAGCGGCAACGCTGAAAGAGATTTGATAAAGTCATTTGCCTTAGGACTTGATGATGCTAAAAAGGAACGTAAATCCGCTAAGGCTTTTAAAGGGTTTTGATTTGGTTCATCCTGTTTATCACTTTTGTCTGAATGACTTGTGGGAATAGTTTGTATGGCAGGCTTTATTTTGCGCTCTTGCGCAACTTTTTCTCGAATTTGGTAAATTATTTTATTCTCAACATTAAATAATTGGACAAATTCGCTGTTGCTCCGATTGTTTAGTATGCTTGCTTTTTGCTTTTCATAATATGCAATAATTTCAATAAATTCCAAAAAATGTAACACTTTCTCATCTGATAGCTCAACTTGGTTCCTAGGAAAGAAACTATCCAGCATGTCATCCAACTGCATCATTTGACGATCCTGTTCTGAACTCGGTAAGACTTGTCCATAATAGTGTCTTAACTGTTGAATATTAACATCTTTAAGCTCAGATAACAGACAAGATTTTTCAGTATTCAAAAATATATATTGCTCTGCTTTTCTTAGCCATTGCTTCAAATCTGCATGTCTTGCATCTTTTTCATCTAAATCACCTAACAGACATTTGATAAACACAAAAATCGCTCGTTGGCTATCCCAGACTTTTTCATAGAAGTCTTCAATAAAAAACGCCACAAGGTTTATCGTATTATCTGCATTACGTATGCGCTTTTTTATAAATGCAAGTTCATCACCTATACAAAAAGCTTTCAAATCATCATAGCTTTTAAATTGATCACATTCAGCAAAGATTGACTTTAGGTCTGTTAACAGACGGTTAGGCAGATTAATTGCATCCATTATGAAGCCTCTTTCGCTTTGTCAGCTAATAATTGCTGATTTCAACTCAGCTAGAATCATGTCACCTAAGCCTTCTATTCGATAAGTAGGGTCTTGGCGATGCAAATGCCGAGTGTCATACCAGTCGCGCACACGATATAAAACATAATTTGATAAATCAGTGGTGGTGATAAATCCTTTTTTGTTGCGATCTGCTTTATCAGATAAGCCATCCAGCAAAAATCTCGTAAATAGCCCATGCCCATCTTGTTCAACTGCTGTTTGATCTGCTGCGCTGGCCGCCAATAGTGCGATACCCTGCGCACGATCATACACATATTTATGAAACTTTTCCTGCTCATCATCAGAGCCACGATCCACCCCAACATGACAGGCGTCTAGCAATAAAACATGCCGCCGAGATTTACTCTTTTTAAGCATCTCAATGACGCGGTCTATTGAAACTGCTGTTTCTTGAAATAGTTCTTTTGCGCTTTGGGTGTCTTTTGCCACAAGGTAAGGAACTTGGTCATCGCCAAAACGCACGCCGTGGGTGGCGAAATATAACAAAGTTAAATCTTCGCGTTCTGTGATGCTACATATGCGATTGAGTTGGGCAAGAATATTCACTCGGGTCGGATATAGATTGCTGCCCTGATTACTGCCAAGCATCTTGGTGCATTGAAAGCCCAAGCCTTGTAACTTTTCGGTCATGGCATTGGCATCGTTTTCACAAAACTTTAAAGCATTATATTTTGAGTCGTCAAAATTGTTAATCCCGACCAATAGCGCGTGTCTTTGTTTTATTGGGCCAATATCTTTAATGCTTTTATCTTGTATTACACCATCATCATCCATCATTTGGCCTTTATGCCGAATTTCGTCATCATCTCCTCTCTGCCCACTTCCCCGTTTTTCAGGCGGCATCGCAGTTTGTAGAAACGGCTTAACCTCATTCCCCAACACCGACCAATCTACTTTTGAAGGCGAATGAAAGGTAACAGATGCCTGAACCAAATCGGCTAACATACCTCGTCGTCGCATATGTTCAATTAACTCAAGAACTTTTATCGTTTTGGAGGACCCTCTGATCTCCTCAAAATCAATCCCCAAGCTGCTTGTTAAAACTTGCAACTCATCTAAATTGAAATTGTTCGCCAACAAGGTTCGATACTTGTTTTTAAAGTCAAGTGAAAATTCTGTTGCCATGATTTATCTCGAAGTGTTTTTTGTGAATTTAACCGTCCAATCAATCTTCAATCATTTTATACCCATTGCTTAATCGCCGCTCGTCCAGCCGCATCCGCATAATACCCACCATGACTACACCCCAATTCTTTCACCGTGAGCAGCGGATACGTGCCAAGACGCAGATCGGTCATACAACGCTGGCCAATGACCATATCATTGGGGCCACCATAAAAAGTCTCTAAACCGGTATCCAAGATTTTTGTAGCAATACGTTTCGCTTTGGCGCTTGCTTCATCTTGTGCATGATTCAGCCCAGCCAGCACCAAATAGGGCACAGTATTCGGCTCAGTCAACTCATTCACGGTTTTCACAATCTGCGAGGTGGTCTTTAGATCGCTCCATCCCGCAGCGCCGTTGATCAGCCAAGCAAATCCGCCCGATACCAAGTTGCCCAGCCAGCTTGGGCCGGGGATGACGACGACATTATTGAGCAACAAAGTGAGCAAATAGGCCGCGCCATGACTGACATCGGCGGCCCGTGTGCCCAAGTTGGGCGGGCCAGCCAACACGGCCTTGTCCACAAACTTGTCTCCGCCGTGCAATTCGATCATGCAGCGCGACACCAAACAGCCCATACTATGTGCATAAACATGCAGGGTAATGCCATCGTTTTCGCCAAACCCGCAGCGCCGTAAGGCGCTCGCCAAGGCGCTGCCGTTGTCGCTAACACCAGTGCCGATGGTCTCATAGTCCCAGCCGATGACATGATCGTAATCTATGACATCGTTGCGCAAAAACGTCGCCACGCCGTCAGCCATCCAGCCGGTATCGGATAAAAAGCCATGCACCATTAACGCGACTGTGTCGCCTTGTTTAAAATCACTGCGTTTCGCCGAACGCGGCTTGCTAATGTCGCCCCCGCGCTCAAAATAATGCAAACCCAATTCGGGCAAAGGCTGCCCCGATTTTTTAAATAAATACAAACGCAGCGCACGCGGCACATTTGCGCGAGTGCGGGCAAGGTCTTCGGGCAAGTGATTGACTGTAACCGAGCCATGTGTGCCACTGCCCACGATCAAAAAGTCTTCGCCGTCGTGGGTCACGGCCAGCATTTCGGCCTGCGGGTCAATTTTGCTCACATCCAGCACCAGCGGCGAATCGGAAGTGACTGCTTTGTGGGTGTCTCCGTCTGTCTCGATCTTGACGACCAGCCCCGCTTGCCCCACACTACGTGCGCCGGGCTTTGCCAGCAATTGGCACAATTCTGGGTGCGCCAAAAATTCAGATGGCAACACAATGCCTTCGCCCACGCTACGCCGCGCATCGCTTTCAAATGGCTCAATCGCGATCGAGCCAGTCAGGCCTTCGGGCTTTTGGGTAATGCTCATTTCGCCCACGTTGAGCGGTTGCGATAACACCCCCTTTGCGAATGTATTCGAGGCGCGTTCGCGCACGATATGAAAAACGACATCGCTGCTCGTCCAATCATCATCGAGAATGTCATCGTCAGTCATTTGCCCACGTGTGCCACTGGTTTTTGCTCGCAATAGCTTTTGTAAAGGCGATTCGATGCTGCGATCTGCTGATTTTGTCCCTCCGCGAGAGGGCGGTTTGAGGCCATCTTGCGCCAGTAAACCCAACTCGACAGGCTTTGTGGTGACGATTACTTTAATGCGATCCTTTAAACTGGCTTCACCGTTAGTAAGCCCGATTAATAATTTGTCGCTGTTATCCAACCCATAGGTCCAATCCTCGCCAGCAGGGATTGATTTTGGTTCGCTTTGCTTTGGGTAACGCGCCGTGATCGAGAAATCGCTCTCCAAATAAAACAGATTGACATATACTGCGACAGCGCTTTCATTTTTGATCGTTAACCGATAGCGATTGAACTTGCTGCCTCCCTCCTGATACGTCAAGGTCAAATCACCGCTATCTCCACCCTTGACAGGCAGCGTCTTATTGTCATAAGCGGTCAGGGTCGTCTTAATTTTGATCTGGCTTTCTTGGTCATTTTTCAACCCCTGCACCAACCGATACCGCGCCATATGCTCCAACTTATCGCAAGCGCCATCAATCTCAGTGCTGTGCTCGCACAATTCGCGCCCGCTCAAGTCATAAAACCGATATTTGCCAGCGTCGTAGCGTAATTCAACATCAGCCATCGCCCGATCTGTGGCTTGGCTGAGCAAATCGCTGTCTTGAATGCGCTGGGTGAGCGTCGTTGAATCGCCAACTGGCAACGACACGGCCCACACCGCCGTGCGCGTGCCGCCCACAGGGCGTTTCGTAATCAACACACGGCAGTTCACCTCGATGGTTTGAGTTGGAGCGCCTACCAACTTTGCTGTAGCCGATGTGCCGCCGGCTTGAGTGATTTTTGCCTTTGCAATGACATTCTTTTTTTTGCAATCTGAGCGGGTTTTGACCGTTGCGGGGTAGATCGCCAATTCGGTGTCAACACTCATGCCCCTGTCTCTTATACACATCT
>JAHBAL020000191.1 GCA_018500105.2 Anaerolineae bacterium
TCTTCTTGCCGCTGTTAACCAACGCGGCCAAGAAGCGATAGCGCGTCTTTTGGCAAACGGCGGCGGGGGGCGGGGATATGATTAACACCCCCCCCCCCCCGTTTTCCGGCCCAAAACTTTTCCTAAATTATTAATCTTTCCCTTTTATAAGAAATTGGGAAAAATTTTGGGGCGCAAAAAGGGGGGGGGGGGGTTGTGTTAATGACCCCGCCCCCGGCCGCCGTTTGCCAAAAGACGCGCTATCGCTTCTTGGCCGCGTTGGTTAACAGCGGCAAGAAGATTCGGCTCGCCCCAGCGCCACTCGGTGCAGTTGGGCCATACTCCAATTCAGTCCCATCCAATTCGGTTTCAACCAGCCAATACACATATCTCAAACCCGGCTGCGCCGTTGTGTCTACAAATTCATAGGTTGCGCCCCCTTGCCCGCGCCCACGCGCCAAGATCATTTGCGGCGTTACCACCACCGAACCCGCGTGCAAATCGGGCAACGATATTGAGCCACCGGCTGGCGACAGCGTTGCACGGCGCAATCGGAAGCCCAAGCTGTTGATCTCGGCAGTCGTTACCCACTTGACCTTCACGCCGCCCTTGTCGTTTTGTGCGGTAAATGAGGCCAAGGTGACTGCGTCGGGTTCGGGCACATACATTCCCGCGTCAATGGTCGGATTAATCTCGCCCGAAACCAACACCACCACATCGCTGCGGCCCGTATTGACATCGGCGTTGCTATCTGCGCCCGTGTTTGCGCCTTGGAATTGCGCGGTGAAGACATAGCCCCCGCGTGGGCGCTCGAAGCCGACGCTGTAACGTCCGGGCGGTAAATTGCTAAATTGATACAAACCGCTTGAATCGGTGCGGGTGGTTGCAATTTCGTTGCCCTCGGCGTCATACAATGTCACGGTTGCGCCACTGATGCCGGGTTCGCCCAAATCTTGCACCCCGTTCTTATTGCGATCATCCCACACACGGTCGCCCAAGCTGGCGGGGCGATAGAAGCCAGCATCGTTGCTGGGATCATCTTCACCCGCATCGAGCGGAATTAAACCCGTGCGGCCTGTATTGCGATCGGCGTCACTATCAACAGCATCTTTGCCGTTTTCGTTTAGTTTCACCGTCGCCACATAGCCCGTCGGCGCAACAAATTCAAGCACATAATTGCCCTTTACCAAATTAGTAAATTGATAGAAGCCCGATATATTGGTGGTGGTGCTGATCATGCCGCCAAACGCATTAAACAAACGCACTGTCACGCCCATAATCCCCGGCTCGCCCTGATCTTGAGTGCCGTTGCCATTGCGGTCTTCCCACACAAAATTGCCCAACGAGGCGGGTCGCCAGAAGCCAGTGTCAATGTTGGTATTGTTTTGGGTTAGCACAATACCCGCCACGACACCCGTCGCTGGGTCGCCATCGCTGTTGAGTGGATCATTAATATTGCCGCTGCGGATGGTGGCTTGGTAGCCATTCGGGCGCGTAAACGTCACGGTATAAGGCACACCGGCTTGCAAATTGGTAAATTGATAGAAGCCATTGCCATCGGTCACAGTGAGCACGACGGCGTTGGGGCCTTGCAATGTCACCGTCACCCCTGCGATGCCCGGCTCGCCCTCGTCTTGCAAGCCGTTGTTATTGAGGTCTTCAAACACCTTGTCGCCCAAGCTAAACGCTTGCGCCGTGCCGGTTGGGGTTGCAGTGGGTGTTGCTGTTGCGGTGCTAGGCGTGTTGGTTGCGGTTGGCGTCGCCGTTGCCGTGCTAGGCGTATTGGTTGCGGTTGGCGTCGCCGTTGCCGTGCTAGGGGTATTGGTTGGAGTTGGGGTGGGTGTGTTGGTTGGGGTAACGGGCGTATTGGTTGGCGTTGCGGTTGGCGCGGCCTTCAGCCCCATGTCTATCGTCAAATCTTCGCTTCCACTGGCAATGAACCCAGTGTTGGCGGTGCGACCAGAGAATGGGTTGACATCACTGTCTACGCTGTCATCGCTGCCAATATTGGCCGCCGTCACCATCAACCCTGCCGGAAGCGTCCCAAGGTCAAAAATGAGGTAGTAATTGCCGGGTTTCAAGTTTTGGAACAGATAAATGCCGTTGGCATCGGTGCTGGTGGTCGCCAGCAATGTGTCAGTATCGGCACTGTATAAACGCACCACCACATTGGCTACGCCCACTGTTTCGGGCGCACCATCGTCATACACGCCGTTGCCATTGAGATCGCGCCAAACAAAATTGCCGATGCGCACCGGGCGATACGCGCCTGCGTCCACATTATTATTGATCTCACCGGCGGCCAACACCACGTTGTCTGTCACCCCAGTCACGGTGTCAACATCGCTGTTGTTGCTATCGTTTAGGTTGCCGAGTTTGGCAGTGAATGTATAGCCATCGGGCAAAATGACCTTCACTTTATAGGTTGCACCCGGCGTAAGCCCGCCAAATTGATACAACCCCGTATTGGTGGTGACGACGGTTTGCAAAATATTGCCCGCGTTGTCAAGGAGTTGCACGGTTGCGCCATCAATCCCCGGCTCGCCCAAATCTTGCAGGCCGTTGGCATTGCGGTCTTCAAACACCTTGTCGCCCAGTTGGGCATAGCGCACGCACACCAAGCCAATGTCGAAGGTCAGGTTGCCGCCTGCAATGTCGCCATCGTCAGTGACGCCGTCGTTGGCGTCTAGCGTCATCACCACACTGGTGATCGGCTGACCGGCGTTGCTTTGCTTGCCACGGTTGCGGTTGTTTTTGCCGTCATCCACATAAAATGTTTGGCTGCTGATGGTCGAACATTCTGCCGTAGGATGTGGAATATACACAAAATAACGCCCGGCTGGCACATTATGAAAGGTGTAATAACCACCTTGTTTGGTGACATCGGTCCCCAATGGCTGATTGACGCCCGGCACTTGGCCTTCGCTATACAGTTCAATCGTAATGCCATTGATGCCGACTTCGTCAGGGTCGCGGCGGCCATTGTTATTGGCATCACGAAAAACTTGGTCACCCAATTGCAAGGTTCCGCCTTGGGCTGGCGGACACCACAACCCGATATCGGCGATGCGATAGCCGTTGGCGTCATCGCCGACGTCGGTGGGGCCTTGACCCGTCTGCAAATTAAATACGATGCTGGTGACAGGTTGACCGACGCCGCCCGGTTGTGTGCCGCGATTGCGGTTGTTTTTGCCGTTGCTGGCGTCGTTGTCTAACGGGGTTACTTGCAGCAAGCCCGACGGCAATTTGGGCAAATGCACAAAATAGCGGCCAGCGATTAGACCGTCAAATACATAATACCCATTCTCGTCTGAATGGGTAATTTGAATCGGCACATCTACGCCGGGGGTTTGGCCGTCGCGGTATAGCTCAACATAAACGCCGGGCAAGCCCGGCTCGTCGTTGGTGTGCTTGCCGTCGTTATTGGTGTCAAACCAAATCAAATCTCCCAAACGCAGCCGAGCGTGTCCGCCGGTGCTAGGGGCATCAATGACGGCGGCGGTGGGCGTGGCCGCTGGGGCAAACATGCCAGCCGCCATTGCGGCAGCCAGCGCCGTACGCGCAAACTTGTGTGTCACGCTTCGATGACGCACAACATAATCGTGTATAAGATCACGATTATGCCATGTGGGGCCAAATTTCATGTAGATGTTCTCCTTTGTCTGTCTCGGCCAACCTGCTTAAATTGCAGGACAGCGGCTGAATAGGGTGTTATCGAAGCGACGCTGTATCCTAGTAACTATCATGAATGCTTCATGTATAAGATCATAGATATACTGCAAAGACACCCCATCCACCCAAGCGGGTATGAAAATTGCGACTTTAGTCTTGCGTCGGCAAGAAGCCACGCAGAGATCAATCGCGTGCCAGAAAGAAAAATGTTTGCAACGGTCTCTAACCCCTAAGTTCTAATTATTTTTTGGGTGGATAACAGAAGAATATTTCTTCGACGCGAAGCAAGCAATCTGGGCTGTCTAAACCGATGACAGCGTAAGCAAGCGCACAAAATGGTATATAATATTTAGATATGGCCCCACTTGTAATTATTGCCATCGGCGGAAATGCCATCATTAAAGACGACAAACACCCAAACGTGCCCGATGAATACGCGGCGGTGGGCGAAACCTGCCAGCATATTGTCAAATTGATCCGCGATGGCTGGGAGGTCGCCATTGTGCATGGCAATGGGCCACAGGTCGGGTTTAATTTGCGCCGTAGCGAATTGGCCGCCCAAGAGTTGTTTGAGATCCCACTCGATGTGTGTGTCACCTTTACCCAAGGCTCGATTGGCTACTATTTTCAGCAAAACTTGTTCAATTTGTTTCAGCGCGAGGGCATTCAAAAACCGGTGTTGACGGTGGTGACCCAAGTCGAGGTGGATGCGAATGATCCAGCGTTCAAACAGCCGTCTAAGCCGATTGGCTCATTTTTGAGCCACGCCCAAGCGCTTAACTATCAGTCGCAAGGCTGGCCGATTATGGAGGACAGCGGGCGTGGGTGGCGGCGGATGGTCGCCTCGCCCTATCCGATGCGCATCCTCGAAGAAAACAGCATTGGGCAATTGCTGCGCGGCGGCACGGTGGTCGTCGCCGTTGGCGGCGGGGGCGTGCCGGTGCTGCGCGGGGCCAATGGCGATTTGAAAGGCACGTTTGCCATCATTGACAAAGATTTTGCCAGCGCATTGCTCGCCAGCCATCTTGCCGCCGATTGGCTGGTCATCACCACCAGCGTGCCCAAGGTGGCGCTCAATTTTGGCAAGCCCAACCAAGTGTGGCTCGATGCGCTGACGCTAGCGCAAGCCAAGCATTATTTGGCCGAGGGGCAATTTGGCAAAGGCAGTATGGCCCCCAAGGTGCAAGCCGTGATAGACTATCTCGAACGCGGCGGACAGCACGCGGTCATTACCGATATCGCGCATCTCAGCCTTGCCATGTCGCCGCAAGCTTGAACGGTTTTTAAAAAGCATTGAAAAACACTGTTATGACAAATTGCAATTATAGGTGAGTTGCATATTACGATAATGAGGTTATCAAGCACTTACAA
>JAHBAL020000384.1 GCA_018500105.2 Anaerolineae bacterium
AGATGTGTATAAGAGACAGGTGTTGGGCGGGCACAGCGCGGGCGGCACAATGGCGCTTCACAACGCCAACCCAAGCTATTTCAATTACATCGTCGGCGGTTTTAGCTACGCGGGGCATACGATGGCGGCCACCATGCTGGGTTGGCCATCGCAAACCGTGTTGGCTTGCGCACCCAATTTGCCCTTGCTCATGCTGGGCGGTTTGCGCGATGGCGTGATCGCCGCCAGCAGCATTCGCTATGGTAACGCCGACGATTCGGCTTTGCCGCTGCGCCGCACCTTCGACAATGGCATATCGGGCGAACGGGGCGATCGTCATTTTGTTTTGTTGGGCGGGGCCAATCATTTCACAATGGCGCACCCAATTGACGACACCGCCGGACGCGGTTTTCTCGACATGTCGCCCATTGGCGAAGAAAGCGAAATGCGCACCTTGATTGCGCAACTGATTGCAACGTTTATCGGCGATGCGACCCATCGCACCCAGCACCAAACACCGACCTTGTTTAAGCACCCATTGGTTAGCGAAGCCCGCAGTAAATGATGAGTGATGAATGATGAATTATGAATTATGAGTTATGAATGATGAACGATGAGTTAGTCGCTGTAGATCAAACACCTCAGAAAATTCATAATTCATAATTCATCATTCATAACTCTTCATAACTCATCATTAATTAAAGAAGATGTATAAAAATTTTTGGTGGCCTTTAGCCACATCCAACGAAGTAAGCAACAAGCCTATGCGCGTAACGGCGCTGCAACAAGAATTTGTGTTGTATCGCTTATCAAATGGGCAGGCACAGGTGCTGAGCGATCTGTGTGTGCATCGTGGTGGGGCGCTAAGCGACGGCTGGCTGTCGGGGGAATGTATCGTTTGCCCGTATCACGGCTGGGCGTTTACCCGCGATGGCGCTTGTGTCAAAATTCCCGCCAACCAAGATGGCGTGCCTGTGCCCCGCAAAGCGCGGGTAGATAGCTACCCGACAGTCGAAAAATATGGATTTGTGTGGGCGTTTTTGGGTGATTTGTCTGAGCAAGACCGTGTGCCGCTGGCGGCGCTGGCGGGGGTGGCCGAACGCGCCCAAGGCGCAAGCGGCAGCATTACTTGGCAAGCATCTTATGACAAAGTGGTGGCACATTTGGGTGACCTTGCCAAAGCGTTTTTCGCCATAGATGCCGAATTTGCTGGCCCACAAGCCAAGGTTGGCGCTGCCGACACGTCGCAAAGCGATTGGAGTATCAAAATTGCTGGCAATATTACCCCACCGCCGAGCATCGAAAAGGGCTTTTGGGGGTTGACGCGAAAAGAGGTGGCATCTGTCGCAACCAATGCCAGCATGACGCTGCACTTTCCGTGTATCACCGCCCATCAGGCGGGAGGTGGTCAGTTGGTGCTCATTCATTTGCCGGTGAATGACAAAGTGACGCAGACCAAATGGCTCGCCATTCACCCGCAAACTACCTTGCCCGAAACGAGCAATCGGCGGCTGAACGCAGCCCTTGAGGCCATGCGCGACCAAATCGAGGGCGGGGCCGCGCCTACCAACATCGCCGCGCAAGCCTTCGCTCGCATGTGCAACGAGGCATTGCAACGTGGCTGGGGTATTGACATCCATACCATCCAGTCTGACTATGCCAATATCAAAGCCGTCGTCATTCCATCGCCCGCCCGCCGCGAAGTGCCAGAATTGGCTGCTGCGTGGGTGTTGAAGGAAGTGCCGGTTTTGCGAACGGATTAAGAGAACGCAGCCGACCCACCCCCTAATCTAACCCACTCCTAACCTTACAGATGACTAATTGCACAATCCGTGTAAATAATTCGTTTCAATAGTCCGCTCTCCCTATGACAACTTTAGCCCAAACTCTCTCCCTCAATGCGCTCGATAAGATTGTGGCGCATTTCGACATGCGCGAAGTCGGCAACCCTTACCTGAAGTTGACTAACACCATGTCGCCGTATCCACACGGCAGTTGCCGCATTTTTACCAGCGCCAAACTGCACAAATTGGTCTATATTGGCATTGCTGTGCCGCCCATTAATATGGATTCGCACATGTTTTTTGCCTTCACTTCGCCCGATAGCGCCGTGCCGCACTTTACGCTCGATAGCGTCTTGGCAGGCGGGCATTTTGCCTTTCACCTCGATCTCATCCCGCGGGTAGACCTTGGCGCAAATTTGGCCTATATGAATCACAATTTCGTGCCGCTCACCGCCAGTTTTGACGAAGCCAAGAAGATTGACGGCTTGACGGCGGCGCATTTGTCGCCCCTGCAATATGCCTTGATGTCGCCTTGGATGTTGGCTTACCGCGCCACCGAAGCCGCCTATGCGCAGGTTGCGCCGCATATTGATGCGTATTTGACGCATTGGATGGGGCTGGTGGATGCGGGCGTGGCGGCTCCGGCTGGCATTGATGCGGCGGCGTTGGCGGCCCGCGACCAAGCCAATCGTAACGCCATTTTCAGCTACGAAGTAGACAAGGTGTGGAACCAAATCGAACGACTGAACGGCAAAGCGCAAAACCTGAAGTTGATCGAGATTTTACGCAACCAAGCGGTCGAGGCCGCCTAATTTCCGCGCTTCGCCCACCCCTAACCCCTCCCAGCGGGAGGGGCTAGGGG
>JAHBAL020000064.1 GCA_018500105.2 Anaerolineae bacterium
CGGCGAGCGCCACAACCCCGGCCAAATTGCTGCCCTCGCTTGGTCGAAAATCGCCTGTGCTGGGGTTTCGCAATTGCGGCTGTAATGTGTTGATGCGATTATCTGCTCGCAATTGGCTTGCGGTGCAGGTCGGGTGGTTGCTGGCGCAGCCTTGCGTATCCCCTTCGATGCCTATCGGATGACTGCTTGGCCCATTCCAAATAATATTGCCGCGAATTTGCAAGTTGTCGTCGGTGCGGATGGGGTTAGGCGCGTTGCTATTGGCGGGCGGCGCAGTGGGCGAATGAATGGCAAAGTGTTGCCAGCGGCTTTGTATGCCGCTGGGGTTATAGAAAATGTTGTTGTAAACGAACACATTGCGGTTTGGAATGAAATTTTCGCCATCATTCATCACTGTCCATGCGCCAGCGTTGTGCAAGGGGCGACAGCGTGCGGTGTCGCCGCCGTCGCAGCCACGCCCGCCATAAACGGCCTCGAAAATATGACTGCGGGTTCCAATTTGGTAACAAGTATTAAACGCAAATAACACGTTATAACCGCCATTCACCCCAAAACACGCCCCTTCAACTCGATGCACAATATTGTTGACAAACTGAATGCCATAAGCCTCATAATGCAGCCAAGGCGAAACCATCCATTGCACGCCGCTGCCTTGCCCTGCCGTAAAACCGCCTGTGCCGCAATTGGTAAATTCGTTGGCCTCGACCCGAAAATAGGCCGAGCCGCCTTTGAGATAGGCACACCAGTCGTTGGCTTGCGAAAATCGGTTGCCGATGAGATGCCCATGTTGCACTGCCACCGCGTCGAAGGCATTGTCGCCCGCGCCCGAAATATCACTGTCTTCGATATAAATGTATTGCGACTGGTTGATTTTGACCGTTTCAGTTTGTCCGCCATCGCGGCGGCTTTTAATGTTCATGCGGCGTAGCAAAATGTGGTTGCAGCGCTCGCACTGAAAGCCATCGCCGCCCGTGCTCGATACGTCAATTGTCAGGTCTTGCAGATAAACATAGCTGACGTTGAGCAATTGAGGTTGCCCGCCAGCGCCGCCGCTGGGTCGAAAGGTCACACTGCCAGCCCCATCAGCCGGTTCAATGAGGATTGGGTATTGTGGCGTGCCGTGCCGATCTTCGAGATACGCGCCAACATATTGCCCAGCCGCCAGTCGTAGCCGATAGCCTGTGCTTGTCAATGTGCCGCTTGGCAAGCTGGCCCATGCGGCCCGCAAGCTGCGAAAGGCACGGGTGCGGGTGCTGCCGTCGTTGCTGTCATTGCCGCTGGTGCTGTCTATCCACACATCGCGCAGGGTCGGGTTGCCGATATCATAACGGTTATTGCTGGGGGATTGGTTTTTTGCCGGGCTGACGGGGGCGATTGGCACGGCGACGGGCGCATTCGGCGCAACCCCTGCTGCGGGCTGGGGTTGGCTGCGCATGGGTTGACCGCATGCCGAGAGCATGAGGGCTAGAATGAGGGTGACGAAAAGGTAGGTTTTCATGGCGAAGATGTGATTGTTGCGATTAAGTGAAATGGTTATAGCATAGAAAATGGGCCAAGAGTTCACCAAATTTCACAAATACAATGAGCCAGTGCCGTTATTTGTGGCAGTTATATAACTGATGTTACGCAAGGCTCAAAATTTTCACCACAAAGTGCACAAAGAAGTCAAAGATTTGCATCCGAAAGCCTGCTTTTCTGTGTGTCCTTCGGGCACTTCGTGGTGAAATACTTAGCTTGTGCATAAGGTGAGTTATATACGCCACACGAGTTATGCAAGCCAAACCAAGCCGCGCCTGCGCACACACTTCACATGCCCACATCAAAAGTCTGAGAAAATAGGGGGCATGAAGATCTCCGTTCTCAACCGGCAAATTCAAGCTGCCGCAGTAGATGCCATTATTGTCAATTTGTTTGAAGGGGTGAATGTGCCCGGCGGAGCCACGGGCGCTGTGGATACCGCGCTTGGGGCGAGTGACGGTGTGCCCGGCACGGGGGCCATCAGCCACCTTATTCGGCTGGGCGATTTTAAAGGCAAGCTCAATGAGCTAAATGTCATTTATACGCATGGGCTGATTCCGACACCACGCGTGATTTTGGTGGGCCTAGGCAAGCAAAATGAGTTTGACGCCGACGCGGCGCGTCATGCCAGCGCCACCGCGGTGCGCAAGGCCCGCGATCTCGGCTGCAAGCGAGTTGCCACCATTGCACATGGGGCCGGGATTGGTGGTATGAATCCGCGTGAGGCGGCGCAGGCCACAGTCGAGGGTGCGGCGCTGGGGGTGTATCAGCATCTTGAGAACAAATCGCAGGTGAAAGAGCAACACCATATTGACGAGCTAATTTTGCTCACTGCTGACGCGGCGCAGGTAGATGAGTTGATTGCGGGTGCAAACACGGGCGAAATCATCGCCCATGCGGTCAATACCGCCCGCACCTTGTCGAATCGCCCGCCCAATTTGCTTTATCCGGCCTCATTTGCCGAGTTTGCCCAGCAAATGGCGTTGCGGGTGGGGCTGCGTTGCGAGATTTTTGATGAGAACGAGATCAGCGAACGCAAGATGGGCGGCATTTTGGCTGTGGCGCAAGGCAGCGCTCGCCCGCCACGATTTGTGGTGCTAGAGCATTTGCCCAAGAGCAGCAACGGTCGTGCCAATGGCAGCGCCAGCCACGAGAGCGTGCAGCCCATTGTTTTGGTCGGCAAAGGCGTGACCTTCGACACTGGTGGGATTAGCATTAAGCCGTCGGAGGGCATGGAGGCGATGAAGGGCGATATGTCGGGGGCGGCGGCGGTGATTGCGGCGATGCAGGCCATTGCCGAGCTAAATTTGCCGCGTCGGGTGATTGGGCTTGTGCCGATGGTCGAGAATATGCCCAGTGATCGGGCTTATCGCCCGGGCGATGTCATCACGATGATGAGCAGCTTGACGGTTGAGATTATCAGCACCGACGCCGAAGGGCGCATGATTTTGGCGGATGCGTTGCATTATGCCAAGCGTTTTATTCCACGCGGCGTGGTGGATATTGCCACCCTGACTGGCTCGTGCGTGATCGCATTGGGCGAAGGCGTGGCAGCCGGTGTGTTTGCCAGCGATGATAATTGGGCCGGGGCTTTGCTCAAGGCTTCGGCCATAACAAATGAGCGCATTTGGCGGATGCCGTTGTATAAGGAGTATGGCAACAGCATCAAGAGCGATACCGCCGATATCAAGAATAGCGGCGGGCGTTACGGCGGCGTGGGCACATCGGCGTGGTTTTTGCGCCGCTTTACCGAGGGCGAAGACGGCGAACCGGTTTACCCTTGGGCGCATATTGACATGGCTGCGATGGACAGCAGCGACAAAACTGACGGCTATCGCGTTCGCGGCGGCAGCGGGTTCGGCGTGCGTCTGTTTGTCGAATTGGCGAAAAGCCTATGAGAGTAAAAAGTGTAAAGTGCTAAGTGCTAAGTAGAAAGTAGAAAATGCAAACCTTGTTAGCATTTAACACTTAGGACTTAGCACTTGCAACTTAGCACTTTATTGAGATAGAATGTATTACGACGAAGTAAAAATTAGCGTGCGGGCGGGCAAGGGCGGCGATGGCTGCGTGAGCTTTCGCCGCGAGGCGATGGTCCCGCGTGGTGGGCCGGATGGTGGCAACGGTGGGCGTGGCGGCGATGTGATCTTGCGGGTGAATCGCCATTTGAACACGCTGCAACATTTCCAGCACAAAACCAAATTTATTGCCGAAGATGGCGAGAATGGTCGCAATAAAGACCAAACCGGCAAATCGGGCGAGGCCATGTATATTGATGTGCCGCCCGGCACGGTGGTGCGTAATGCCGAAAGCAATGCCGTTATTGGCGATTTGACCGGTGATGGCGATGAATTGTGCGTGGCACGCGGCGGGCGCGGTGGGCGCGGCAATCCAACCTTTGCCACCGCGACCAATCAAGCCCCGTTGATTGCGACCAACGGCAACCCGGGCGAGGCGCAAGAGCTGTTGCTCGAAATGAAACTCATCGCCGATATTGGCTTTGTGGGCATGCCAAACGCGGGCAAAAGCACGTTGCTATCGGTGCTGACCGCTGCCAAACCCAAAATCGCCGCTTACCCATTTACCACGCTTGTGCCAAACTTGGGCGTGGCGAAAATTAGCGAAGATCGGTCGGTCGTTGTCGCCGATATTCCGGGGTTGATTGAGGGCGCGAGCCAAGGTTTGGGCCTCGGCCACGAGTTTTTGCGTCACATCGAGCGCACGCGGGTGCTCATTCACCTGATTGACGGCATGAGCGAAGACCCGATTAAGGATTATCAAACCATTCAGGCCGAATTGGCGGCGTTTGGGCATGGGTTGGCGCAAAAACCGCAAGTGTTGGCGATCACCAAAATGGATTTGCCAGATGCGCGGGCGGCATACGAGTTATATGGGGCTGAGTTGCGGGCGCTAAGCGCGGTGCATGTGGCAGAATGGGAGAAGGCCGCCAAGACTGAATTGCCCAAACTCGATATTTTGGCGATCAGCGCGGCCACAGGCGAGAATGTGCGGCGCTTGATCATCACGGCGGTGCAGTTGCTCGAAGTATTGCCGCCGCCCGAAGAGAAGCCGATTTTGCCGGTGATTCAGATGACCGAGTCCGAAGGCGACACGTTTCAAATTAAGCGTGATCGCGGCGGGTTCCGTGTGATCAGCCGTTATTTGGAGCATAAGGCCATGATTACGCGCTGGGATTTGTATCAGGCGACCGAGAAATTTCAGGTGGCGCTCGACCGCAGCGGTGTCAGTTCAGCCTTGCTCAAGGCCGGCATCGAGCCGGGTGATATGGTTTTTATCGGCGATTACGAGCTAGAGTGGCAAGATGAGTCTAAGATTGACTATGACGGGCCGGAGTGGGCGGCGAGTTAAACCGCCAATAGACACATCTTTTAAACTGCGCCGCAATCACAAATTCCCCGGCTCGTCTCCCAATCACTTAATCAAGCTGGAATAAATTGCCACGTCACCCCGAAGCGCAGCGAAGGGTCGGAATGACGTGCAAAATGCAAACGATTAAAATCCATCTTGATCGTGAGATTGACATCGAAAAATATTCTCGCAAAAGCGCAAAAGCGCAAAATTTTCTTTGCACTTTTGCGCTTTTGCGTTTTTGCAAGAAATTCTCCGAGATGCGCAAGATTCGATATGTTTGACACCCTAATTACCCATGCCCGCATCATTGATGGCGGGGGCAACCCTTGGTTTCGCGGTGAAGTGGCGATTGACGGCGACCGCATCGTCGCCATTGGCGCACCCGGCCAATTTGCCAAACGCGGCGCAAAGCACGTCATTGATGCCCAAGACAAAGTGCTGTGTCCGGGGTTTATTGACATCCAAAGTCATTCAATTGTGCCGCTGATGAAAGACGGGCGCTGTCTCGGCAAGGTGACACAAGGCGTGACGCTGGAGGTGATGGGCGAATTGTGGACGCCTGCGCCATTTGGCGGCCTAATAGATTCGCCTTTTCGTGAGGGGTTTGCGCCGCCGCCCACGCCCGAATGGTTGGAAGTATCAAAAACGTGGACACATTTTGGCGATTGGCTGGCGCATATGGCTCGGGTGGGCGTCAGCCCCAATATCGGCTCGTTTGTGGCGGGGGGCACGCTGCGGCGCTATGCCTGCGGGCTGCGCATGGGTGCGGCAAATGCCGCCGAGCTTGACCTCATTCGCCAAAAAACCGCCGAGGCGATGCAAGAAGGCGCGTTTGGCGTGACCTATGCGCTCATTTATCCGCCCGATGATTTTGTGCCGACCGAGGAAATTATCGAGGTGTGCAAGGTGGTGGCGAACTACGGCGGCATTTATATTACCCATATGCGCTCGGAGGGTGACCAGATTGAGCAGGGCCTCGCCGAGACTTTTCGCATTGCGCGAGAGGCCAATATTCCGGCAGAAATTTATCACCTCAAGGCGTCGGGGCGGCGCAATTGGCACAAGATGCCTTGGGTGATTTCGCAAATTAACGCGGCGCGGGCCGAGGGGCTAGACATCACCGCCGACATGTATCCGTATCCAGCATCGGGCACAGGGCTAGATGCAATGCTGCCAACATGGGTTCATGCTGACGGCAAATTTTGGCAAAACTTGGCCGATCCGGCCATTTGCCAGCGCATCAAGGCCGAGATTTTGGCCGACAAAGGGGAGATGGCAGGCACTGCGCCCGACGAAGTGATGCCGATTGGCTTTAAACAGCGCGATTTGAAACGCTACGCAGGCCGCCGCTTGTCTGAGATCGCCGCCGAGCGTGGCGAGGATTGGGTGGACTGCATGTTTAATTTGTTGCAGGCCGAGCAGCAGCAAATTGGCACGGTGTATTTTAAGATGAGCGAAGACAATTTGCATCTGCAATTGCGCCAGCCTTGGGTCAAAATTTCGTCGGACGCGGGCGGGCATGACCCCGCCACCGCCGAAACGCCGGTGCATCCGCGTGGGTATGGCACATTTACCCGCGTGTTGGGCAAATATGTGCGCGAAGAACGGGTGTTGACGCTCGAAGATGCCATTTACAAAATGACCGGCGCGGTGGCGGCACGGCTGCGGCTGCATGATCGCGGGCGGGTGTCGCCGGGCTGTTTTGCCGATCTGGTCTTGCTCGACCCAAACACAGTGGCTGACCGCGCCACATTTGACAATTCGCATCAGCTTTCGGTGGGCATCGAGCGGGTGTGGGTAAATGGGGTGGCGGTGGTGCAAGATGGGGCGCACACCGGCGCGTTGCCGGGCCGCTGGGTGCGCGGCGGTAGCGCATGAGCGACGTCACATTGCGCCCGATGCGGGGCGATATTATCGCCGCCGATGATAGCGCCGCCGCCGATATCGTCGCCGTATCCGCCATCGAGCACGCCATCCCCAGCGGCCTCAGCACCCGCCCGCTGCCGCCAGCGGAATATGCCAAGGAACTGACGACGAACCCACAGGCGTGGTTTGTGTTGGCCGAGGCGGAGGGCGCAGTGGTGGCGTTTGCATGGTTGCAAATGTTTTACGACGAGGCGCATGTGATGAACATCGTCACCCATCCGGCGTGGCAGGGGCGCGGCGTGGGTTGGCAGTTGATGCAGGCGTTGTTGGCCGAGGCGCGGCGGCGGCAGGCCATTTGTTTGACGCTAGAGGTGCGGGCCGGTAATGTGCCGGCCCAGCGTTTGTATGCCAAATGCGGTCTGCAAGTGGTGGGCCGCCGCAAACGCTACTACCGTGACAACAGCGAGGATGCGCTGATTATGACGTTGGGGTTGGGTTGATGTAAACTTTGCCTTATGCGTCAGCGCATCCTCACACAAAACCTACGATCATGGTTTGCCTTACTTTTGGGCTGGCTAGCCAGTAGTTTGGCGATATTTGTCTGGGTGGCGCTCAATGCGTATTTTGGTTTTACCCCAATCTGGCTTAACGTTATTGTTGGGGCGCTATGGATTATCTGGCTGGCAAACCGTTTGCATCCATATCAGTTTAATTGGACAAAACGTCGCGCTACGCAAATCTTGCTTTGGCCGAGTACTATCGGTTTAGTCTTGATCGGCTTGTTGTATGCGCTGGGCGATTTATTCCCTGAGTGGTTTAGACCTTTTCGATATTGGGTTGAAATTAATCCATTAACTCAGGTTAATAGATTTGCGAACGCCTGGCGACAAGACCATCAATTTTCAGAACCAACAGGTTTTATTCCGAAACGAGTTGAAACAGAATTTGCACTAGGCTGTGCATTGTTAGGCGCATGGCTGCTCCTCGTCGGCTTCATCATTTCGGCCATTCTAAGTCGTTTTGGCCTTGCCTTACAAATGCAACTGCGTCAACTCGCTCGTTTTTTACCCAAACGCTTCGCTCGCCCAAGTCATTGGCACTATCACCTAGAACATCTATCCCTGTCGGGGTTAATGCTCATCACCGCCTTGCTTGGCAGTGCGGCTTATGCCAACCAAACCCCACTTGCGTCTTCAATTTATAAAGAACATGAGAGAGTGCGTGCGCCGCAATTCTTTTTGCCTGTGCTGGCCTTGCACAGCGATGCCAAGAGTGGAGCCTTATTCGCAGGGGTTTTTGGCGGCGTTTTTCGCTCGACTGATGGCGGCAGTACATGGCAAGCTGCCTCGACTGGCTTGACCGATCTTTATGTAAAGACCTTGCACAGCGATGCCAAGAGCGGAGCCTTGTTCGCAGGGACTAGGGATGGCGTGTTTCGCTCGACTGATGGCGGCAGTACATGGCAAGCTACCTCGACTGACTTGACCGATCTTTATGTAAAGACCTTGCACAGCGATGCCAAAAGCGGGGTCTTGTTCGCGGGGACTGGTAATGGCGTGTTTCGCTCGGCTGATGGCGGCAGCACGTGGCAAGCTGCCTCGGCTGGCTTGATCAGACTTGAGGTAAATACTTTGCACAGCGATGCCAAG
>JAHBAL020000112.1 GCA_018500105.2 Anaerolineae bacterium
ATATAGGCTTGGCGACGCAAGGTCGCCATAAAATCGAATGGGCAGAAAGCCAAATGCCCGTGCTTCAGGCGATTCGTGCGCGATTCGCCAAAGAATTGCCGCTGAAAGGCGTAAAGGTATCGGCATGTTTGCACGTGACCAGCGAAACCGCTGGCCTGATGCGCACCTTGCAAGCCGGTGGGGCCGATATCGTGTTGGCCGCCAGCAACCCGCTCAGCACCCAAGACGATGTGGCCGCGTCATTGGTTGCAAATGACGAGATTCCCGTTTACGCCATCAAGGGCGAAGACAACGACACCTATTATCGCCACCTCAACGCCGCGCTCGACCATCACCCACAGATGACGATGGACGACGGCTGCGACTTGGTGAGCGTGTTGCACAAGGAACGTGCCAACCAGGTGCCCGAAGTGCTGTGCGGCACCGAAGAAACCACCACCGGCGTCATTCGCCTGCGGGCAATGGCGCAAGATGGCGCGTTGCGTTTCCCGGTCTTGGCAGTCAACGACAGCATGACCAAGCACCAATTTGACAACCGCTATGGCACAGGCCAAAGCACGCTCGACGGCGTGATTCGCGCCACCAACATTTTGTTGGCGGGTCGCACCCTCGTGGTGGTGGGCTATGGCTGGTGTGGTCGTGGCGTGGCCTCACGCGGCAAGGGCTTGGGGGCACATGTCATCGTCACCGAAGTTGACCCGCTCAAGGCGCTCGAAGCCGTGATGGATGGCTTCCAAGTGATGCCATTGACGCATGCCGCCAAGGTCGGCGACATTTTCGTCACCGTGACCGGCAACAAGAATGTGATTGACAGCGAGCACATGGCCGTGATGAAAGACGGCGCAGTGGTGTGCAATAGCGGTCACTTCAATGCCGAAATCAACATCCCCGGCCTCAAAGCCATGAGCATTGGCGAGCCGCGCCTTGTGCGCCCCTTTGTTGAGCAATACACCACCAAAGATGGCCGCCGCATCAATATGCTGGCCGACGGTCGCTTGATCAACTTGGCTGCCGCCGAGGGCCACCCGGCTGCGGTGATGGATATGTCGTTCGCCAACCAAGCCTTGGGCGCTGAATTCATGTTGAAGAACTACACCACGCTCAACCCAAATGTTTACACCATTCCCGAGGCCATTGACCGCGAGATTGCGCGTTTGAAGTTGACGACGATGGGCGTTTCGATTGACGTGCTGACCGCCGAGCAAGCCAAGTATTTGGCAAGCTGGGACGAAGGAACCTAAATCTGGATTTTAGATTTTAGATTTTTGGGAAATGGCGTATTTGTGGCGTTGGCTTGCAAATACGCTATTTTCTTTTATAGCGTCGGTGGTGTCGCTGCGCTCAACCACCGCCTAATGCAAGAACGAACCCGCTGGGTTCGTTTTCTGCCACCCGCAACGTGCCATGGGGCGCAAAAGAACACCCCGAAGGGGTTTCATCCATGAGCCGGTGGTTGAGCGCAGCGACACCACCGACAAACCGAAGCCCACAACATCGCCTATGATTTCGGTGTCCGGCGGGCGGCGTCGGTGGTGTCGCTGCGCTCAACCACCGCCTAAGACAAGGACGAACCCGCTGGGTTCGTGGCTGCCATCCATAACGTGTCACGCGGTGCAAAAAACACCCCGAAGGGGTTTCATCCATGTGCCGGTGGTTGAGCGCAGCGACACCACCGGCAAACCGAAGCCCACAACATCGCCTATGATTTCGGTGTCCGGCGGGCGGCGTCGGTGGTGTCGCTGCGCTCAACCACCGCCTAATGCAAGAACGAACCCGCTGGGTTCGTGTCTGCCATCCATAACGTGTCACGCGGCGCAAAAAAACACCCCGAAGGGGTTTCATCCATGAGCCGGTGGTTGAGCGCAGCGACACCACCGTGACTCCCCTTAAAATAGGGTTACAACCTATGAACACACCCCCTTATCAAATCAAACGCACCGCGCAGCCGATCCCCATTGACGGCGATTTGAGCAAACCCGTATGGCAGGCCGCCCAAAAATCGCCGCGTTTTGGCGATATGGCGACAGGCGAGGCCGCGATTTTTGACACGCGCAGCGCTGCCTTGTGGGACGATACGCATTTGTATGTGGCGTTTTGGGTCGAGGAGCCGTATCCCAGCGCCAAATTGACCGAACGCGACGCGACCATTTTCAGCGAAAACGACGTCGAATTGTTCATTGACGGCGGCGATTGTTATTACGAATTTGAAATTAACGCGCTCAACACCATTTACGAGGTGTTTTTCATTTGGCGCGATGCCTATCAGCGCGGCAGCCGTTTCGATGTGCCCGAATTTGACTTGCTCTCGCGCAAGGCGTTGTCGTTTGGCGGCAATTTTGACCGCGACGAACGCAGCTTTTGGTGGGGCACACACCCACGCGGCCCGCGTTGGGCGTTTTTAGATTGGGATTTTCCCGGCATTCAAACTGCTGTGCAAATTCAGGGCACACTCAATGATCATAGCGTTGCCAGCCAAGGCTGGACGGTCGAAATGGCCTTGCCTTGGCGGGGGATGCACTGGCTCGCCAACGGGCGCGCCATCCCACCCCAGCACGGTGACGAGTGGCGCATGTTCTTTGGGCGTTTTGAGAAATTGGCGATTGGCAACACCGAGACGACGGCGGCGTGGTGCTGGTCGCCGCACGGCACTTATGACACCCACATGCCAGAGAAATTTACGCCGGTGGTGTTTGTAGATGAAGCACTGGTAACGCCAGCG
>JAHBAL020000158.1 GCA_018500105.2 Anaerolineae bacterium
GCCCAAGCCCGCTGGCCCCGTTGCCGTTGAAGGCGGCGTTTATCGTGGTGGGACGTTGAAGGTCGGTATGCGCATTCCCAAGTTTGACCATCCCGCCCGCTTCTCGTGGGTGTTCGATTCCAACTTGTTCCGCGGCGTGTTTGAATATTTGACCGAAACCGGTCCCGATAACATGACCAAGGGCATTTTGCTTGAAAAGTGGGAAGTCAACAAAGATTTGACTGAATGGACGCTTTTTATCCGCAAAGGCATCAAGTGGAGCAACGGCGATGACTTCAACGCCGATGATGTGGTTTACAACTTTAAGGAATGGCTCAAGCCCGAAACCAAGTCATCTATGTTGGGGTTGTGGGAAGGCTTCTTGAAGGCCGAAAGCATTGTCGTAAAGGACCCGAACACGGTTATCTTGAAGTTGGATGCACCCAAGCTCGACGTCCCAGAAACGTTGTCGCAATATCCCGCCATGATCATGCACCGCAAGTTCGACGGCGACATCAAGAGCCTGAAGAACCCGGGCACTGGTGGTTACAAGATTGATGAAATCAAGATCGGCGAGCGCGTCAAGGTGAGCCGCCGCGATGGGTATTGGCAAAATGGCAAAGACGGCAAGGCGTTGCCCTACTTGGATGCCATCGAATACATTGACCTTGGCGAAGACGAAACCGCATATATCAATGCGTTGATCGGCGGGCAACTCGATACCGTTTACGAGCCATCTGTTGATGCTGTTGCCGCATTCAAAGGCAAGAAGAACATCGTCACCGATGCCATCGTGACCGGTCAAACCCGCGTGTTGCGTATGCGCGTTGACAACGATCCTTGGAAAAACGTGAAGGTGCGCAATGCCTTCAAAGCCGTCCAAGATCGCGCTGCCATCAACGACAAGGCTTATTTCGGCCAAGGTGGTTTGGGTTCCGACTTCCACGTTGCCCCAGTTCACCCCGAATATGCCCCAGTTGAACCGCCTAAGTATGACCCAGCAAAGTCGAAAGCCCTTTTGGCCGAAGCCGGTGTGAAGACACCGCTCAAGGTCAAGCTCTCGGTCGGCACAGGTTGGAAAGATGTCGTGTCGTATGGCGAATCGCTCAAGGAAACCGCAAAGGCCGGTGGCTTTGATGTCGAACTCGATAGCATGCCAAACAGCGCGTATTGGGACAAATGGACCGAAGTGCCCGCTGGTATCACCCCATGGACACATCGCCCGTTGGGTATCACCGTGTTGGCTTTGGCTTACATTGCCGACAAGAACGGCAAGCCGGTCGCTTGGAACGAGAGCCGCTGGGTGGACGAAGAGTTCAGCAAGTTGCTCA
This sequence comes from Anaerolineae bacterium, assembly GCA_018500105.2. Lineage (GTDB taxonomy): Bacteria > Chloroflexota > Anaerolineae > J036 > Brachytrichaceae > AQU-03. The sequence continues at coordinate 1,311 of JAHBAL020000158.1, forward strand.
AGCAAGCCCAAGGCACAGCCGACGTGGCAGCCCGCAAGGCCATTATGAAAGACGTTCAACGCATTCAACAAGAGCGCGGCTCGGTGGCGATTGCGACTTGGATGCCGATCTTCTCGGCCCGTGGGCCTCATGCCATGAACTTGCCCACGCACCCCACCAGTTTCCAACTGTGGCGTGATGCTTATATTGACCCGACCAAGAAGGCGTAGTCTACGACGTGTGGACTGGTCATGTAATGTGTGATTAGACGAAAAGGCGGGCTTTTTACCCGCCTTTTCGTTTATGCAAGATCGAAAAACGGGTTGGCTGAGTTGCGGTTAGACAATCAGTATAATTTTTATATGGCTCAGCTTGTATTATCAAAAGAAACCCTTATTCGCAAACTTGATGATTTGCCGCCTGAAGCTTGGCCTGATTTAGCCGCTTTCATTGAATTTTGGATATATAAAACCCAAAAATCAACGAATGGCTTAGATGCTCAAGCGCATCCAGCATTTGGGATTTGGCGTGATCATGCAGAAATTGGTGATGATGCCGATGCAACAGGGCAGTTTTCATTAGCACTTAGACGCGCGATTGAGAATAGACACGATGGCGAGCTATCTCATAGACACAACAATCCTGATTGATCTATTACGTGGTCATGCCCCAGCCTTAAACTGGATTAATCAGTTCACATTTAACCAAAGATTTATTTCTTTTGTAACGGTGGCGGAGTTGCTGTTGGGTGTGCGTAACAAACAAGAACAACAACTTGTTCTGCGTGAATTGGCTGGCTATCAGGTTTTATACTTGTCAAGCGCTGGGCAACAGTGGTCAATTGATGTGTTTGGGCAATTGCGCTTAAGCGCCGGTATTGGTTTTTTAGATTGTCTAATCGCGGCTTGTGCCTATGAACATAGCCTAACGTTGGCAACATTGAATGTTAAACATTTTCGCGTCATTTCTGAAATTAAGCTAGCTAAGCCTTATTAGGTTTTTTATTTTTATGCTAAATTTTATTGTCAAAAAAGCCTTTTCACTTTTGTTAACCTTATTCTTGGCGTCTTTGCTGGTATTCTTTTTCTTGGAAATTGCGCCGGGCAATATCGCCATTAACTCACTCGGCAACACCATTACCGAAGAGCAAGAAGCCTCGTTTAACGCGCAAAATGGCTTGGATCAGCCTGCAATTACGCGCTATATCCGTTGGCTAATAGGAAGCGACTGGACGGCACAAAGTGCGGTTGGCAAACCTCTGACGCGGCTGTATAACGAGAAAAATCGCCAATACAGTTGGTGGGTGGTAGACACGAACGGCACACTGTATCAAAATTACACCCAAGATGGCGAAACCATGATCCGAGTTGAGCGTCAACCGGATGGCAGCGAGATCGAAACTGAAATGGGGCCGGAAATTTGGAAGACCGACGCGGAGGGATTTCCCACATTTTGGGGAGTAACCCGTGAAGGCCAAGCCGCGATGTGGGTGAAAGGCGAGAAGTTGGAAAGCTGGGTGCTCACCAAGGCCGCGTGGAAAAACAGCGCGGGTGCGCCGCGTAAATATATCCCATTACAAATGGGGTTGCTGCGTGGCGATCCGGGGGTGTCATTCTTTACTGGGCGGCCTGTGATGGAGACTTTGGTCACTCGCATTAAAAATACGCTGCTGCTGGGCGGCATTGCCTTTTTGGTAGTGATGCCATTGGCTTTGGCACTGGGGATGTTGGCCGGGTTGAATGAAGGCACATGGATTGACCGCTTTTTGTCGTCCACCAGTTTGTTGGCAACCGGAACGCCGGAATTTGTGAGCGGTATTTTGCTCATTTTGATTTTTACTTTATGGCTCGATGTATTGCCCGGCGCGGTGGTCATTACCAACGACAATTCATTATTTGAGAAGCCATCTATGCTGGTATTGCCGATCTTGACCCTGACCTTGATCGAATTGGGATATGTTTTGCGGATTACGCGCACCAGCATGGTCGAAGTGATGCGCACCAATTACATTCGCACCGCCCAACTCAAAGGCTTGCCGCGCTGGCAAATTGTGCTTAAACACGCCTTTAAAAATGCCATGATGGCCCCCATCACCATTATTATTCAGCATATTAACTGGTTGATCGGCGGCATTGTGGTGGTTGAATCGGTATTTGGCTATCCGGGATTAGGCAGCTATGTGCGCGAGGCCGCCCTTTTCAAAGATGTCTTTGCCGTCGAAGCGGCGGCGATGGTCTTCATCATCATCTCGGTTTTTACCCAACTTTTTGCCGACATTATTTACACCTACCTCAACCCACGAATTCGATATCAATGATTTAGTGGATAGTGATAGTGGATAGTTGATAGTTAAGAATTGCTATCCACTATCACTATCCGCTATCACTATCCACTATCCACTAAATTATGGCAGCAATTAACCTAAAAGATAACAACGCATTGCGACCATCTGCATTCGCCAGATTCCGCGAAGCGATTAGCCCACTCACTCAGTCAAAGACCGCTATGTTGGGATTCATCATGGTGATGTTTTGGGTGATTATTGGGTTGTTTGCCGATGACATTCTTTTTCGCCCAGCGTGTTGGAGCGAAGACAGCGAGTGCAAAGCGACGCCTTGGTTGGCGCGATATGAGGCGCAGCAAAGTTTTCGCGGGCAAATTTTGAAAGACCCGACCGCTGAGCATTGGTTAGGCACAGACCGCCAAGGCCGCGATATTTGGGCGCGGGTGGCGCATGGCACACGTATCGTATTGGCGCTGGCCCCCATTTCAGTCATTGTGGCCTTGTTGGTGGGCGGTTCGCTGGGCCTCATCGCTGGCTATTTTGGCAAATGGGTGGATGAAATCATCATGCGCATTCTTGATGCCATGATCGGCATTCCTTCAATCTTGATGTATTTGGTGATTTTGGCGGCACTTGGGCCAAGTTATCTCACCATTGTGCTGGCGGTTACCGTCACTGGTGCGCCGGGCATCGCCAAATTGGTGCGCAGCCTAACCCTAGATATCAAAACTCGCGACTATATTGCCGCCGCGCAAACCCGAGGCGAAAGCCCTTGGTATATCATGTTTGTCGAGATTTTGCCCAATGCGCGTGGTCCAATTATGATTGATGCGATGCTGCGGATGGGGTATGCCGTTTTTGCGATGGGCACACTCGGCTTTTTGGGGCTAGGGTTGCCGCCGCCATCACCCGACTGGGGCAGCATTGTCAATGCTGGGCGCACCCATTTGTTGGGCGGGCATCCTTGGGGCGCGTTGGCTGGTTCATTATCCACCGCCACACTCGTGCTTGGCCTTAATTTGATGGCTGACGGTTTGCAAGAACAACTTAATAAATACCGCTAATTAATTTTAGAATTTAGATTTTGGGTTTTAGATTGTTAGTCTAAAATCCAAAATCTAAACACTAAACGCTAAAATCACTCTATGGACGCACCAGTCATCTCGGTTAAAAACTTAGCCATTTCATACGAAACCAGCCGCGGCGATGTGCCGGCGGTGCGAAATGTAACCTTCGATATTTATCGTGGCCAGACATTGGGTTTGGTTGGCGAAAGCGGTTGTGGCAAAAGCACGGTTGCTTACGGTTTGGTCAACTATTTGGGGCGCAACGGCAAAATTTCGGGCGGCGATATCGTCTTCCAAGGTCAATCGCTGGTGGGCCGCAGCGGCGAAGAATTGCGCAAGCTACGCGGCAACAGCATCGGTATGGTCTACCAAGACCCATTCACATCGCTCAACCCAGCCATGAACGTTGGCGAGCAAATGATGGAAGTGTTGACCGTGCATCAAAAGATTTCGACCGAAGCGGCCCGCGATAAATGCCTGAAAATGTTGCAGCGCGTTTATATGCCCTCGCCTGAAAAGATTTTGGAGCGTTACCCGCATCAAATATCGGGCGGGCAGCAACAGCGCGTGGTGATTGCGATGGCCTTGCTCAACAACCCGTCGTTGTTGATTATGGACGAACCGACGACGGCGCTCGACGTGACCATCGAGGCGGCTGTGCTCGACCTAATCGCTGACCTGCGCCGCGACTTCGACACCGCCATTTTGTTCATTAGCCACAACCTCGGTGTGGTGGCGCGGGTGTGCGAACGGGTGGGTGTGATGTATGCGGGCGAATTGGTGGAGTTGGCGATGGCGAACGAAATTTTCGCCAATCCGCGCCACCCATACACCCAAGGCTTAATGCGAGCCTTGCCGCGTTTGGGGGTAGACAAAGCCAGCAGCGCGTTGTATCCCATTCGCGGGCGCGTGCCTTCGCCCAGCCGCTTGCCGCCGGGCTGCACCTTTGAGCCGCGTTGCGATTATGCGACCGAGGCGTGCCGCACGAACAAGCAGGTTTTTCGCGCACTTCATACTCCCATTACCCAAGACGCTGCCACCGAACCGGATGTGCTTGGCAGCCACAAGGTGCGTTGCCAATTTGCCGAGCAAATTGACCCCAAGGCATGGGTTCCGGCTGAGACGCTGGCGCTGTATGGGCGCAGCGACCAATTTGGCAAGATTCCCGAAACGGTGCTGGACGTGGACATGCTCAGCACGCATTACAAATCGGGGGGCACGTCATTGTTGGGCGCGTTTGGTCTTGGCAAACGTGAAACGGTGAAGGCGGTTGATGGCGTTAGCTTTAAGCTGCCGCGTGGCAAATCGTTGGGTGTGGTGGGCGAGAGCGGTAGCGGCAAAAGCACCTTAGTCAAAACGATCATCGGGCTAGAGGATATGACCAGTGGTAAGGCTCAATTTATGAGCTTCAGCCTCGAGAAATCGGCGCGGCAACGCGATTTATCATTGGTTAAAGAGCTGCAAATGGTTTTTCAGAACCCCGATGCAACGCTTAACCCGGCCTATAGTGTGGGCAAGCAGATCGAGCGCCCGTTACGCCGTTTTGGCGTTGTGCCGTCGAATCAGGTGCGCGATGAGGTTATTCGGCTGCTGCGCGAGGTTAAACTTGACGAACATTATTATGACCGGCTGCCGCGCCAGTTGAGCGGCGGCGAAAAGCAACGGGTGGGTATTGCCCGTGCTTTTGCTGGGCGGCCCGATCTGGTGCTGGCCGACGAGCCGGTTTCGGCGTTGGATGTGTCGGTGCAGGCGGCGGTGCTCAATTTGCTGCTCGGCATTCAAAAAGACCAAGGCACGACCATGATTTTTATCGCCCACGATCTAAGTGTGGTGCGCTTTTTCTGCGATTACATCGCCGTGATGTATTGTGGGCAGATCATGGAGATTGGGCCAGCCGAGGCTATTTATTCGCCACCTTATCACCCTTATACTGAGTCGTTGTTGGCGGCGGTTCCCATTCCCGACCCCACCGTGCAGCAGTCGCATATTCGTCTCGATGGTGCGATTCCCAGCCCCGCCAACCCACCGAGCGGCTGCCGTTTTCACACCCGTTGCCCGCGTCGTGGGCTTGTGCCCGGCGACAAATGCGTCACCACCGTGCCAACATGGCAAACCATCCGCACCAGCGACGATGACAATGACTCGCATCGCATTTTCTGCCATATTCCAGCCGAAGAATTAAGCAAGCTGGAACAGGCGCTGCATTAAGACCAGAAATCGGGTTTCTGAAAGAAACTCGATTTCTAACGGCATTGAGAAATCAGTAATCAGTAGTCAGTAGTCAGATAATAAAGTCTTTAGGTCTGACTACTGACTACTGACTACTGACCTACTTCCCTTACTGTTTCTGCGCATAATTGGCGACTTGGGCCGCCATGTCCGAGATTGACCAGCCCAACTCACGCGCCATCACTTGCGCGACGGCGGGTGCGGCTTTTAGCCCGCGTGACCAATCCTCAAAATTGAGGTGTAGCCGTCGAACGAGCATATCGTCAAGCGTCAACGCCATTTCGTAGCGGCAGGCATATACCACCTCGGCCATGATGTAAGGCAGATCGGACACAATTGGCTGCGCCAGCGATTTGTCTTCGGCGCACCATGTCAATATTTTGTTGGCTTCGCTGCCATATTGTTTCAGCCGCTTGATAACATCTGCGCTCCAGCCATGCGCTCGCGAAATGGCATCTACAGCGGCGTTAGCGGCTTGCGCCCCCTTTGCGCCGTCGAGCGACATGTTTTGCGTGGCGTGCGATACGGTTTTGCCTTGTCGCTTGGCTAAATGGTCAATGGTGTCTTCGGCCATGCGCCGATAGGTCGTCAATTTGCCGCCCACGATGGTCACCATGCCGCCCGGCCCGTCCATCACAAGATGCGTGCGCGAGAGCTTCGAGGTGTCGCCCGTGTTATTGGCGGGGCTAATCAGCGGGCGATACCCGGCCCAACTGCTGATGATATCGGCGCGAGTGAGGTGGGTGCGCATATACAAATTGGTGGTGCGCAGCAAATAGTCAATGTCGTCGTCATTGGCAGCGGGTTGGTCAATATTCCCGCCTTTGGTGTCGGTGGTGCCAATGGTGACGCGGGTGTTCCAAGGAACCATGAACAGCAGCCGCCCGTCGGGGGTTTCGGGCAATACCACCGCATAGTCGCCCAATTTCACCGCTTCACGCGGCACAGTCAAATGCACCCCTTTGGCGGGTTTAATGCTAATTTGAGACTTGCCGGCCATTGACTCGATGCGTTCGGCAAACACACCTGCCGCGTTAATGACTGTGCCGACGGGGATGGTATGTATGTCGCCGGTCAGCACATCGCGCACATGCGCGGCCTTGATCACGCCGTCGGGGCCTTGATCGAAGCCGGTCAACTCCGCATAATTTGCCAACAACGCGCCACGTTGGGCGGCGCTGCGCAACACCGTCATGGTGAGCAAGGTGTCGTCGGTTTGGCCGTCGTAGTAAATAAACGAGCTTTTTAGCCCATCGGTTTTGAGGCATGGCGCAAGATCGAGCGCCTTTTGCGTGCTGATGCGTTTGTGCATTTTGATGCCCAATCGCCCCGCCATCACATCGTAAAGTGCCAACCCAGCTTGCATAATCCAGCTTGTGCCGATGCCGCCGGGCAAGGTGAATGGCATATCCATCGGGCGCTTGTTTTCTTTGTAAAGCGGCAACACAAAACCCAGCGGTTTGACCAAATGCGGGGCGTTGCGCATCATGCGTCCTCGCTCGAGCAGCCCTTCATAGACCAGCGCAAAATCGAAATGCGCCAAATAGCGAATGCCGCCGTGCGCCAATTTGGTGCTTTTGCTGCTGGTTCCGCTGCAAAAATCGGCCTTGTCAATGATGGCAGCGCGGTAGCCCCGTGCAACCGCTTCTAATACCACACCACTGCCGGTAATGCCACCGCCCACGACTAAAATTTCAATGCCTTCACGGGTCATTTTTTGAAATGCGGATTTGCGTTCGCGGTGGGAAAGTTGAATGTCCATTTGGATTTTAGATTTTAGATTTTAGGCAACTACTTACGCATAATACCAACCGCATGCTCAAGATGGATTTTGATTTTATATACTTTATGCGTCATTCCGACCCTTCGACAAGCTCAGGGTAAGCTACGAGGAGGAATCTTGCAGAAATTTAATCGCCGGGCCGATTTTCTGCAAAGACCCTCGCTGCGCTTCGGGGTGACGTGACAATTTATGCACTTGGTTTATTCCAGCTTGATTAAGCTATTGGTATTAGACAAAAATTTGACAATTTAATACAACGGTCTTGGCTCGCGTTTTAGCCCCAACGACAACAATAGGGCAAGTGCGCCCAATGCCAACGGCACCGGCACATTGACCCCAGCGATGGGTTGCAGCAACGACGAAATTTGGGTTAATGCAATCAGCACCAACATTAATGCGCGGCTGTCGGGCAAAAAATGGGTAAAGGTGTAATTCCATTGCCAAATAAACCAAACCACCACTAATGTTTGCGCCAATACAATTAAGGCTAGGCTCGATAAGACGTCAGTGACGGCAAAGAGTGCTTGTTGTGTGTTTCGCGCCGTCATCAGGGCTACCAATAGCCCGACAAACAGCACAATACTTATATTATCGCGCCCAACGCGAGCGAGGTATGAGAAAGGCTCGGCATCGGGGAACATGCTAAACGAGAGGCGATCTTGCCGTCCATAAAAAAAGATAACGCTCCACAAGGCCGCATAAACCAGCACGCCGAAAAAGGGCCACCAAATTCGTTGACTAATGAGCAACCCTATAAACCCAATGGCGCACAAAATTGCCCCAGCTAGTAACGGCAAGCGCATTATCATATCGTTCCGCAAACGGGTATTGAGGGCCGTTTGGCGGCGATAATTCAATTCGACCTCAAAATTTTGCAATAGCCGCGCATCGCCTCCCTCGCGCAACCTTGCTCGCTGGCTTTGATATAGCTCGGCGGCAAAGCGTGGCTGTTGAATGGCTGTCGCCCAGTTTTCGTAAAATGTGGTAATTTGCGCGGCTGAATGGTCGGCATTTTCGCTTAGGCCCCGACCCGACAATTGTAGCGCCGGCAAAATGGGCACACTTTGGGCGTGGATGGGAATGGGCACGCCGAGCAAAATGGCGAGCGTCGGTGCAAAAGCTTGGGCTTTGACCGCTGCCCGCACCGAGCGAATGCCCGCGCCGGTCATGATTAAGGGCACACGACTGGCAGCAATTTCGTCGGCTTCGGTGGGCGGCGTGCTGCGAAAACTGGTGCTTAGTGTGCCGCGATCTGACACCACGATCAGCGTTTCTTTGCTCAGGTCGAGTGCGGCGAGCAAGCGCGTTAGGCTGGCGTCAATATTACTGGCCTGTGGCGCGATATTGGTCGTGTCGCTGGTTGCATTTACATTCAATTCGATGCCGACGAAACTTGCCTTTAGCACGGGATCATTGAGAATGCCAATCGCCGCTTGCGTGGCTTGTTCGTCGGTCATGGCATATTCAAGGCTGAGCGTGCTGCCAAATAATCTGTCCCACGTGTCGCTGCCTACCACCGATGAAAATTTATCGCGTTTTTGCAGCTCAAGAAAAATGGTGTTTGCGCCAAGATTTGTGTGAAGCCCTTGTCCGGCGATCGCGCCGTGTGTTTCGGCATTGGCCCCGCTAAACAGGGTCATGAGCAAAGGCAGCCGCCACAGCGGCGGGTCGAGTTCGAGCGTAATGTCGGCGCTGTTGTCGCGTTCGCGCAAACGGTTTAGGCTGGCAATATTGCGTGATTGATCGGCGCGTAGCCCGCGCACCAGCACCACAATCACCCGCGATGTGAGCGCCGGCTCTGGCGTATCTTGGGGCAAGGCCGCAAGATACGGGCTGCGGTAGTTGGCATAGCTGGCCCACACTTGCCCGCTGGCGGCCTGTGCCAACGCGGCCAACAAGGTGAGCGCCACAATGAGAACAAGGCCGATCAATGGACGCACGTTACGCCCCCGCCGAGATCACGACAAAATTATTCGCATCGAGCCATGTGCGGGCCACGCGCTGAATATCATCAGCGGTAATGGCATTGATGCGCTCGGTGTAATTGAGCAAATAATCTAGCCCCAAGTTATAGCGCACTTGGTTGACAATTTGCCCCGCGATGCCCTCGTTCGTCTCTAGCCCCAGCGGCAGCGAGCCGGTGAAATAGAGTTGGTTGTCCTCCAACTCAATCGGTTTCACTTTGCGGTCTTGTATCCGTTTGACCTCGGCGCGTGAGATTTCGAGCACACGATCCACTGTGTTCGGGTTGGTTCCGGCGTAGCAATGCCATGCGCCGGGGCCGGGGCCGCCGTCGAAGCTGCTACCGATGTAATAGACCAAGCCCTCTTCTTTGCGCACACTTTCGCCCATGCGCCCATACATGCCAAATTGACCCAAAATGCTATTCATCAGTGCACACGCGGTCCAATCGGGATGACTGCGCGGCAAACTAGGGTAACCCCAAATGAGGTTAGACTGGCTTTTGCCGGGCATGGTGACATGATGCCGCAC
>JAHBAL020000140.1 GCA_018500105.2 Anaerolineae bacterium
CCCCTAACCCCGCGCCGACCCCCTGCCAAAACGCCCGCATTTTGGCCCAGCGCCGCCGCACGATGAACCCAATGCTGTAATAGGCGGCGCGCAAGGGCAGATGAACGCCGAAATAGCGCCATTTTGCCAGCGTGGGCGCATATTGTTTGACCACGCGAATTTGGTTGCGGATGAGCAAGTAGTGTTTGAGCGGGCTGTGACTGCCCGCATTTAGGCCGCGACGGGTGCTGGATGATTCGTCGTGCCAAATGTGGCTGTTGTGCACCACCACACTAGCGATGCCGTGCCGCTGCGCCCGCACACAATATTCAACATCTTCGCAATAGGCGAAAAAGGCGACCTCGAGTAAGCCGATGCGCTCGATGACCGCGCGGGGGATGAGCATGGCGCAGCCGGTCACGTAGTCATGCGGCGAAACCGCCGAGGTCGCTTGGGAGAAATTGGGTTTCTTTAAGAAACCCAATTTCTGAATATCGGTTTGATGCCCAAATTTACCGCGCCCAAAATCAATGTTGCCGCCCGCAAAGGTCACTTGGTCGCGCTGTTGCATGTCGTAAATAATCGGCGCGGCGATGACGGGCTGGGGCAACCCCTGAGTGGCGCTGAGCAATTGCGCCAAAAAATCGGGCGATACAACGGTGTCGTTGTTGAGCAGCAGCACCGCATCTGCGCCCGCTGCCATCGCCATGCGCATGCCCACATTGCAGCCGCCTGCAAACCCCAAATTTTGTGCGTTGCGGGTCATCTGCACGTGCGGAAATTGCTGACGAATGGCGTCGCTGGGGTCGGTGTCCGAGCCATTGTCAATGAGCAAAATGTGCGCCGTCACCCCATCTGGCAAATTCAGGTGGGCAAGCGAGCCGAGACAGCGCAGGGTGTCGTCTAGCCCGTTCCAGTTGAGAATGACGATTGCAATATGGCGCACTGGCATGATCTTAGCCCTCCAGCCCGCGTTTGGTGGCCTGTAGGTAGGCGTGGCCCCAGCGTTGGCACGGCTCCAAATGGTTGCCCTCAGCCCATTCGTTCCACGCATTGATAAAGAGCAAGGGTTCGGCCTGCGCTGTTTTGATCTTGTTCACCGTGCCCCGTAACCAGTGCTCATACAGGGTAGGGGTAGCATGGTGGGCGATGAAGGCCCCCGACTTGCGCCGCGCCGAGTTGTCCCACATGGGGGTGATGCACGGGAAGCGATAGGGCAGCAACGGTTGCGCCAGCGATTTTTCGACCATGTCTTTATAGTCGTAAATCAACGCCCCGTTTGCCAGCCCCAATTTTTGGTTGATAAACCAGCGGCGGCGCTGCCAGCGGGTGGTAATGTTGCTGATGTCGGGCTGAAACTCGACGGCGGCATCGAAGCCTTGCTCGGCAGGGTGGCCGCGATCATGGGCGAGGCTTTCGACCTTGCACAAAAACAATTCGCCCAGCCCCAGCCGCAGCGCCTCTGCGCGCCAGACCTCGGTGGTGTGTTTGGGATTGGGCAGGTTGGCGGCGCGGTAGACCAAAAACAGCGGCTTGCCCTGCACCCGAATGTAGCGCGGGTCGCGGAAGGCGTGGGCCAGCCAGCGAATGTGGGCCAGATCGTCTTCGGGCGAGTAGTTTTGCTGCATCAGCACTTGCTTGTCTAGCCCGTCCCAGGTGCGTGCCCAGTTTTCGTTGGCCCAGCACAGGCAAAATGGGAAATTGGGCTGCCCACTGGCCAGCACCTCATTAAACGGACGCTCGATCAAACGCCGCCCGTGAAACCAATAATGGTAGTAGCAAAACCCGCCGAGGCCATAGGCTTGGGCCAATTCGGCTTGGGCTTGCCGCGCTTCGGGCAAACGCAGGTCATAAAAGCCGAGGTCGGCGGGTAGATGCGGCTGATAATGCCCGCGAAACCAAGGTTTGGCGCGGGTGACATTGGTCCATTCGGTAAAGCCTTTGCCCCACCATGCGTCATTTTCGGGGATGGGGTGGTATTGCGGTAGGTAAAACGCGATTGATTGCACTTGGGCGAATGTTACCAAAGAAAAGTGTCAGCCTATCATCAGTTTGCTGTCATGCCTTTGCAACAAAATGAGGCACAATTACGTATAGGTTAAACGAACAAAAAAGTGGAAAGTGGGAAGTGCAAAGTGCAAAGTGCAAAGTGCAAAGCAAAGTAATAAGTAATGAGTAATGAGTAACGAGTAACGAGTAGAATAAGGTTTACTTTCTACTTTCTACTTTCTACTTTCTACTTTCTACTTTGCACTTTGCACTTTGCACTTTCCACTTTCTAGTAAATAATCTCGGAGGAAAATTTTAAATGGGCTTACTCGCAAAACTCTATGACCGTCTTCGTTTGGCAATTAAATTGGTGAAAGACCCGCAAGTGCCGGGGCTGCTCAAACTCATCCCGTTTTTGCCGCTGCTTTATGTCATTTTCCCAATGGATTTCATCCCCGATCTTATTCCGGGGTTGGGGCAAATGGATGACATCGGCGCAATCATCTTGGGGCTAGAAATGTTTATCCGAATGGTTCCGCAGAGCTTGGTGTCGAAGTATGACAGCAATGCCAGCACCCAAACCAGCAATGGCAATAACGTCGTTGATGGCGAGTATCGGGAAGTCCGCAGATGAGTTGATAGTGGATAGTGATAGTGGATAGTTAAGAATCAACTATCCACTATCACTATCCACTATCAACTACTTGCCAACAATCCACTCGACCATGAGGCCGGGGATGTCTACGCCGGTTGCGGGGACGCTGTTGCGGAACTCCATCGTGTGATTAACTTCGTTGACGATGAGGCCGCGTTCGGGGTCTTCGAATAGGTCTACGGCCACAATGCCGCCACCGACTGCCTTGGCCGCGCCAACCGAGATGTGGTCGAGTTCGGGCGTGACTGGGCAATTGCTGGCTTTGCCACCCAAGTGGGTGTTGGTGATCCAGTGGGCCGAGGTGCGATAAATGGCGGCGACGGTGCGGTCGCCGATGACGAAGGAGCGAATATCGCGGCCCGGCTTTTTCACCAGCGGCTGAATGTAATAGATGTGCTGCTGATAGCCGCCCAACTCGTCACGCAGGTTCACCACTGCCTCAGCGGCATCGCGGTCATTGACACGCACCACGCCGCGCCCCCACGAGCCGATGACGGGTTTTAGCACGCACGGGTAACCCATTTCCTCAATCGCCTTGAGCGCCGATTCGGGCGTAAAGGCCATCATGACGGGCGCACTGGGCACGCCGTTTTGGAACAAAAGCTGGCTGGTGATGAATTTGTCGCCGCAGTTTTCGATCACCTCGTAATTGTTGACGGTGCGCACTCCGGCCAAGCGCATGATGCGCTGCACATATTGGGCGCGGCTTTGCGAGACACATCGCTCAACCACCACATCGTATTGCTTCCAAAACGACAGGTCTTCGAGGTTAAATACCAATTGGCGATCGTCAAAAGTTTCGACCGGAATATCGCGTTTTTGAAATGCTTCGATGAGCAATTTCTCTTCGGGGCGCACTAAGCTGCAAATAAGAGCTACTTTCATTGGATTTTAGATTTTAGATTTTGGATTTTGGATTTGTCAGTCTAAAATCCAAAATCTAAAATGCTCGCTACTCTCCCCAATCCTCTTCTTCGGTGGGGGCAAGTTCGAGCGTGAGCGGGTCGAGTTTGACCACTTCAAGCTCGGCGCCGCAGTCGGCGCAACGCACCAATTCGTGTAGCACGACTTGGCCTTTAAATGTAACGTCGCCCGCGCATTCTGGGCATTCTGCTGTGTTCATGTTTTATTAAATCCTTATAAAAAAATGAAAGGATGAAGGATGAAGGATGAAGGATGACAAAAATCATCCTTCATCCTTCATCCTTCATCCTTCTAAATCACTCGCTTAATTTCTTTGACGTGCATGGTGTGATGCAAATACATCATTTTGAGCATGTCTTCGAGGGCACACATGCCCATTGCCGGATGGCGACCCACGAGGGCGAGTTGGGCATCGCTGAGGCTACGCGCAAAATCGGCGGTGCGGCTGCGCGAGAATGTATAGCGCTCGAAAAGCTGCTCGCGGCTCAGATCCGCCAATTTACCTCGGCGGCTGGCGTTGAAGCGGTCAATGTCGAAGCCTTCGGGCGCACCTGTGCCGCCTTCAGACACTTGGCGAAATTGCGAGCGTAGCCCTTCTTCCGACAAGATCATGTGCTCGACCACGTCGCGCACGGTCCAGTCTGAGCTTTCACCATGACAGCGTTTGCCCCATATATCGGGCGCGAGGTTTGATAAGAAGGCGAGGGTGCGTGTGCCCTCGTCGCTCAATTTTTGGGCGAGTGTTTCGGCTTTTGACATAGCGTGTCAATTATACGCGGGCGTGTGAGCCGTGAGACGTGGGCAAAGCCGTGAGCCATGAGCCATGAGCCTTGAGCTTTAAGGGTTTGATGATGTTGGATGAGGCGTAACCCGCTATGTCTATGTTTATCACTTGCTATCGCCCAAAGCTCACGGCTCACGGCTCACGGCTCTGCCCACGGCTCATGGCTCTGCCCACGGCGACCACCCGAATGGGGGCGGCATCGGTGTGGAATTTGGCGGGCAAGGCCACGATATCGAAGCCAGTTGGGCCGTCGAGTGTTGCCGCGAGCGCGTCGAGGTTGGTCAGGTTCTCGATGATGAGGACGGGTTTGCGCAGCAAGATTTTGTGGATGGCGAAGGGCGCTCGGTCGGGGCTGGGTGTGTCTAATCCAAGCATACTGACACCCGCTGTCACCAATGCTTCGGCAAGCGCGGGGCTGAGTTCGGGGTAATTGGCGTAATAGGCGGGTTGCCAAAATTGATGATGGAAGCCCGTATTAATAAGGACGATGTCGCCGTGTTGCAATTGCACCCCGTCTAGCACATCCACATCAATCAGGGCGCGGTCTTTGGCAGTGAGCAGCACGCCGCGCCCGAAAAAATGCGCAACTTCTAGCTCGGTCACCCGCGCCCCGCCTGCCAGCATGTGGAGCGGTGCGTCCATGTGTGTGCCGATGTGCATGCCGCTGGTGATTTGATGGTCGGTGAAGCCGTCGGTCTCGATCTCGGCGATGCAGCGAATTTCGGGCAGCGGGTCGCCGGGGTAGGCGGGCATGTGCGCCAGCACGGGGTGGGTGAGGTCGAGGTAGGTCATGGGAGGGGGCAAGTGCTAAGTTGACAGTCAATCGGTATTATCGTATTTATTTTCAGATTTTTCAATCCCACAATGGGAGTCTTTGGCGTTTAAGGGCAGCATTAGCGATTAACGCTCTGCTGCATCACTAATTATTTGCGCACTGTTGCCGTATTGGCAACATAGGGTCTTTATATGTAAGGGCACTTTTAACCGAGGTGCTTTTATGTTTGGAAATAAACAAGATAAGGATGATCGTTTACATCAACTCGTATCAATTGTGCGGGCGTGTCGCCCCGCTAGTATTACGCAAGCTGAATTGGCGCGTCGGCTAGGCGTTCAGCGTAGCACAGTGCTGAAAGATTTAGATGTTTTGCAAGCGAAAGGGCTGTATATAGTGGACCCCAAAAACTAGACAGAAAAGACATGAAAAGATAGGAACATAAAATGAAGGAATGAAGAAACAATTTAGTGCAAGTTTTAAAGCCGAAG
>JAHBAL020000558.1 GCA_018500105.2 Anaerolineae bacterium
GAGCAACGATGGGCGGGGGTAAACCCGCCGCCCTTAGTAGCGAAGCCCTATCGGGCTTTTTTTACAGAAGAAGGTTTTCGACTTTTGAACAGCCTTGCAAGGCTGTTCAAAAGTCGCCTCGTCATTCCCGCGAACGCGGGAATCCATAACCCCACTGACACAATTTTACGAGTTTGTTGTGTTTTTGCTTGCAATGTTATGGATCTCCGCGTTCGCGGAGATGACGTATTGAGCGCTATGCTGACTTTTGAACAGCCTTAAACGCTTAGCAACACGCGCACATGGCCTGCGGCGTATGCCCGCGACTGACCAAAGCCCGTTGGCCTTCATCAAGCTCAATCCAAGGCATCATCGGCTCGTCACAGGTGCGTTGCATCAGGCGGCCATTCAAAATGGTTTGTGTGTTTACCAGCAATTGCTTGGCCGTGCGCGGAATCATGTCAATGTCATACAGCGGAAAGTCGCCATCTGCCAGCTTAAATACCGCCACATCGGCCAACGCGCCGGGCTTGAGCGTGCCAATTTCGTCGGCCACACCCATCACCTGCGCTGGGCGAAAACTCGCCCGCTCGATCACATCATACAAACTCATGCCCAACGCCATAAATTTGCTCAGCGTGGTGGGCATGTCGAAGCACGGCCCGTTGATGGCAAGCTGGTGAATATCGGTCGAGATGACATCGGGGATAAAGCCATCGGCCAACATTTGCTCGGCAGATGCAAACGAAAACGACCCCGCACCATGCCCGACATCGAAAATCAGCCCTTCCTCGCGTGACAAACGCACCATTTCACGCATTTTGCCCGCCTCGGTCACCAGCCGGTTATCGCGGCCTGTGCAACAATGGGTGACAATATCGCCGGGCCGCATGATCGGCAAAATTTCGGCTAGGCTGGGCGGCCCCGCCGCAATATGCACCATGACCGGCAAGCCAAGCCGGTCGGCGGCAGCGCGAGCACGTTGCAACCCAGCAACACCTGTGCCAGCACCCATTGCGTGGCCGGTCGTGCTGCTATCCACCCGCGCCTTAATGCCAATCAACAAATCGCGGTGCAAATCCACCATTTTGCAGGCCATCTCCACATCACAGTAATTCAAATTCGCCAGTTCCCATGTTGGGGCGGTCAGGCCGATAGTCGAAATGTTGAGCAAGCCATAAATACGAGATTGCGCATTCTGGATGACAAAACGGCGAAAACCGGGCCAGTTATACGCCCCCGCCGAGCCAACATCGAGCCAAGTGGTCACCCCACTCCGCGCCGCCACTGGGTCGGGGTTGATGCCCCAAAATGTCGCACCATAATACACATGCGTGTGCAGGTCAATCAAGCCCGGCGTCACATATTGCCCGTTGGCATCAATCACACGCGCTGCGGCGCTGGCCGGGATATCGGTCGCCACCGCCGCAATGCGATTGCGCTTAATCGCCACATCACGCTTATCGTTAATTCGGTTGGCAGGGTCAATAACGGTCCCGCCCTTAATGAGAAGATCGAATTGCATAAGGTAGATTGTATACCCTGCGGCTAAATCGCAATTTCAGGCACAAAACGAAACAATTTTATATCTCGTATATCTCGCCAGATGCGGTATTTTATGCGGTGAAGTTGCATTTTCGGTTATGAAATTTACAAAAAGTAAGTTAGAATTGGGGTCGCTAAAATTTCATTCAAGATAGAGGCTTAAGAAAAAATGTCTTACAAAACTACGTCTGTGCCAGCAGGTGGCGCAAAAATTACGATGGGTGCGAACGGTGTTCTTAATGTGCCCAACAACCCGGTTTTGCCTTTCATTGAAGGCGACGGCACCGGCCCCGATATTTGGCGCGCCAGCGTGCGCGTGTTCGATGCCGCAGTCGAAAAGTGCTATAACGGTGAGCGCAAGATTCACTGGATGAAGGTGCAAGCGGGTGAAGAATCATTCCGCACCTATCAAGATTGGTTGCCACAAGAAACCATTGACGTCTTCCAAGAATATTTGGTCGGCATCAAAGGCCCATTGACCACCCCAGTCGGCAAGGGCATTCGTTCGTTGAATGTGGCATTGCGCCAATTGCTCGACCTGTATGCCTGTGTGCGCCCGGTCAAGTATTTCACCGGCGTGCCCAGCCCAGTCAAGGCCCCCGAAAAAGTGGACATGGTGATTTTCCGCGAAAACACCGAAGACATTTATGCCGGGATTGACTTTGAAGCTGGCAGCGAACAAGCCGTGATGTTGCTCGAATTTTTGAAGGCCAACATGCCCAAAGAATTTAAGAAAGTGCGCTTTGGCGCTGATCACATCGGCCAAGTCGGCGTTGGCATCAAGCCAATCTCCGAGCCGGGTTCAGATCGCCTCATTCGCAGCGCCATTGACTATGCGCTGCGCTTCGGCCTGAAGAGCGTGACCTTGGTTCACAAGGGCAACATCATGAAGTTCACCGAAGGCGCATTCCGCGATTGGGGCTATGCGTTGGCCCAACGCGAATACCGCGACGCCATCGTTACCCAACGCGAAAGCTGGATCATTGACAATGTTGACCGCAAGCCAACCCTCAGCGTCGAAGACAACGCCAAGGCCATTGACCCGGCTACGACATGATGACCGAGGCCCAACAAGCCGAGATCCGCGCCGAAGTCGAAACCGCGCTCAAGTTGATGCCAACGCATGGCGGCGGCAAGTGGAAGAAGAAGTTGATGGTCAAGGACAGCATCGCCGACATCACCTTGCAGCAAGTGCTCACCCGCCCCGACGAATTCAGCGTCATCGCCACCCCCAACCTAAACGGCGACTATTTGAGCGACGCCCTCGCCGCCCAAATCGGTGGTATCGGCATTGCGCCGGGTGCAAATATCAACTATGTGTCGGGCCACGCCATCTTCGAGGCCACCCACGGCACCGCGCCCAAGTATGCCAACCTCGACAAGGTTAACCCGGGTTCGGTGATCTTGAGCGGCGAAATGATGTTGCGCTACATGGGCTGGACCGAAGCCGCTGACGCAATTTTGAGCGCCCTCGACAAGACCATCGGCCAAAAAGTCGTGACCTACGACTTCGCCCGCATGATGGAAGGCTCGAAGGAAGTGAAGTGCAGCGAATTCGCCAGCGCCATCATTTCGAACCTGTAAGCTAAAATTTTTGTTTAACAAACAAAACACCCCTGCGAGACTTGCTCGCAGGGGTGTTTTGTTTTAGGGCGATTTTTAACGATTAAGACAAGAATACGATCTCAGAAATCGGATGCGACATTTTTAAAACACCGTCTTGAATGGTCACCACATCATCAAGTCGCACAAAATCCTGATCGCTTACGACAAACACCCAAGGATTACCGTCGGTGAAAAAGCGGGTGAAATTAATATTGTCGGGGTTCGGTGTGCACGCAAAAGGCGTGCCCGCCCGCAATGCCTCCATATAATCATTCATATCTTTTGCATAATGGCTTTTAATTAATTTACGAAAAAGATACGGACAAATCTCCATTTCATCGGTGATCTGTTTAAATGTGCTAATTTTTGTGCCTTGCAGGGTTTGATCATTCACCCAAACATTCGGCACTTTGGTCAAACCAGCAGGTGGCTTGCCCGGTTTTTTAGCGGCGGTTTGAGCTTGCTTAACTGCTTCTAGCAACTTATCGCGCAGCTTACCAGGCAAAGTCATGAAGAAATAGGGGTAAACCAACCCCAATTTGAGCAAATGATAATTCACGCTTCGGTCGAGCAAGGCTGCAAGTTGGTCTTTGGTCACGCCACTGCCATCTGGCAACGTGGGCGTGCCAGCAAATACCCACGCCAAAGGCCGCCCATTACGCTCTGTTTCGCTGGCGATGATATAACCCGGCAAATTTTCAGTTTGTTTTTTCGTCAGCCAAACATCTTTGCCATCTTGTTGCCCTTGGCTCACTTTCTCTAGCCAAGTATTTTTGCCAAATGTTTTCCATTGGCTCTTTTGCACCCCGACAAAGCGCATAAACGCCTCCGTAGCTTGTTTGCCAATTTCAACCGGCTGTTTGTAGCCACTCGGCACGGGTTTAACAATATCTGGGCGTTCTTTTAGCTTTAAATCAGGCGGAACCGTAATCGGCTCGGCAGTGTAATGGGTCTCTAGCGCGTCTATGCCTTGCAGTCGCAACTGCATTGCGCCGCCTTCGGCCTTCAATTTGTCGTTAAATGAGTCACGGTTCTCGGTATCAATTTTGTCCCACAGCGCCGCATTAGCCGCCCTAAACATCATCGAATCACCATCTGGTGAGTAACCAACCACATGAAAAGTGCCTTGGATAAGTGTGTATAGCATAAGAATTTAA
This sequence comes from Anaerolineae bacterium, assembly GCA_018500105.2. GTDB lineage: Bacteria > Chloroflexota > Anaerolineae > J036 > Brachytrichaceae > AQU-03. Next base: position 4,287 of record JAHBAL020000558.1, read on the forward strand.
TTTGAAAACAATTAGAATGATTGCAAGGATTATACAAGGCATTCTTTTTATTGCAATTATGCTACCGAAGGTCTTTTGCCGATTGCTTGGCCGAGGTCAACGAAATTAAGCCGCGCTGTGTCAGGGCGTGCAAAAGCGCATATTCAACTTCGCCTTGATCATCTTTGGTGATAACGGCGTTTTCGTGGGCGGCTTTTAGGCAAAATGGGTAGCCGTTGCCCATGCGACTGTGCCGCTGCGCCACCGCCAACACCGTCGCAATCTCATCGGCGCACCAAGTCGGCATTTCAATCCGCACGATTTCGGCGGTGGCATCCATTGCCATATTTGCATAACAGCATCGCATCCCATGACCCGCATAATCGAGGCGCTGCGCCCCGATGCTTTGCCAATTTGGATTGAACAACGCCGTGCGCCGCGACGGGGGCAATACCATCTCGATCAATTGGCGATCAAACACCCCTGCCCACTCGGCGCTGCCCCGCCCCGCCATCTTGAGCGGTGTGCCCATGCCCAAGGCGATGGCTTTAAGCAAAGCGTTGCTATTGGGCCGATCAATATAGCCCGCAATAATGGCCCCGCACTCGCGCAATTGATCGAGCGCCGTGCCAATACGCTTGGCTTGTTCAAGCGCTACTTTTTCAGGCATCCGCTCGCTTAGCAACGAAAACGGCATAATCGCGCCATCGGCCAAAGCAATCACCCGCAAGCCAGCCTTGTGGAACGCCTGCGCACGCGCCGCCAAAACCTCGATTTCGAGCAAATCGCGCTCGGTGCTAATTTCACCGGTCGGTTTTAGTTCGCCATCGGCGTCATACAGCGCATCTTCGCCCAACAAACGCACCTCACGTTGATCACAAAACGCCAGCGCGGCATCGAGCGCAGGCGTTGGCGTTACGCCATACACAAAGCTGACGCACGCCACATGAATGAGACCAAACAATGCCGGCTTGTGTCGGTCTGGCAAAATTTGCGAGCCATCCGAACACAGCAACGCATAATGAGCCGGTTCATTGCCAAAACCATAATGCGCATTGGCAACTTCATCAGGCGAAAATTGGGCCACACTCAACTTGGCATCGGCAGCCAACGCCGCCTCTAGCCTCGCCTGCCACGCCTGCGCATCAAATTCAGCCGCGAAAAAGCGCGTCAAACCCGCCAGCGACTGCACCCGCTGTGCCCGCGCCGCAACCGTCATTTCGGTCACCCGCTCAATCTGTGGCTTTAGCCAACGAACGTCAATGGACATGGGAGTTGAGAGTTGAGAGTTGAGAGTTGAGAGTTGAGAGGACACAAACGACTCTCAACTCTCAACTCTCAACTCTCAACTAACCTAATCGCGGAAAACGCGCACCCGCCGGTAGGGTTCTTTGCCGTAGGAATGCGAGGTGAGGTTAGCAGCGCGGGCGAGTTCGTGTTGTTTGCGGCGCACAAATTGGTTTTGCGGGCGCAGATCAACCGAGCGCTCACCAGCCAAGACGCGCTGGATGGCGGCTTCGACGTCGCTGATGGCGGTATCGAGCGGGGTTTCTTCGGCTTCACTCAAATTGAACAAGCCGCCCAGAACCGTCTCCATTTGCAACTCAGAATTAGAGCGCAACACATAAATCGGGATATTGCGATGCTCAGCGTCGGTGATGGCACGCGGGCGCTGGCGGTAATAAGACTTCGACGTAATCAACACATCTGCGTCTTCGGCGCTGTCCACCAATTGTGCCGGAATACCCAATTGTCGAATGGCCTGTAACATGCGGTTACGCGGCAAGCCAAAGGCAAAAATTTGCATCAAGCGCGTCGGGAATTTTGACAACGCACTCGCGGCCTCACCAATTTCGGGCTGGGTCAATGGGTCTTCGATCGCTCGCCCATGCTCGCCATTGGCGTGGCCGTTGCTTGCGCTGCCATGATGCGATACGCCATTGCTGCCGTTCTCCTCAAAACCATATTCACGCTCATGATCGCGCCCATTACGCGGCTCGCCACGCGCCCCGCCGCGCATACCGCCACGCTCCGAGCCGCGCTCGATCTGGCGACCGCGCTCGTCAATTGGCAACGCCACCTTGGTCTTTTCAATCCGCAATTGTCCATCTTCGCCAAAATAGCGCAACTCGCTGGGCGGGATTCGCCCACGCAAAATATGATCAACCGCCTCGGCCACATTGTGATGCACCAGCAATTTGGCCCGCTCTTGAATCTCGATCAACACCTCAAACGTGGGGGGGGCGCGACGCTCCAGCACCGTCTTTTGAGTATGCCGTCGCCGCGCTTCGTCATCCGACAACGTCACGCTTTCGATCCCGCCAATCAAGTCACTCAAGGTCGGGTTCGACATCAGATTTTCGAGCGTTTTGCCATGCGCTGTGCCAACCAACTGCACCCCGCGCTCGGCGATCGTGCGGGCGGCTTCGGCCTCGGCAGCGCGGCCAATTTCGTCAATGACAATCACTTGCGGATTGTGATTCTCAACCGCTTCGATCATCACTTCGTGCTGACGGCTGGGCGTGGCAACCTGCATCCGCCGCGCTCGACCCACCGCCGGATGCGAAATATCGCCGTCGCCGCCAATTTCATTCGACGTATCCACAATTACCACGCGACTGCTGTCGGCCAGCACCCGCGCCGCCTCGCGCAGCATGGTGGTTTTGCCCACACCGGGCCGCCCCAGCAGCAAAATACTTTTGCCATTGGTGATGATATCTTTGATGATTTCGAGCGTGCCATATACTGCCCGACCGACGCGGCAAGTGATGCCAACCACCACCCCGCGCCGATTTTTGATGACCGAAATACGGTGCAAGGTGCGCGTAATGCCAGCGCGGTTGTCGTCGTCAATCTGCCCGATCCGAGAAATGACGTAATCAATTTCGGCCTGCGTCACTTCGTCATCCCGCAACAACACCTCTTCGTCTTTGCTGCCAGAATAACGCGCTTCGGGCGCACGCCCCAAGTCCATCACAATTTCGATTAGTTCTGTAAACCGCCCACGTTGGCGCAATACTTCCGCCAGCGTCGAAGGCAATACGGTGAGCAACACTTCTAGATCGTCAGTAAGTCTCTTTTCTTGCATGTTTGTCGTTTATCGTTTATCGTTTATGCTTGTAAAACAAACAAGACGCGCAACAAGACAGATAGCTTTCGCTACCTATCTTGCTGCGCGTCTGACCTTTGTTTATTGCTGTTTAACGTAAGAGTAACCTGTAATTTCAACAAATCTGTTTATATTCTCGCTTGAACGAGTGTAAACAGTAACTAAATTGTAGCATCGCTTCGGGTTGTCGTCTTCAATCAAAAGTGATAGCAAAAATGGCTGTTAAGCGCTAAAAAAATCACTCAGCGAGGCCGCCAAACGCCCCAACGGCACTTTCTCAAATGGATGCGGGGTGCGGGGCAATACCTCAAATTCGCCATTGGGCAAAGCGCGATAAATGCCGAGGCTGTCCACAAGATCGGCAGTTGTGTCGCGGTCACCGATCATCACCCGCACGGGGTGCGACAATTGCGCCGCTTGTGCGGGCGCAAAACCGCCCGTTTCGCCAAAATACATCATGCTTTCGGCAGTGCGGGCCAACATATCTTGCCATGTCATACTGCGATGGCGCTTGGCAAGCATATCGGCAAATTTGGGCACTTTCGCCAAAATCTTTTGCGGGTCGAGCATCGCCACCTCTTTGCGGGCCGCTTCGGGCGACCAGCCAAATTTTGTGCCAAGCGTTGCCACGCGCCCCACCCGCTGCGGCTGCGTTTGCGCCAAGGTCAGCGCCACAAACCCGCCAAGGCTATAGCCAAACACATGGCAGTGGGCAATATTGTGCGCATCAAGATACGCCAATACGTTTTCAACAAAATGTTCGGCCCGAAATGGAC
>JAHBAL020000520.1 GCA_018500105.2 Anaerolineae bacterium
CCTAAAATTCCCCGCGCCATTCATTCAAAATGTCGGCAATGGTTTGCTCGAAGGGGATTTGCGGCTGCCAACCGGTGGCCTGACGAATTTTGCTGTTGTCGCCATAGCTGATCGGCGTATCCACCACGCGAAATTTGCTGGGGTCGGTCTCGACGCGAATTTGGGCAGAAGACAATTGCAGCATGTGGTCGAGGATAGACTGAATCGAGCGTGGCGTGCCGCTGCACACGTTGTAGGTTTCGCCGCTTTTGCCATGTCGCAACAAGGCCAAATAGGCGCGGGCAATGTCACGCACATCGGTGTAATCACGCTGGGCGCTCATATTGCCCACTCGCATCACCGGCTCGCGTTTGCCCGCCTCGATCTCGGCCACCTGCCGCGCAAAATCGGGCACAACAAAGCGCCCATTTTGCTTGGGGCCGGTATGATTAAAGGGCCGCGCTACCAGCACATCGAGCTTGTGGCTGCAATAATATTGCAGCGCCATCGCATCAGCCGCCACTTTGCTCACCGCATACGGGTTGTTGGGGCAAGGCAAGCGCGTCTCGCGGAATGGCAATTCTTGCGCGTCTCGCGGTGCGCCGTAAATCTCATTCGACGTAATGACCAAAATGCGCGGCGATAATTTGGCGGCCAGCACACCCTGAAACAGATGCAACTGCGAACGCACATTGATCTCGAATGTGCCCCAAGGGTCGGCCCACGAGGTCGGCACATGCGCCTGCCCTGCCAAATGCACAATGGCATCGGGCTTTTCACGCTGCATCAGGCGCGTCACGCCTTCGGCATCGCCCAAATCGAGTTTGGCCCACGCCACCCGCTCGTGGCTTGCGCCCTCTGGGGCCGAGCGTGATACGCCAATTAAAGACCATGGTGTTTCGGCGGTCAGCAATTCGCACAAGGCAGTGCCTGCGAAGCCGTTCATCCCTGTAATGAGCACGTGCATAGAACGGCTGAAGGTTACCACAATTTTGGCAATTTTGGGGCGCGGATGCGCGAAAAAAGGCACAAAAACACAAATTTCATCTTTGCACCGACTTCGCAATACATGATAATGGACACACCAACCCATGCTCAATCAAGCTTCAATCCATGCCATCAACGCCGCTGGCATCGGCGCAAACAACGTGCGCCCGCTCTACGAGTCGTATTGCTTTGCCAACCTGCCCGGCACGATTGCCCACGCCCTCACCGGCGATTCGGCGGGGCTGGCGCAATTGCCCGCCGATGTGTTTGGCAATTTGCCGCGCCACTACGACACAGTCGTGCTGTGCTTCATTGATGCCTTCGGTTGGCGTTTTATCGAGCAATTCGCCGATCACCCATTTATGCAGCGCCTGATACGGCAAGGCGTGGTCTCAAAATTGACCTCGATGTTCCCATCCACCACCGCCGCGCATGTCACCACGCTCAATACGGGCCTAACGCCAGCCCAAAGCGGCGTGCACGAATGGTTTTATTACGAGCCAGAGGTAGATGCCATTATTGCGCCGCTGTTATTCTCGTTGGCCCAAGATCGCGGGCGCGAAACGCTGCAAAAGCTCAATGTTGACCCAAAACGCCTCTACCCCACCCACACCTTTTACCAAACGCTGAGCAAAGCCGGTGTGCAAGCGCAAGTTTTCATGCCCAACGCCATCATGCACAGCACCTACAGCAATACTTTATTTGATGGCGCGACGATACACGGCTACAAAACCTTGCCCGAAGTGCTCACCAACCTGCGCCAAGCCATCTTGCGAGGCAAACCCAACGAAGGGTTACGACGCTATTTCTACTTTTATTTCCCCGATATTGACTCGCTGGCACACGACTATGGCCCGTCATCGCCCCAAGTGGCGGCCCAAATCGAACACTTCTTGTGGGCGTTTGAGCATCAATTTGTCAACCGCTTGGCGGGCAAGGCCGACAAAACCTTGCTCATGCTGATCGCCGATCATGGGCAATTGGACACGCCGCCCGAAGACACCTATTACCTCAACCAGCATTTGCCCGACATCAGTCGCTATTTGCGCCAAAACCACGCCGGGCAGCCGATCTTGGCAGCAGGCTCGCCGCGTGATGTGTTTTTACACGTGCAGCCGCATTTGCTCGACGAGCTAACTCATATTTTGCAATATGCACTGGCAGACATCGCCGAGGTGTGCCCCACCCAAGACCTCATTCAAAAGGGCTATTTCGGCCCCGTCATCTCACAACGTTTTCTCGACCGCGTGGGCAATTTGACCATTTTGTCACATCCCGGTCAATCCGTATGGTGGTATGAAAAAGACCGCGAAAACAAATTGCTCGGTCATCATGGCGGGTTTGACCGCGCCGAAATGGAAACGCCCTTGGTGATGCTAGATTTGGGGCAATTGGGCTGAGCGCGGGTTATACTACTTTGCGACGATGAAAAAATTTGGTTTATTCATTGCCGCTACCTTCGCCGCCCTCGCGCCCTTTCAGCCTTCCATCGCCGCGCCCGCGTCGTTGGCCCCTTACACCCCTACCGTGCTAAACCAACCCAACGCCAAAGCCTTGGCGCTGTCGGTGGGTGGCAATCACGCCTGCGCTGTTTACGACGACGGGTCGGTGCGCTGCTGGGGCGGCAACGGGCTGGGGCAATTGGGCGACGGCACACGCAACGAGCGCCCCACCCTCATCGAACGCAATACGGCGTTGTCGGTCAAAGACCTGAATGGCTTTGCGCGTAGCGTCGTGGCTGGCGAAGGCCACACCTGCGCCCTGCTCAACACCGGCAGCGTCAAATGCTGGGGCGATAACCGCAAATATCAACTAGGCAACGGCTACCAACCGCCCCAGCCGCGCCCACAACCCCACGAAACGCTGATCGCCAACGTCAGCCAAATCGCCGCAGGCGACAGCCACAATTGCGCTGTCATGCAAGATGGGGCGGTGCGCTGTTGGGGCAGCAACAATCTCGAACAACTCGGCATCTCCGCCGAAACACCCGCCTCAGCCCAAGCCATTTTCGTGTCCGACATTGGCACAGGCCAAGGCAAAGTGCCAGCCCAACTCGTGGCGGCTTCGACCAATGGCGCGTGTGCGCTCACCCTGAGTGGCAGCGTGATGTGTTGGGGCGACGACAACCCGATCCCACGCAAAATCAGCGGCCTCAGCCAAAACGTCACCGCCATCGCCGCTGGTGGCGAGCATTATTGTGCGGTGCAATCGGGCGTAGCAAAATGTTGGGGCAGCAACAACAGCGGCGAATTGGGCGACGGCACTACCAATCGCGCCACCAATCCTGTCACCGTGCAAGGCATCGAAGATGAGGTGATTGATATCGAAGCGGGTGTGTCACACACCTGCGCCCTGCTGGCAACGGGGCGGGTGAAATGTTGGGGCGCAAACGAAAGCGGACAATTGGGCGACGGCACAGTATTGCGCCGCCTCACGCCGGTTGATGTGCAAAATTTGCCGCTCAATGTCACCGCCATTTCGGCGGGCAAAACCCTCAGTTGCGCCATTATGGCAGGGGCGATCAAGTGCTGGGGCAATTTGGTTTATCAGGCCAGCGCCTACCAAGTGAAACCAACGCCCGTGCAAGGGCTGAACGGCTTCGACCTCGGCGGTGGCATCGCCAACATCAGCTTGGGTGAGCTACACACCTGCGTGCTCAGTTATGCCAGCGTGGCCTATTGTTGGGGCAACAACGTGCAAGGGCAATTGGGCGACGGCACATTTACCAGCCGCGCCATTCCACAGCCAGTGAAATTGAACAACGCCGCCCGGTATATCAGCAGCGGCGGCGGGCACACCTGCGCCATTTTGCTCAATGGCACGGTGCGCTGTTGGGGCAAAAATGACAACGGGCAAGCCGGTGGCGCAAATCTGGTTGACCAGCCTTTCCCGGTGGCGGTGGGCGGGTTGGGCAATGACCTCGTGTCGGTGGCGGCAGGCTGGGCACACACCTGCGCCCTGACGCTGGGCGGCGGCGTGAAATGTTGGGGCGCAAATGCCAGCGGGCAATTGGGCAATGGCGGCAACACCGACAGCAACGCCGCCAGCAATGCGCTTGGCCTCAGCACCGAGGTGCGGGCCATTAGCAGTGGCGGGGTGCATAGCTGCGCCTTGCTGAGCAATGGCAATGTGCGCTGCTGGGGCAACAATAGCAGTGGGCAACTCGGCACGGGCGATACCGAATCACGCAACAGCCCAACACTGGTCATGGGCCTCAGCGCAACGGCAATTGGAATTGAGGCGGGGGCGCATCACACTTGCGCCTTGCTCAATACGGGCGATGTGCAATGCTGGGGTGGTAATGGGGATGGGCAATTGGGCGACGGCGGCAATGCCTCACGCGGCACACCGGCTCGGGTCAATTTGCCAACGCGGGCCATCGCCATCGCCGCAGGCGGGTTTACCGGCTGCGACGAGCAAAGCACCCGTTGCGGTTCGCACACCTGCGCCATCTTAAACGGCGGGCAGCCAGTATGCTGGGGGCGCAATATCAATGGGCAACTAGGGAGCGGCAACCTGCAAAACGCCAATTTGCCGCAAAGCGTCGCGCCCATTTTTAGCAGCGGCACAAATGCGTTTGCTATTGACACCGGCGGCGGGCATACCTGTATGCTTAGCTCGGCAGGCGCGGCCAGCAACGACGTGTATTGCTGGGGTTCTGACCGCGACGGTCAATTGGCTGCATCAGCCACCTTGCAAGGCGCAGTTGGCGGGGTGTTTTGGCAAATACTGCGCTTGCCGTTGTTATTAAAATAGGCCCCGTTATGCCTTACACACCCATCTTAGCCACACTTGGCTATATTGTTACCCCCGACCGTGAAAACGTTTTGCTCATTCACCGCAACACCCGCCCCGACGATGCCCATTTTGGCAAATATAACGGGTTGGGCGGCAAATTAGACCGCCACGAACATATGACGGCTGGCATGAAGCGCGAATTGTTTGAGGAGGCTGGGATTGAGGTTACGGCGCTGCATTTGCGCGGCATGATCAGTTGGCCGGGCTTTGGCAAATATGGCGAAGATTGGTTGGGCTTCATTTATCTCATCACCGACTGGACCGGCACGCTCAAAACCCGCAACGACGAGGGCGAGTTGGTATGGGTTTCGGTCAGCACCTTGCTCACGCCCGATGCGCTCAATTTGTGGCCGGGTGATCGCTATTTTCTGCCGTTGGTGTTTGATGCTGACCCGCGTCAATTTCACGGCGTCATGCCCTATGTAGATGGGCAACCGGCGGGCTGGGTTTATGAGCGCATTTAGCGCAACGCACTCAACAAGAGGTTTTAAGATTTCACCCAGAGAGCAATTAGGTCTATTTTTAACTGCTTAGTAAGGCCGTAGCAGGGCTGTTGTGTTAGTCAAAAGAATGAGACGAATGACGGATTCTAAGCAAGATGAACTATGGGTATAATGTTGCATATGTCTTTGCAATGAAAACTTAAAAGACTTCATTATTCTTTCTTGCTTAAAAGCGAAAAGAACAGAACAGAAAAACGCAAAATACCAATACATTGTAGACACAAGGAGATTTAAGATGCAAACAGCAATTTCAAAATTTGGGCTTTTTGCTGCGGGGGCAGCATTGACAATCATGGCTTTGGTGCCGATCGGGGAAGGCACTGTGGCCGCCAGCTCAGGCCAAAATTCGCCGGATGTGGTGCGAACACCCACCAATACGCCCATTCCTAATGCACCAACCAGCACCCC
>JAHBAL020000331.1 GCA_018500105.2 Anaerolineae bacterium
ACGTTGCAAGCAAAAACGCAACAAACTCGTAAAATTGTGTCAGTGGGGTTGTGGATTCCCGCGTTCGCGGGAATGACGAGGCGACTTTTGAACAGCCTTATGGCATCACTTCAAATAAAGCGAGACTTTGAGGCCGTGCTAAAATTATGGGCTTAAATTTTCTGAGTCGTTTGAAAAAACGGTTGTTAATACATACAAGGTTAAGGAGTAATAAGAGATGGGTCCGCTTCCAAAGCGTAAATTTTCTGTGGGTCGAACACACCGCCGCCGCGCACACGACGCGCTCAAGCCGGTGGCGTTAGTAACATGCCCAAATTGTGGCGAAAAGACATTGCCACACACAGTGTGCTCCGCATGTGGCACATATCGCGGTCGCCAAGTGGTGCAAGTAAGCACTGGTGACGACAACAAGTAAGCACTGGTGACGACAAGAAGGAATAGTCAAACTGGCTAGCGACAATGATAAAGGGGTGACACGTTACATGGTCACCCCTTTTGTTATGCACTCTATTTAAATACCCGTGTCTACTGCATACGTCTTTCCCGGGCAAGGCTCGCAATTTGTGGGGATGGGGCGCGAGTTAGCCCAAATTCGCCCCATTGTGCGCGGCACCTTCGAGCGTGCCGACGATGTGCTCGGTTTCTCGCTTTCGCAATTGTGCTGGGTTGGCCCCGAAGCCGAATTGGGCGATACTTTTAACACCCAGCCCGCTATTTTGACGCACAGTTTGGCCATTCATGCCGCATTGGTGATGTCGGGCGATTATCCGCCCCCGCAATTTGTGGCCGGGCATAGCTTGGGTGAATTTAGCGCCATTTGTGCCGCCGGTGCGTTGAGCCTTGAAGATGGGGTGAAATTGGTGCGCGAGCGTGGCCGGCTGATGAAATTGGCGGGCGAGCAGCAGCCGGGCAGCATGGCCGCTGTGCTTGGGCTAGATTCGCCCACCCTCAGTGCCATTTGCGCCGAAGCCTCGGCCAGCGTGAGCGGCCCGGCAGTCGTGGTCGCCAACGACAATTGCCCCGGCCAAATTGTCATTTCGGGCGGCAAAGACGCGGTTGCAGCGGCGGGCGTTTTGGCAAAATCACGCGGGGCCAAGCGCGTCTTGCCACTCAATGTCAGCATCGCCGCCCATTCGCCACTTATGGCGAGCGTGAGCGCCGAATTTGCGCAATTGGTCGCGCAAACGCCGTTTGGGGTGGCCCAAGTGCCGGTCATCGCCAATACCAGCGTTTTGCCGATTTCACATCCCGACGATATTCGCGCCGAATTGTGCGCACAACTGACCTCGCCCGTGCGTTGGACCGAAACGGTGCAACTGATGCTGGCAAATGGGGTGCGCAATTTTATTGAGCTTGGGCCAAAAGATGTGCTATCCAACCTGATTAAGCGCAGCACAAATATAGAAGGGTTGAGCACGCAAGCGATTGGCTAATTTTTATTGGAGCAAAACATGAACCTAACCAACAGAGTCGCCATTGTGACTGGGGCATCACGCGGGATTGGCCGCGCCATTGCCATTGATTTTGCCGCTCGTGGGGCCGCTGTCGTGGTCAATTACCACAGCAGCGAAGCCGCCGCCAACGAAGTGGTGGGTGTGATCACCGCCGCCGGTGGCAAAGCCGTTGCGGTTAAGGCCGATGTGAGCAAAATGGATCAGGCCCAAGCCTTGATCAAGGCTGCCACCGATGCTTTTGGCAAGCTCGATATTTTGGTGAATAACGCCGGAACCACCCGCGATAATTTACTCATGATGATGCCCGAAGCGGATTGGGATCATATTATGAATACCGACTTGAAGAGCGTTTTTAATTGCTGCAAAGCCGCGTCGAAGGTGATGATGCGGGCGCGGTATGGGCGCATTGTCAATATTACGTCGGTGGTGGGCTTGTCGGGGCAGGGCGGGCAAACCAATTATTCTGCCGCCAAGGCGGGCGTGATCGGTTTTACCAAGTCGCTGGCCAAAGAATTGGGCGGGCGCAATATTACGGTTAACTGCGTTGCGCCGGGCTATATTCCCACCGATCTCACCAATGTCTTGTCAGATGATTTAAAACAAGGTATGATGAAGATGACGCCGCTCGGGCGCTTTGGCAAACCCGAAGAAGTGGCTTACGCGAGCGCCTTTTTGGCGAGCGATGAAGCCGCATTCATTACGGGCGTAGTGCTGAGTGTGGATGGCGGCTTGGTGATGCAGGGTTAAGATTTAAGCAACTGATGTTACGCAAAGCTCAAATTTTTTACCACAAAGTTCACAAAGAACTCAAAGATTTGTATCCGAAAGCCTTCTTTTCTTTGTGTTCTTTGTGCACTTCGTGGTGAAATATGGATCTTGTGTGTAAGGTAAGTTAAGTAATCTAAAATCCAAAATCTAAAATCTAAAATGCTTAATACAGTGACCATTTCTCCCGATATCGTTCGTGATGTGGCTCGAATTACGGTGCTTGCCACGCCGGGTGTGATCAGCTTGGTTGAGGCGGGCGGTGGATGGCTCAAGCGTGTCAGCAGCGGCATCGAAACCAACCTCAGCGAAGGCGAGCATGGGCCGACGGCGCAACTGAAATTGCACGTGATTGGGCATACAGGGCATTCGTTGCAGGCATTGGCGACCCAAATTCGGCACAACCTCGCTCAGGCGATCCATGAAGTGACCGGCGTTACGGTGTCACAAGTGGATATTACCTTTGAAGACGTGCGTGCGAATTAATAAAGTGGCAGGGGGCAAGGAGCAGGTTGCAAGTGCAACGTGTCTGGCAAAACAAGTCTGATCTGACTACTGACTACTGACAACTGACTACTGAATGACGACTAAAAACAAATGTCTGGCTTAGCAAAATCAAGACGAACGGCGCGAATCATCGCATTGCAAGTGCTTTATGAGGTCGAAACCACCCGGCATCGCGGCGGCGAGGCGCTTACCCGCCGTTTGGCCGACCCGGTGGCCGATTTCGATGAGGCGTTGGCCGATCAATTTCCGACCTTGGAGATTGATGATGAGGTGCGACACTATGCGTCGGCCTTAATTAGCACTGCCATCACGCATATTGCCGCGCTCGATAAGACGATCTTGCAATATGCCACGCAATTCCCGATTAACGATTTGCCCACCATTGATCGCACCATTTTGCGTATAGCCTTGTGCGAGATCGAGTATCAAAAAACGCCATTTAAGGTAGCAGTGAATGAGGCGGTGGAATTGGCGAAGCAATATAGCGCCGATAATTCGCCGAAATTCATCAATGGTGTGCTGGCCTCATTTATCAAAAACCAAGCCTCGGTAGCAAAGGCGCAGGCTTCGCTAAAGTAGGATCGCATGTTGTTTAATCTTGGTGGGCTTGAAATTTTGGCAATTGCCATGCTGACCCTGATCATCTTTGGGCCAGAACGGTTGCCTGTGCTTTTTCGCCAATTTGGCAATACCATACGCAAACTGCGCGATTATTATTTGGTATTGGCGGCCCAAGTGCGGCAAGAATTAGAGCCGGTCGAAGAAGAGATTCGTGAGATTCGCCAAGTGGCGAGCGAATTGCGCCAAGATTTGGCCGAGATCGCCGAGGCCATTGATGTGCGGGCCTTGTTGCCCAATCTCGAAGCCGAGCTAAGTAAGGATGATAAACCCGCCGAGGCCCAGCCTGAA
>JAHBAL020000555.1 GCA_018500105.2 Anaerolineae bacterium
AGATGTGTATAAGAGACAGGTGGGGTTGTAGTGCATGGGGATGCGGCGGTCGCGGGGCAGCTCGAAATTGAAGCGCGAGAGTAATTCGATCAACATGACGCGCAACTCGATTTGGGCGAAGGTCATGCCGATGCAGGTGCGTGCCCCGCCGCCAAATGGCACATAGGCAAAAGGCGGAATATTGGCTTTGTTTTCGGGCGAGAAGCGCGACGGGTCAAATTGGGTTGGGTTTTTAAAGACATCGGGCAGGCGGTGGCTCGCGCCGGGCGAATACATTACCTTCGAGCCAGCCGGAATGCGTTTGCCGTCAAACTCAAAATCTTGCGTCACGCCGCGCATCCCAATCCACACCGCCGGATAAAGCCGCAGCACTTCATCTACCACGCTGTCTAAATAGGGCGTGGCCTTGAGGTCGGCCATTGTCAATTCGCGCCCATTCAGCACCTGCGTTTGCTCGGCGCGTAGGCGGGCCATCACGTCGGGGTGCTTGGCGAGCAAATACAGCGCCCACGCAATTGAGCAGGTTGAGGTGTCGTGCCCGGCGTAAATGAGCAGCAGCGATTGGTCGCGGATGGACTGGTCGCTTAAGCGCGATTGGTCGCCGCCTTCGCCGTCGTCGCTGGCCTCGATCATCCAACTCAGCACATCGTCGTCGGGTGGGCGGCCTTGGCTGGCAAGCATGCTCAAGCGCTGGCGTTTCTCTCGAATGAGGCCATACAGCATTTCATCTAACTGCCGCCGCGCCCGCAGGCTGCGCCCGTAGGGGTGAAAGGGCAAGTCAATTTTGAACAATTTGCGCGAGGCTGGCTGGGTCACATAATCGAAGGTGTGGGTGATGGTGTCGGCCATGCTGTCGAGCCGATCGTGAATATCTATGCCGAGCAAGGCCCGCACCACAATATCGAGCGTCATGCGTCGCGCTTGGTCGTAAATGTCAATCACATCACCGTCGCGCCATGTCGCCATTTGGCGCAAAGTTACCTCGCGCATGATGTTGAAATAGCCCTCGATGCGGCGGCTGTGGAATGCGGGCTGGATGAGGCGGCGCTGACGGGCGTGACGCGCCCCATCCGACACCAAGAGCGCGTCGTCCATTAACCCCAACAGCAGCGAATAGCCTTCGCGGGCCGAGAGTTTGTCGGCGTGCTCAACCAGCACCGCCCGATTGGCTTTTGCGCCCAGCATCACCGTCAGGTTGAAATCGAAGGCTTGTAGCCGAAAAGCTGGGCCATAGGTTTGATACATGCCGACGAAAAAATCAATTGGCCCGCGTGCAAATTGCAAAGACGAACGCAAAAACGGCAACCCGCCGGGTTTGGGAGGCAATGGCAAATCGGCGAGTTGGGAAATGGGTGAAACGCTCACGTGTGGCATTTTAGCGTGACAACATGAATAGATTAGGACTTACGCGCATTAAAATATTTCACCACAAAGAACACAAAGTTCACAAAGAAAAGAAAGGTTTACCAATGCAAATCTTCGAGTTTTTTGTGCGCTTTGTGGTGAAAATCAAATTTTCGCGTAAGTCCCAAGATTTGCGCCGATTTCTGAATGGATATGATTGAGATTAGTCAGGCAAATAGATGTTGAATTTCAACAGGGTCTCAGAATAAGCCGTAAAATAAGCAAAAAATATGGATATCTTTTCCTCGCTTGCCGTCGGCATCCCAACATTTATTGTGTTGCTGGGGCCATTGATGATCGTGCATGAGTTAGGTCATTTCTGGGCCGCCCGCAAAGCTGGCATCAAAGTCGAAGAATTTGGCCTCGGCATTCCGCCCCGCGCTGTGACGCTTTTCAAGCGTGGCGAAACCATTTATACCCTCAATTGGCTGCCGCTTGGCGCATTTGTGCGGCTGTATGGCGAAGGCGTCGAAGACAATATGAACGATCCGCGTGCGTTTGCAATGGCATCGGCCCGTTGGCGTTTCATCACCATTTTGGCCGGGCCGGTCATGAATTTCTTGGCTGCCATCCTGATCGTGTTTAGCGCCTATTTGCTGTTTGCGACTCGCCCCAGCGAAATCGAATATCGGATTACGCAAGTGCAGGCCAACAGCCCGGCCCAAACCATTGGCTTGCAGGCCAACGACATCATTCAGCGGGTGAATGGGGTGGATGTGACCAAACTCACCAGTGAGGCCCAAGGTCGCGGCAGCGCCCCGACGCCGCTTTCGCTACAGGTGCGCGAGGCAATTGGCAAACCGATTGTGATCAACGTGCTGCGAAATGGGCAACCGGTCGAGCTAAAGGGCGCAATCCCCAGCGACCCAAATAGCAGCGCCCCGCTCGGCATTTTCCTCGACAACAAAATCACCAAGTCAGAGCGCATCAGCTATGGTATTGTAGATGCCTTTGGGCTTGCTTTGCGTGATTTGTCGGGCGCGGTGGTCGCCATGATTCGCGCTCCCATTGACCTGATTTCGGGCGCGATGCCGCTTTCGCAAGCGCGTCCGGTGGGTGTGGTTGGCATCACCGGCATCGGGGTGTCGTTGATCAAGCAAATGCCGACGCAAGGGCCTTTCCCCTTCGTTTGGTTTGCTGGCATTCTTAGCATGTTGATCGGCTTGACCAATTTATTGCCGTTTCCCGCGCTGGATGGCGGTCGTCTGACCTTCATCATCATCGAATGGCTGCGTGGTCGCCGTGTTGACCCCACCCGCGAGCAATGGGTGCACGCGGCTGGCATGGCGTTCTTGCTTGCCGTTTTTTGCATCATCACTGTGTTTGATATTGTGAATCCGATACGATGAAGCCGTGAGCCGTGAGCCATGAGCTTTTGGTGCGGGCCGGGTTATATTTGCGGCTTACAATTCATGGCTTATGGCTCATGGCTCACGGCTCACTGCTTATGGCTCACGGCTCACGGCCCATAGCTCTCCAAAATAATGAAATCAAAAACCAGATCCAAACCCATCACTTTTCGTGATGCACTGATATTATTGCGTGGCACAGATCCTTTAAGCACGGCTGCGCTGTCTGCATTTAACAATTTAGATGATTTTGCGGCGGGTCAATTACGCGCCACTTGGCATGATGTTGGCACTGAGCGCCGCCAGATGTTGGTGACCAAATTGCGCGACCTGATGTCGAACGAATTTGAATACGACTTCAGCGCGGTGTTTTATCACGCCATTACCGACAAAGATGAAGTGGTGCGTTTGGCCGCCATCGAAGGGCTATACGAAGATGAAAACCCGCGCCTTGTTGACCCATTCATCAAAATTTTGCATAACGATAGCTCGGATTTTGTGCGCTCGGCTGCTGCAACCGCGTTGGGCAAATTTCTTGAGCTAGGCGAACTCGAAAAATTTCAAAAGCGCCGCCGCGACCAAGTGTATGACGCTTTGATGGAGGCGTTGTCAGAAGCGCCGCGTGAATCTGTGTTGTATTGTCGTTTGATCGAGTCCATCGGCTATGTCACCAACGAAGATACCGTGCCGCTCATCCGCGAAGCGGCTACGTCTGACCATGAAGAATTGCGCATTTCGGCCCTCATCGCCATCGCAAATAGCGCCGAGCCAGCCTATCAAGACCTTGTGTTGGCCGAATTAAGCAGCGATTCGAGCGATATTCGTCTTGCGGCGGTGCAGGCCAGCGGCAGCATCGAATCGAACGAGGCTGTGCCGATGTTGGCAAAACTCACCGCCGACCATGAGCCAGAAGTGCGTTTGGCGGCGATTGAGGCTTTGGTCGAGATTGGCACAGATGACGCCAGAGCCGCTTTGCGCCGTGCCGCCGATTCTAAAGACGAGGAAATTGCCGCCGCTGCCGAAGAGGGGCTGGACGAATTGTCGTGGTTAGATGGCAATGTGAATTTGCGCGAGGATCAGTAAATAAAAAACCGACTTGCTTGGCAAGTCGGTTTTTTTTATCAAGGCTGTTCAAAAGTCGTTTTGTCATTCCCTCGAAAGAGGGAATCCATAACCAAACGGGCATCATTTGATGAAATTGCTATGTTTTGAGCCGGCCAAGTTATGGATCTCCGCGTTCGCGGAGATGACGGTTTAGAATGCGGCTGACTTTTGAACAGCTTTAGTTTTTTTATGGTGTGCGTTAATTACCCCAATAGGTGCTGTTCCAACTCACCGAGTTCCAGCTTACGCTGTTCCAACTGACGCTATTCCAACTCACCGAGTTCCAACTGACGCTGTTCCAACTGACCGAGTTGTAAGTGGTGCTGTTTGAGCCAGAAATGAGACGGCTGACCGGCTGGCCGGTGTTGGCGTTTTGGGTTGTTGTCCCATCTACTGCGGCTTGAATGTTGAGCAAGCCCGCGCCAGCCCTAGTGGTGTTATAGCCATTAAAGCCCTTGTTGGCCGTCGCCATCAGGCGATATTTCACTTGGTCGGGTGTCAGGTTTGGCTCATCTTGCAAGAGCAAAGCCACTGCGCCCGTGACCATCGCTGCCGCCATTGATGTGCCCGACATTCTGAAATATCGCTCGCCGATAATGCGATCGGGGTAGGTGCGAGCCAAAACCGTATCGAAGCCGCGCAACGAGACGATATTTTTGCCGGGGGCCACAAGGTCTGGCTTTGAGAAGCCCTCTGGCGTCACCCCGAAAGCCGAGAAATTGGTCAGCACATCGTCGGTCGTGGTGCTGGTGTTTTTATCATCCACCGCACCAACGGTGATGATGAAGGGGTCATTGGCGGGGGCATACAGGTTGCCATCTTGTTTGTTGCCCGCCGAGGCCACCACCACGATCTTGTTAAACCACAACACTTCAGCCGCCGCCGCCAATGGGCTATTGTGATACGACTCGGCCACATTCGTATTGAGCGACAAGTTGACCACGCGGATATTGAGACGCGCTTTGTTATTCAACACCCATTGCATCCCTGCCACCACGTTCGAGGCACGGGCACTGCCGTCGTCATTACTTACCTTTACATTGACAATATCGGACATTGGCGCCACGCCGATATATTTGTCGTTGGAGTAAAACCCCCCACCGCCGACGATACCGGCAACGTGGTTGCCGTGCCCATAACCGTCATAAACGCTTTGGTTATAGTCATCGTTAAATGCAACCGCATCCACAATTCGGCTGCGGCCCACAACTGTATAAAGGTCATGCTGTGGGTTCACGCCGCTGTCAATCACCGCCACACGCACGCCTTGGCCCTGAATCCCGCGTGACCACAACGTGTCGGCCTTGATTTCACGGATATAGGCGTTGACCAAGTTGGCGGTTGAGGCCACCTCAAGCGGCTCAGCCGACTTTTGGACGGGGGCATCGGGGCTGATCCAGCGCACTTCGGGCAGCTTGGTCAATGAGATGGCGGCTTGGGCAGGCAGTCGCGCCGCAAACCCACGAATGATATTGAGGTCTTGTGTGACTATGCCGCCCAATTGCGCCACCTTGGTTTCGGGCGCAGTGTCAATGGTGTTCTTTTGCACAATCACCTCGACCCATTCGTTTGGCGATTGTTTTGCCAATTTGAGCAAAGATGTGTGAATTTTGCCCAATTGGGTATCAGTCGGTGCGACCTGCCCCCCTGTCATGGCTGACAAGGTTAGTGAGGTAACCAAGGCGGCAATAGCAAAATTAAACTTTTTTATGACACTATCTCCTCTATTTAAATCTGTCAGCAATCGTAACTGGTCACTATCATTCCGATTATCATGGTTGCAACTGTTTTTAGAGCATTAACACCCCGAGTTTGGGCTTTTTTTCCTTAGATGTTGCCCATTGAAATTAGATGTTGAAAATTTGCCAAACTTTAGACTGAGTTCATATCCTTGTAAGTGACTTGGCGGCAGGTGAAAAATTTGCCGATTTCGACTGTAGCCTCATTGCTGAGGCCACTGGTCGAAATCGGCGAGGGTGTTAATTACCCCAATAGGTGCTGTTCCAACTCACCGAGTTCCAGCTTACGCTGTTCCAACTGACGCTATTCCAACTCACCGAATTCCAACTGACGCTGTTCCAACTGACCGAGTTGTAAGTGGTGCTGTTTGAGCCAGAAATGAGACGGCTGACTGGCTGGCCGGTGTTGGCGCTTTCGGTTGTTGTGCCGTCCACAGCGGCTTGAATGTTGAGCAAACCTGCGCCAGCCTTGACGCTGCTGTAGCCAGAAATGCCCTTGTTAGCCGTCGCCATCAGGCGATATTTCACTTGGTCGGGCGTGAGGGTCGGCTCATCTTGCAAGAGCAAGGCCACCGCGCCTGCCACCATCGCCGCTGACATAGACGTGCCCGATGCGCGGAAGTAGGCCGATTCAACTCGCCGCTCTGGATATTTTCCGGCAAAAATGGTGTTGAGACCGTTCAGTGACACAATATTTCGCCCCGGTGCAACCAGATCTGGCTTGCTAAAGCCATCGGCAAGGCCGTAGCCAGAGAAATTGGTGAGTGTGTCGTCGGTGGTAGCGATGGTTCCTTTGTCGTCCACCGCACCAACGGTGATAATGAAGGGGTCATTGGCAGGTGCATATAGCCTGCCATCTTGTTTATTGCCAGATGACGCCACCACGACAATCTTGTTGAACCACAAGATTTCGGCAGCCGCAGCCAGCGGGCTGGTGTGATACGACTCGGCGACATTGGTGTTGAGCGAGAGGTTCGCCACACGGATGTTTAACCGATTCTTGTTGTTGAGCACCCATTGCATCCCCGCGATCACGTTCGATACCCGTGCACTGCCATCATCATTGCTCACCTTCACATTCACAATTTCAGCCATCGGCGCAACCCCAACGTAACGTTGAAGTGAAAATGCGCCGTTACCGGCAATGATGCCTGCCATTAAATTGCCATGCCCAAATCCATCATATGAGGTGTAATTGGCATCGTCATTAAATGCCACCGACTCGATAAGGCGGTTGCGGCCCATCATCGTGTAAAGGTCATTTTGCGGGTTCACGCCGCTGTCAATCACCGCCACGCGAATGCCTTGGCCTTGAATGCCGCGTGCCCACAATCTGTCGGCCCCAATTTCGCGGATATAGGTGTTGAGCAGGTTGGTGTTTGAAATTGGCTCTGGCGGGTCAGCCGACTTGTTTACTGCGGCATCGGGGCTGATCCAGCGCACTTCGGGCAATTTGCTGAGCGAGATGGCGGCTTGGGCGGGCAGCCGCGCCGCAAACCCGCGAATGATGCTGAGATCTTGTGTTACCGTGCCGCCCAATTTGGCGACATGGGCTTCGGGCGTTTGCTCAGTCGTATTTTTTTGCACAATCACCTCAACCCATTCGTTTGGCGATTGCTTTGCTGCCTTAAGCAACATGCTGTGCATTTTGCCCAAAGGCGTTTCGGCGTTGACGATTGTGCCCCCAGCAACTGACGACACAACCAGCGAGAAGATTAAAAACAAAATTGCAAAATTTAATTTTTTCATTGAGCCTCTTTTTTTTGTAAGTGTTGAAATCGGTTCCATATTAATATGAAGGTGTCTATCTTAATATCATGGATGCAACAATATTTGACACAAATATTCATCGAATCAAAGGTTTTTTTCCTTAGATGTTGCCCATTGAAATTAGATGTTGAAAATTTGCCAAACTTTAGGCCGAGTGGGTATCTTGGCAAATGCGCACACGTTTGCAGAAGTTTGTTGATGGTGAACTTTTCATGATATAAACTGTCCGTTCTGTGCCCATGAAAAAAGTCGCCGGTTATCGCATCATCTCGCTCATCGCCCTCGTCGGTTTGGGCTTTTGGCTGTCCTCGTTTTATGCCATCAACGATGCCGAACGCACCCAACAGCGCGGAACCATCGCCGCCGAAGGGCGCGATTACCCTGCGCCGATCAAACATGCCGAGACGCTGCGGATTGGCGTGAATGTGGCGCTGGAGCAATATAACGATGCCGAGCTAGAGGCGCGGCTGGCTGACCTCGCCGCGCAAGGCGTGCAATATGTGCGCCAAGAATTTCGTTGGGCCGACTTAGAGCCAGCCAAGGGCCAGCATCAATGGGCCTTGCCCGACCGTCTATTTCAGGCGCTAAAAAAACACGGTCTGCAAGTGCTGCCCGTCATTCTCAGCACACCCGAATGGGCGCGCCGACCCACCGGCAACCCCGCCAGCAAGCCAATTGACAGCATGCCGCCGGTCGAGGCGGTGGATTATGGCTATTTTGTGGGCGCATTTGCCAAACGCTATGACCCCAGCGGGCTGATTTTGGGCTATCAGATTTGGGATGAACCCAATTTGTCGGCGGCATGGGGCAATGGCTTGGTCAATCCTTGGGATTATCATCACATGTTACGGGCCGCCAGTGGGCAAATTCGCGCGGTCAACCCCAGTGCGCGGGTGATTTTGGCGGCGCTGGCCCCCACCGTCGAGCATAGCAGTGTCAATCTTGCGCCGCAAGCCTATCTGGGTGTGCTATACGATCTCGGCTCGCGGGATGATTTCGACGTGGTGGCGGCCAAGCCGTATGGCTTCTCGGCATCGCCGCTCGACCGCCAAACCAGCCCGGCGGCGCTCAATTTTTCGCACGTTATCCTCATGCGCGAGACGATGTTTTTGCGCAACGATGGCGAAAAGTCAATTTGGATCACGCAGTTTGGTTGGAATGCCTTGCCCGCCCATTGGCAAGGCCAGCCATCGGCGTGGGGCAGTGTGAGTGAGCAACAACAGGCCGACTATTTTGTGCAGGCCATTCAACGCGCCGCCCAAGAATGGCACTGGCTGGGCGCGATGTTTGTCGAAAATTTGCAGCCCAACCAAGCCCCCGATCACCCGCGCTGGGGCTTTGCGTTGCTTGACCAATTGGGTCGCCCGCGTCCCATTTACAAGGCGTTGCCCCAAGCCATTTACGAAACCGAATTTGCCGCCCGAAGCCAAACCTTTGCCTCGTGCAATCAGTTTGCCGCCAAGGGGCATTTTCCGCCTGCCACCTGTTATCAGCCTAACCCGCTGGCGTTGTTTTCAGAGGGCTGGCGGTTTAGCAATTTGGGCGTAGACACCCCACAGCGCGAAGATGCCCAAGTGACCATTCGTTTCAAAGGCGATGCGTTGGCCCTGATCGTGCGGCGCGACAATTACCGCGCTTATACCTATATCAGCATTGACGGCAAGCCTGCCAATTTGCTGCCCCGCGACGAACGCGGCTCGTATCTCATCATGACCTCGTCGAATCTCAAACCACAAGTCGAGACGATTGAGGTGGCAAATGGCTTGGGCGCGGGCGAACACGCTGCCGTGTTGCGGGTGGATCGTGGCTGGAATCAGTGGTCGTTGGTGGGCTGGAGCAGCCGTAGCGTGGATGTGGCGCACATTTACGCCCCCACACGCCAATTTTTGCTTGGCTATATCGCCCTGTCTGCCTTGGCGCTGTTGTTGGCGGGCGTGGGGGCGCGTTGGCAAGACCTGCTCATCCCGCTTTGGCGACACGCCCAGCCGCATATTCGCTCGGCGCGTGGGCTGCTCACCGGCATCGCCACTGCCCTCATCGTGTGGGGTTCGGCGGCGGTCACGTGGGCGCAAGATGTGGCCTTGGCCTATCGAAATTTACCGTTGCCCACCCATGTCGTGCTGTCGGCGTTTACCTCTGGGCTATTTATTTGGTCGCCCATGTTCGTGTTGGGGTTGGTGGCCTTGGGCGTGCTGTTCGTCATTGTGTTAATGCGGCTGGATGTCGGGCTGACGCTGCTGGCCTTCTTCATCCCGTTCTTTATCGTGCCGCAACGCTTGTTTGCCTCGGCTTTTTCGATGGTCGAATTGCTGACGTTAATGTGCTTGGTCAGTTGGGCCATTCGGCAGGGATTAAGGCTTAGGGATTGGAGATTAGGGATTAAAGATTGGCGAACTGCCAACAATCCCCAATCCTTAATCCCTGCCCCCCAATTTTCAATTTTCAATTTTCAATTTTCAATTTCCCTTCTCGATCTGTCCATCTTGGCGTTTGTTTTGGTGTCGCTTGCGTCGGCGTGGCAGGCCGAATACAAAGTCGAGGCGTTCCGCGAATTGCGCACTGCCATTGCCGAGCCAGCCGCGTTGTATTTGATGTTGCGCACGACCCAACTCAGCCAAACCCAAATTAAGCGGATTGTGGCGGCGTGGTTGTTGGGGGCCGTCGCCATCGCTGGCATTGGGCTATTCAACTATGCGCGTGGCGACCGCTTTGCCGCCGAATTTGGCCTGCCGCGTATCAAGAGCATTTACGGCTCGCCCAACAACGACGCGCTGTATTTGGGCCGCGCCTTCGCCATGCTGTTGGCGGTGGCTGTGGCTTCGGCCTCCACATTGGCCCATGCAGGCAAACGGGCGCTGGCGCAATGGCGGTTTTGGCTGCCGACGTTGGGGCTGGCGCTGGTGACTTTGGCGCTGGTGCTGTCGCAATCACGCGGGGCGTTGCTGTTTGGCATGCCCGCCGCCACCATCGCGGTGTGTTTGGGGATGGGCGGCAAGTGGCGCAAACTTGGCTGGCTCATCATGGGCGCGGGCGTGTTGGGCTTGCTCATGCTCATGAGCGGTGTCGCCCAGCCGCTGCTGGGCAATACCCGCCTCGCCCGCGCCTTCGACCTCGCCAATGGCACGGGCTTTTTCCGCATTTATTTGTGGCAAAGCGCCCTCATGATGTGGCGCGATTTTCCTCTGTTGGGCGTGGGGCCAGACAATTTTCTCTATGCCTATCGCGGGTTTTACATTTTGCCCGCCGCTTGGCAAGAGCCAAACCTGTCACATCCGCACAATTTCTTCTTCGATTTTGTCTCGCGTTTAGGCACGCTGGGGCTGGTGACGGGGCTGGGCATAGTGGCGGGCGTTTGGCAGCTTTTTCGCCATACGCGCTCGTTTGCTACCCAACCCCTGTGGCGCAGCTTGTGCATCGGCTTCGCTGCCATGTTCGTCTACATGCTCGCGCATGGCATGGTTGACCATTCGCTGTTTTTGGTAGATTTGGCGTTTGTATTTATGTTGGGCTGCGGGCTGCTGTGGCAGGCTCGGCGCGAGCATTCGTCCTAAAAAATCTCCTGCCCCATCGCCGAGCAAATAAGCTCAACCGCGATTTTGGCGGTGTGGTTATTGGTGTCGAGAATGGGATTGACCTCGACCAAATCAAGGCTGACCAAGCGCTCGGAGGCGTGGATGAGTTCCATCGCCAAATGCGCCTCGCGGTACGAGATACCGCCCGGCACAGGCGTGCCAACGCCCGGCACTTCGTTTGGGTCAAGCACATCCATGTCGAAGCTGGTGTGAATGCCGTCCACATCTTGGCCAGCCAGCATAATCGCGTCCATCATCACCTCGGCCATGCCACGCCGGTCAATATCGTGCATGGTGAAGACGTGTACACGAGCCTCGCGCATTAGCCGCCGCTCCTCTCGGTCGAGGTCGCGCACGCCGACCAGCACCACATTGTCGGGGCTGAGCACGGGCGATTTGCCCATCAAATGCGTCAGCGCTGGGTGACCGCGCCCGGTCAAGGCCGCCAACGGCATGCCGTGAATATTGCCCGACGGCGTGGTGTCGGCGGTGTTGAAATCGCCGTGTGCGTCAATCCACAGCACGCCCAATTTGCGCGGGGTGGCGGTGTTCATGAGGGCGCTGCCGTTAATTGAGCCGAGCGCAATGCTGTGATCGCCGCCCAAGATAATCGGAAATGTGCCTTCGCTGACCACCGAGGCGACTTTGTTGCCCAGCTCAGTGAAAAATGCCGCCAGCGGTTTGAGATAACGCAGCTTTTCGTTGGGCAACGGCGGCTCGATTTGCTCGGCCAGCGGGGCCGGAATATTGCCCAGATCGCGCACCTGATAGTCGAGATTGCGCAGCCGCTCGCGCAGCCCAGCATAACGAATGGCGCTTGGCCCCATATCCACGCCGCGCCGCCCTGCGCCAAGGTCTACCGGCGCACCAATTAATGCAATGCTTTTCATGGGGCTGATTATGGCCTAGAATTGGCGTGCGAGCGATGAATATTAGCGCCAAAATAACAAGGGGATGTATGTGCACCTGGCGTAGCCACAGGCCGAAATAGACGTGGATGACGAGGCGCTGACGGCTTGTTGGCTGGTGGCGGTTTTGCCAGAGACGGTGGTGGTCAGGGTAATTGGTTGTTTGCCGTCGTAGGCCGAGGTCACCACCATTTTAAATTTGCCCACAAATTTGCCGCCGTTGGCTGGCAATTGGGCCAGCCGCCAAACGACGGCCTTGGCGACTGGGGCCTCGGCTTGCTGTTCCCACCCGTTTGCTTTGTTGAAATTGGGCACATTTTCGACCGTGCCACCTGCTGGCTCGATGCTGCTGCTGTCAACTAAGACATAGTCGGGCAAGTTGACGCGCACAACCAAGTCTTTTTGAGCCTCAGCACTTAGGTTGCCCATTTCAATCTCGGCCAAAAGCGTTCTTCCAACCAACCCCGTAGAACCTGATGCGCCCTCTACTTTGAGTGAAGATTTGAGTTCAAGCGTAGCTACGGGCGTTGGGTTAGAAGGCGTAGTGGTTGAGTTAGGTGGATTGGTCGCGGTTGGCTGTGATGTGGCGGTTGGGTTGGGTGGATTGGTGGCTGTCGGCTGTGGTGTGGCGGTCGGATTAGGTGGATTGGTGGCCGTAGGCTGTGATGTGGCTGCACTGGCCTGCACCGCAATTGAACTGTTTTGGGCCGTCGAGGCAATGGTATTGCCTGCCACATTTGTAATTTGCACGCCGCTAAAGGTAAGCTGGCTTGTGCCAACCGCCGCCCCGCCTTTAAATGTAATACTAATTGCCACGCCAGAACCAACTGCACCGGCGGCATTGCCGAGTGAAGCAATGCCAACGACGACCTTGCCAGTTGTATTGTCGAACGACTTTGCGGCGATAAATGGGCTGCGGCCTGTGCTGCCCAAAAATGGCCCAAGATCAACGCTAGTGACGGTGACAACAGAAGCGTTGTAGCTCAGAATAAATTCAAATGCGCCAAGATCGCTGACATTATTGATGAACACTTGTAATACCCGGCTGTCGCCGACATTGACCGTAGGGCTGCTTGGGGCCAAGGTCAGCGTGACGGCTTGGGGTTGGGCCAATGCATCATTTGCTGGGTCAAATGATGCATTGCCCATACTCACATTGAGTGGCAACAGTAATCCACTCAAAAATATGCAAATCGCGGTCAATTGGCGAATTTTCCACATAAATATTGGCTTTTATCGTTGATCTTGTGGCGCAGACGTTTGGTTTATTGGTGCGCTGCTGGGAACTAGCAAGGCTAAATCGCCATGCGATCCGCGATAAATGACAATTCTGGCATAACCCGGCACTGTGGGCTTAGGTGGATCCGGGGGCGGTATTTGAGGAATTGTTGCGTTTGGAGGGGGCTGACCGATAGTCGTCAAGGGCGGTAGCTCATTTGGCGCACCATTACATAATGGCGAATTGGTGATTTCGCAGCCCGGAAGTTTAATCGCAAATGAGGTTCCTCGCGTGATTTCAGACTGACCACCCGGCAGATGATTAACGGTAAAAGGTCCGAGCGTAGGCGGCGAGACAAGCTCGGTAGATGGCGGAAGTTGCCCAGTAAGCGCGATCATATAGTTGCCTTCGGGCAAATTACGGAAATGGAACCAACCATTTTCATCGGTTAGTGTGTTTAATGTAATCGTCGCATTACTTTTATTGGCTTTGGCTTTTTCAGTCGTCCCTTGTAGCCTTACCTCAACTCCGGGGACGCCAATGCCATTTCCGCCCGAATAGCCAAATAACATCCCCGTAACATAGCCATCCATTGGGTCTGTTTCAGATGAAACCGACCACCATCCTTGCAGTATCAGCGCGACAAGCGTAAACACCACAAACACTTTCTTAATTAAGCGATACCATCTTGAGAACGTCACATCTTTCATTTTCGATAACCTCCTATTGCAATCAAGTTGTAAATCTGCCGCGCCCCAACTATAACCATAGGGTTGAGGCGCGGCAATTTTTTTATTTGTCGGCTGATGCACTCGCTTGAGTTGGCATAATTGTTGCCAACACATTGCCTTCAACGTCCAGCAAGGTAATCTTGAGCACTCGTGCGTCTGCCGAAGTCTTGCCCAATGTGGCAAGATTGATCTTTGCCAAGTTGCCAGCCCCGCTCAGACCGGGGTCGCCATCACCCAGCGACACCGCGCCGAAGATGGCTTTGCCAGTGGCGGCGTTCTTGCTCAGCGGCAAAGCCAGCCATTGACGTTGGTTGCCGGTTAGGGCATCGCCCAACTCGGCGCTGACAATGTTGGCAGCTTTTGCATTATAGGCCAACTCAACCTCGAATGCGCCAACGCGCTCAAGATTTTGCGCCGATACGATGAGCGTATTGCCATCGGCGCTGGCTTGCACTTTGGCGCTGATAGGGCTAGTCGCCATGCGGCTGCGAGCGGCTTTGCTGGCTGGGCTGCTGCCGATGCGGTCGGTGCTTAACTCAGAACACAGTTTGTTCCAGCGACTCGCCACCTTTTGCACATCGCCAATATCAATATCGGTGTCGTTGTCTACATCGTAAAACAGATCATAGGCGGGCGCACCGGCTTGATTTAGCGGGTTGTAGTTGTAGGCTTCGGTCTGCACGTCGTTAATCTCAACTTTGCCACTGGCGTCAAAATCGCCCATGCATGAGGCCCGAACCACCATCGTGGCGTTGTAGGTGTTGATGGGAATAGGCGTGCCATTGACCTGCGCCAGTTGCGCCTCTGACAAAGTGAGTAAGGTTTCACCAGTTGCATTTGGCGTTAGCACCGCCAAATCTAAGTCGCCGTCACCATTTGCACCAGCAGGAGATGCGTTACTGCTATAAGTCGTATCTACAGCATATCCCAAGGTGTTATTGATAAACGGCATCTGTGGCACATAACTAAAACTGCGTCCAGTGCTATTTGGCAAAGTCCCCAAGTTGATTGATTGCATTTGTGCGCGGGCTGGGTTCCAACTGACTTTGTAAGTAAATGCGCCGAGGTTGCTAACGCTTTGCGTATAAAGTGAGAGTTCGATGGGGCGATTAAGGTAGGCGTTAAAACGAATGGGTTGGCTGACTGATGGCGCAGTCATCGCGCTGGTTTTGATCAACACATTGGTGCTGGGTGGTGGCGGCAACCAGTCGGCAAGGACTGATACTGGCGATGCAAATGCATCTGTGTTGTCCGAGCTGATGGCACGGTTGGCGTTAGATCCCCAACACTTTACACCCCCTAAACCAGTGATTGCGCAAGTATGGTTATATCCGGCTTGCATGTCATAAACCGATAAATTGGGAATAAGTGACGGCACAAGGGATTGCTGTCCGCTGCCAAGTGCGCCACCATTACCAAGTTGTCCTAAACTATCGTTCCCCCAGCACGATACTTCGTTTGCATTCATCTGCGCATTTCCTGTTAAGCCACACATGTGGTTTACGCCCGCTGAAAGAAATGAAAATTGACCTAGATTACCAACCGTAATTGGGGTAGCGCTATTGGTGGTGGTTCCATCACCAAAGGTGCCGTTGGTATTTGTCCCCCAACATTTTGCGCCGCCACCTTGGGTTTGTGTCACACATTGTGAATATTGACCCAAGCCGATTGAATAAAAAGGCGAACTAACAGACGCTACGATCACAGGGATGTCTGAAGATTGGCTAGCACCACTGTTGCCAAGATTATTTCCAGAAAGCACATTGCCCCAACATTTTAGGTTTGGCTCGTCAACCACACACGTTCGATTTTGGAAGGCAATGACCTTCGAAGGAGTGCTTAAACCGTTTGGAATGGAATAATAATATTTGCCATCCGTGCTGTTTGCAGTCGAGTTTCTGGAATATACCAAACCCGATGAATTTAATGTGCCAATGACAGCGCCCCCATTTGCCCCCCAACACCTAATCCCGCCAGAATATACTCGCGCACAAGTATGTGTTTGTCCTGCTGTAAGGTGTAACACTTGGGAATTAGTTAAAGGGTTAGCATTATTTGAATCCGTAATGTTAACCAATTTGGGGGTTGCCGAAAATGAGGTCAGAAAGTTTGATACGGTGGGGTCATATAAATCACGACTCCCTAATTGCCCATATTGGTTATCGCCCCAACAATATGCAGCACCGGATGCTGTGGTTGCGCAAACGTGACTTTGCCCGGCCGCTATTTGAGCTATAAAATCGCTCGGATTAGCAAAAGCTGGAAAAACAACCTCAGTTGGCGTAGCATAAAAATCACTTTCGTTTCCGGTATAGCCGTTTAGATGTCCCAATTGCCCACGTGAATTTTTACCCCAACAATATACTTTTGCATTCGCGCCATAAATTGCACAAGTGAATTGATTTCCGACGGCGAGTCTTCGATATGCCTCAATTGCAATTTTCGGACGTGAATGGCTTTCAGCTTCTTTTGCAACCGCGGGTTGTGGGCTGTTGCCTAAAGAAAGTGCAACTAATAGCGTCAATACTGAGAATAATTGGGCGCTTAATTTTATTTTTTTCATTTGATTGCTCCTGTTGATCTCTTATCCGTTTTCGCGTAAATGACGCGACGACTTTTGAATCGCCTTAGAGATCAAAACAAAGTCAAAATTTATTTGTTTGCCGATGTCATCGCACCCGATGCTTGTGTTGGCAGCACCACCGCCAACACATTGCCTTCAATATCCAGCAAGGTAACTTTGAGCACTCGTGCATCGGCAGCGGCCTTGCCAAGCGCTGCTAAGTTGATCTTTGCCAAGTTGCCAACTCCGCTGAGGCCAGAATCGCCATCACCCAGCGACACCGCGCCGAAGATGGCTTTGCCAGTGGCGGCGTTCTTGCTCAGCGGCAAAGCCAGCCATTGACGTTGGCTGCCGGTTAGGGCATCGCCCAACTCGGCGCTAACGATGTTGGAAGTTTTGGCGTTATAGGCCAACTCAACCTCGAATGCGCCGACGCGCTCAAGGTTTTGTGCCGCTACGATAAGCGTATTGCCATCGGCGCTGGCTTGCACTTTGGCGCTGACGGCCAACCCCGCCATGCGGCTGCGAGCGGCTTTGCTGGCTGGGCTGCTGTCTAAGCGGTCAGTGAGTAAGTCAGCGCACAGCTTGTTCCAGCGGTTTGCCACCATTTGCACATCGCCAATATCAATATCGGTGTCGTTATCTACGTCGTAAAACAAATCATAAGCGGGCGCACCCACTTGCTGGGCGGGGTTGTAGTTGTAGGCTTCGGTCTGCACGTCGTTAATCTCAACTTTGCCGCTGGCGTCAAAATCGCCCATGCATGAGGCCCGCACCACCCTCGTGGCGTTGTAGGTGTTTACGGGAATCACAGTGCCATTGACCTGCGCCAGTTGTGCTTCTGACAAGGTAAGCAACGTTTCGCCAGTTGCATTTGGCGTTAGCACCGCCAAATCTAAGGCGCCGTCGCCATTTGCGCCAGCAGGGGATGCGTTACTGCTATAAACAACATCTCGCGCATAGCCCAGTGTGTTGTTAATATAGGGATATATCCCACCGGAAGCGAAATCAACAAGATTGACAAAACTGCGTCCAGTGCTATTTGGCAAAGCGCCCAAGCTGACCGACTGCATTTGCGCACGGGCTGGATTCCAACTGACTTTGTAGGTGAATGCGCCGAGGTCGCTAACGCTTTGGGTGTAAAGTGAGAGTTCGATGGGGCGATTGAGATAGGCATTAAAGCGAATGGGTTGGCTGACCGATGGCGCAGTCATGGCGCTGGTTTTGATCAACATGTTGGCGGTGGCTGGGTCATTTACCACCTTTGCAACCGAGAGTTGTGGGCTGCTGGCAATTGCGACCAGCAGTGTGGCCGCTGCGCATAACTGGGCGCTTAATTTTATTTTTTTCATTTGATTACTCCTAATTTTTAATCTCTTGATCTCTTATCCCTTTGCACCGTTATTCCGCGCTTGATCTGCACCAAGCAAAGCTTCGCCACCCTGTCGAAAGGCGATTTCAGGCTATTGACATGTTGTATTAGCGGCTGGCTTAAATGATGTAGGGGATGACGCGCAGAATATTTGTGTTAAATCTTAGCGAACTAAGCGTTTCGCAAGCGTTTCAATCGCCAATTCACAATTTTTACATAAACCACGACTTAAAAAATTGATCATCTTGGGTGTCTTTCACCCGCCGAAGATGGGATCGAATCCAACGTTTTATTTTTTTTATTATTTTTTGCACATTTCCCTCGTGCCCCAATTGCAAATCTTAGGACTTACGCGAAAGTTTGATTTTCACCACAAAGCGCACGAAGAACTCAAAGATTTGCATGGGTAAAACCTTTCTTTTCTTTGTGCGCTTTGTGTGCTTTGTGGTGAAATGTTTTTAATGCGCGTAAGTCCTAATTTAATAAAGCAACATACCGATTTTTACGAAGAGAATAATGTAGAGATCAAAGAGGATAGGATGTGATATGGCTTTTACTTTGCACAAGCATATCAAATCAAGCGTTTCACAAGCGCTTCAAGTTCTAAGCAAAATGGACTTGCACGATTAATCGGCTTTATATGGCAGGGTCACATAAGCGGGTTGATCAAGCCTCGAACGGGTCTCGTCATAGGTCACCCATTTCACGCCAACGCTGGTGACTGTGCCAATGGGCAGCCGATTGGCCGATGCCGTTGTCATCGGCACACACAACGTCTCTTTAAGCACCCGCCCGGGCTGCAAATCTTGGCTACGTAACGTGTTGTTGCCGGGTGATACCAACAAATTGCCAATTTGGGTGTTTTGCCAAAAGGTCACAATTTGCAGCCCATAACTTGGCTTTGTTCGTTGTTCTTGCAAAATATGCCAATAAAACGTCACTTGCACACACGGGTCTCTTGAGATTCTTTCGACCACAGTCGGGTTCGAATAGCCCAGCAGCCGAATGGCATTGGCAAAAACCAAGGTCGAACGATTTTGAATTTCGCCCCGAACCTGTTCTAGGCTGGTGTAACCCACTGGCTTGTAAGCTGGCGTGATGCTGAGGGGCAACGATAGCAGCGCCGCAGCACCCATTCCGCCCAATAAATAAGCGCCCGCCAGCCGCCGCAACCAATGGGGCAGAGCAGCAATGGCAATGGCAACGCTGATACAAACTGCGCTGAGGCACGAAAAAAATGCGCGCCCGGCGAGGTAAGGCGGAGCCTCGTCTGGGTTGATCACCCCGCGCCCCAGCCAAATAATCGTGCCGAGCCAAACACACCCCATCATGAGGGCCGAAATGACCCACATCGCCAGCCATTGGCGTTTGACCAGCGCCAATAAATAACCAATGCCACATAGCAACAACGCTCCAAACGCGGCCTGATACCAAATGAGCGGCAGCACCACCGC
This sequence comes from Anaerolineae bacterium, assembly GCA_018500105.2. Lineage (GTDB taxonomy): Bacteria > Chloroflexota > Anaerolineae > J036 > Brachytrichaceae > AQU-03. Next base: position 19,186 of record JAHBAL020000555.1, read on the forward strand.
GCCCCAATCGAATGAAGCAAAAAATGAGGCGAAACTCAAAAACCAGGTTTGTGCAAATAATTGCAGTCCATGTGCACCAATCGTAATGCGTGTGATTCTGAATAACAAAGACGCGATCATGTTTGGGGCAATGGCATAAATGCTTAGCCCGCCGATGAGAATGGGTAGCCAAAACCCCAACAGCAAGCGCAAACTGACATGTCGTCCGTGTTTTTGCGGTTTGAGCATAAATTTTAAGGCCAAAGCATGGATCAATAACAGGCAAAAAATAAAATGCGCCACCCCATAAATTTTGACCGCAATCGAAAGCAAGCCGCAACACGCCAACGCGGCTGCCCACAACCCAATTTGGCGTGAAGCTAGGTTGTGCTGCGCTGAGGCTTTTGCAAGCCGCTGATAAAGTTGCACTGCGATTAACAAAGTGAGCGACCCCATAAAGGCCGCGCCGATGTCGTTGTTGATCGCGCCATTGAGAAACAAGAAACTGGGCAGCCAAGCATGAAAGGCAGTGGCAACGAATGAAAGCGCGGGCTGGTTTGGGAAAGCCGCCCGCGTGATGAGGTAGGTTAACAATACCGATGCTGTGCCAATGAGTATCGAGACCAAGCGCCCCAGTCGCAGCGCCAAGGCCGTGCCTTGGTATGGGAATTGGTCAATCTCGCGGTTGGGGATGACCCAAGTTGTGCCGCCAGCGGCAAATGTTGCTTGCGCATCGTCGCTGCTATCAACAAACATCATCGGCAAAGCCACCAGCCCGTAATATAAGGGCGGCTGGGTCAGTTCGTCGTGCGATGGCACGAGCGGCTTATATCCCTCGGTGCCGCTCATGCGCGGCAATGCCTTGTGTTGGGCAAGGTAGCGGGCATAGGCATAATGCCCGTTTTCATCCGGTGCTGCCCATAGGGGGGTGTTGAGGCTATAGAGCAGGGAGAGGATGAGATGGGAGGCAATAACGACTACGAGTGCAACTCGTGTTTTTCGCAGGGATGGATTGATTGCCATGAGTTTCTTAAATATAGAACTTACACAAGGCTTTATTTTTACCACAAAAGGCACGAAGGACTCAAAGATTTGCATCACAAACCCTTTCTTATCTTCGTGAACTTTGTGTGCTTTGTGGTAAAACATTTCTTATGTGTGTAAGTCATAAATAAATAAGGGTAGCGTTGCAAGCGCTTCACTAGCGCCTCATCGGTAATGGTTAATCAACCATCAACCATTAACCATTAAAATAGAACTATGCCTCCCCCGCCCCGCGAGAAATTTTTTAACATTGCTGGCCCTTGCCAAGCTCGCCTAAATTACATGTTGCCGCCCACCGCTCGGCTTAATGTAGATGAGATCATGACGCTCATTCGTGGCGAGCGATATTTTATTTTGCATGCTCCACGACAAACTGGCAAAACGACGGCGTTATTGGGTTTAATGCACCAACTAAATGAGGCTGGCGAATTTCGCGCCTTATATGTCAATATTGAACCCGCCCAAGCCGCCCGCGAAAATGTGGAAATGGGGATAGCTGCCGTGGTTGAATGTGTTGCTAGTGGGGCTGATATTTGGCTGGGGCAGCGGGATGCGCGGCAGTTGGCACAACAAATATTGCGTAACACCTCAGCTAATAATGCACTAAAAGATTTTCTGGAAAGTTGGTGCGCACAATCAGACAAACCCACCGTGCTGATGTTAGATGAGGTAGATGCGCTGATCGGCGATACGCTGATTTCGCTGCTGCGCCAATTGCGGGCGGGCTACACCAATCGCCCGCGCCACTTTCCGCAAACGATCATTTTGTGTGGTGTGCGTGATGTCAAAGACTATCGCATTCACTCATCCAGCGAAAAAACCACCATCACCGGCGGCAGCGCGTTTAATATTAAGACAAAATCGTTGCGCATGGGCGATTTTGGCGAGCAAGATGTGTATGACTTGCTGACCCAACATACCACCGCCACCGGCCAACCTTTTACCCAAGCTGCGCTACAGCGGGTATGGTATTACAGCCAAGGCCAACCCTGGCTGGTAAATGCGTTGGCAAATGAAGCGATCTATGAAATCGCCGCCAACCGTGACCGCCGCATCACCATTACGGCAGCGATGATAGACACCGCCAAGGAAAACCTCATTCTCAGCCGCGCCACCCATCTCGACCAACTGAGTGCGAGGCTGACCGAGCCACGAGTGCGTAGTGTGGTCGAATTGCTATTGGCTGGCGAAGAACAAGGCGACAGCTTGCCGCCCGATGATATTCAATATACCCGCGATCTTGGTTTGATTGCGATGAATAAGCCATTACGCATCGCCAACCCTATTTATGCTGAGGTAATTCCCCGCGAGTTGACGTGGAGCACCCAAGAAACCATGCTGCAAGAAACCGCGTGGTATCAGCATCCGGATGGACGGCTGAATATGGCGGCGCTTTTGACTGCGTTTCAAGATTTCTTTCGTGAAAATAGCGAGATATGGCTGGCGCGGTTTGATTACAAAGGGGCTGGGCCACAATTGCTGATGCAGGCGTTTTTGCAGCGTGTGATTAATGGCGGTGGGCGCATCACCCGTGAATATGCGCTGGGCCGCCGCCGCACCGATTTGCTGGTGGAATTCGGCGAGCAGCGCATTGTCATCGAGCTAAAAGTGACGCGGCGGCGCAGTCTGGCGGTGGTGACCGCCGAGGGGCTGCGCCAAACCGCCGCCTACGCCGACCTGTGCCACGCCGATGAGTCACACTTGGTCGTGTTTGACACAGCCGCCGGCAAGCTGTGGGACGACAAAATTTATCGCCGCGATGAGGTATTTGAGGGTCGCATCATTACGGTGTGGGGGGCGTAAATTTTTGGCACGCTACCCTGCCGTGCCGCTTATGCGTGGCAGGGCAGGGTATGGGTTAAGGGTGCGTCCCATAGAGGGGTGGGAGGTGATTAGAATGGAAGAATGGAGCGATGCGTCATACTCTTTGCGTTATACCAACCTTCCAATCAAAATCCGTAACATCAGTGGTCACGGAGTTAAGGCGGCGTTGTCGTGTCATTAATCAGCCACTTATTTTCACTTTCCGCAAAAACCATATGATGATATACCGTAGCCTCAGAGCGAGATTCGCAAGTTTTACCACTGATGATTAACAATTTTGTTGAAACAGTTGCATTTCCTTTATCACTTGGGGTTATATCAGTCACTTCTGCACTAATCCGGCACATATCCCAACTTTTAAAGCCTTTTTCATAATCCAAGTAATCATTTTTGTGATTTTTGATTTTGTACGCTGATGTTAAGGAGTTCCAAGCCGCACGAAAGTTGTGAGCATCCACCGTTTTCCAATAAGCTACAACTGACTCATTGGGCAAGGGTCTCGGAGGAGTAGGCATAAAATTAGGCAATACAGTCATAAAAAGCCCAAATAAAATTAAGCCGAAAGACCAATTTTGATATGAGCCTATTAATTTCCCTCGCATTTGTGGACTTACACCCAGGTAAACTTTTTTTCGCTCAATAAGAAACCTAAGTCCCATCAATAGGCCACCTAAGACCATAGTAATTGGCCCGCCTATTTTTGCTAACTCAGGTAATAGTGATTCAATGGACGGGATTTGCATAAGGAATTGATTTATCGAATAAAAAAAATCAAATTGGGCGGTATTGATATAAATTAAAAAGAGCATTTTTCTCCTTTATAGTTATCAGTCATATGATGCCTTATAGACAAACAATTTAGGATCATCCACTGATCGATTCAACCTTGATGTGACTCCACTTTTACTTTAGTTTTCGCTAAAAAAAAGGTGTCAGAGAGCAGTGGAGCGTGCAGCAGCTAGTGCAGGGTGGTATCCAGTGGGTAGGTGACCAGTCACAGAACGCTTTTCCCGGAGTTTGAGCAACAGAGGGGTCTGTGGAAAGTCCGATAAATGCCGGCGCAGCCGACCCGCCGTCGGTTTCGGGTTGCGATCCCAATACCCTGTCGGACAAGCCGGATGCACCGCCGCACTATAGGTCACAATCGCCTCCGCCACTAAACTCAACTCAGGCAAGCGAAAGCACATCTGTGCGTCATGAACAAACTGCCGATGTGCCCCCAACAATTGCTTCGACACCAGCGGTGGCTGCTCAACGCCCCAGCGCGATTTAAATACCGTATACGTTTGTTCGGGCGTGAGCAGCACATTCGCCACGATCATGATCAGCGGAAGCTCAAAATCAGGATGCTGAATCGCCATTAACGTCCACCGCTGTTCACGATTCAGCTTAGCCTCCGTTTCACCCCATGTCTTTTGTGGCGGGAGCAACATCTCGCGCCACACCTTGGCCGTCAGCGTGACACAACGCCCCTGCTCATCGGTGTGCTGCCAACTGTGCGTCTCATCTGGGATTTGTTCCGACAGGTTGGTTTTCTACGACTCGTTGGGCCAGTTGTGCGGTATCATTGATTATGGTGGTGATCGTTTGCTTGTTTTTGTTCATACCACTAGCTTACCCGATCATCACCCCTTGGTTAGCGAAAACCATAGTATATTGTTTATAGTATAATTCTCCAAAAACAGAATCATGTCAACTCTAAAGAATGATCTCGTAGGGCTAGTGCGTCGTAGAGTCCTACCCTCTGTGTCAACCGAATTTGGAGAAATATAGTTAAAATGCTTCAATTTTGCAAATATTTTTTACGATAACTTTGAAACCATCATAAATTTGAGGTATTTTGTTTTTAATATTTTTAATATCCGCAGCATAAATGAAAATTATAATGCAATCCTCGTCATTATCGGTTTTTCCTTGCCCTACTCCCTGAACCTCATTTATCTGCATAAATTCATCGCTTGCTAATGCAATAGCTTTTTCAAGTAATTCCATTGTATATATTATTTGATAAACTCGATTGATAAGCTGTCCAATACTTTAGAAATTGGATTCATTATCATTGCTCCGGTAGAACCAGCGAATAATAGACCAACTGCTTTGTTATCCATATTTAAAACTAAACTACCAGAATCACCTCCAGCAGACATAGGTGTTGCAACAATTTGATTGATAAATCTCGCTGTTCCAAATGAACCATAACCTACATTTATCGTAGCATTAATTGCAGTAACACTACCTTTTGTATAGCCTGTAGTACGTCCTGATTTTTGAATTTTACTTCCGACAGTAACAGTGGCAATTCCATTTGGATATCCAATAGCATGAATTTCCCCATTAAAATATTCTAAAGAATCAATTTCTGCGATAGCACAATCTACAGTATTATTTGCTGTAATAGCAAAGCTAATAGGTATAAATTTTGTTAGTTTCCCGATTGTGTCAGAGGCAACTCCGCCATCAAAAGGACCTGGCTGATAAATAGCATCTCCAATTGTTGCGGCACCACTATTTGCAAGAACATGACAATTACTTAATACATAGTATTTTGTAGGAGACGAAGCATTTTTATCTACTACCAAGGCTGCAGAAGTCCCGGCAGTAACTTTAAAATGAGCAATACTAAATCCTCCATGAAACGGTCGGAGTCTATTGTTTAAAACAGGGTTTGTCTGAGCATATACAGGACCAATTTCAATGACATCAGTTTTGAGATTGCTAATAGTTTCAGGTATTATTTCATTATCTTTTAATGATTTTTTAGAGACTTTTTGTGTTACAAAAACTGTCAAGCAAATATCACCCGTATTGGTATTCGCTTTAATCTTATGGCCTAACCCTAAGCCTACAACATTTTTGTGCTTTAAAAGTTCCTCTTCATTTTTTGATTGAACTTCAGCTAATGATTGAAAGTTACTAAGTAAGGTGGAATTTTCCATGTGTTAAAAACCCCTATTAAAAAATATTGTTTAAAACGATATCTAATAAAATAATTGAATCAGAATAGGTGGAGGTGAGAATGATTTTTTTTTGAAAAATATGCAAATTTGGATTTTTTTCAATGGTTTGCCAAATATTCTCTAAATCATCCTGATCTTTTCTGGTTTTAATTGTATTTTCGTTGATTAATTCTAATTGCAACGCATTCAAAATCAATTGTTTTATTAAGTCTTCTGCTAGATTTAATTTAGCATTTATTTCAGTAGTATCTTTTTCTAAAATACATTCAATTTGCCGTAAAGACCTGTAGATTTGTATATGACGTGTTTTTCTCTTTTCTTTTTCAATTCTTAAGAAAGTCTCTGGGTGATATCCTTTTTTTAGAGTAGCAATATCACTTTTACAAATATTAATTTTTGCGATATTTGTAGACATTTCAGCTTCTGTATAATATTGCAATAAGTTTTCAATTAATACATCCACTTTTGAATCAAAATCATACCCCCCCTGTGAATAAGACTTCAACGTCGCTGACAACTCTATCATCAGTTCTTTGAGTCGTTTATGTTGCTGGTGAATCACTGGTATCATGGCTATTCAAAATTTACTGTGAATGTTTCTTTGCCATTTTTATCTTTCATTGAATTCACAAAAATCCCTTCTTCTGTAATTTTGGCTTTAATATGAAAAACGGAAATCTCAGTAGCTCCTTCGCCTATAACAGAAGTTTCTGGGTTTATTAATAAATTTGTCAAGGTGCTTTTTGATAATTTTATGTTGAATAATACAAATTTTTTGAATTTGCCAATAAAATCAATAAAATGTTCTTTTTTAGGGTGATCCTTCATATAAGACTCTAACATCAGATTTTGATGTAGAATTTTTGTGGTTATCGCATCTAAATTTTGTTCTATCATTGTTGAAACTTGCTTCATTAATTCATCATAGCTGTTTAGATTTTCACCTAAAACTAACGATATTATTTTTTTATGCAAAAAAATAATATCGTTAGTAAATTTTTTACTGATATTACTTTCTATTTTTGCAAGCAAAATATTAAAACTAAGATCGAATTCGGTGGAGAATTTATTTAAAAACTGCTCGTCGGTGATTTTGTAAATATATTGATTGTCATAGTTTGCATCCGCAATTAAAACAGGAATCGATAGTTCCATTTCTGGGATTTTAAATCTTGGAATTGAAAAATATTTAAGAACATCATCTTTTGCATAACTTTTCGCGATTTCAATAGAAGCTGCATCAGCATATTGTCTTGCACGAGTAATTTCACTAAAAATAAAACTCATATACTCGCCTAAAGTAATCATATATTTATAAGTCCAATAACAAATTGGAGGCAGTAGGTTAAAACTGCCCCAATTCCTTACGCAGCTAATATGCCTAAAAGTTTTTCGAGACCAGCAGGCATCTCGTCTTGAGATGCTTTGACTTTTACATTTAAGGTATATTCTTTTTTAACTTCGACACCGTATGTTGATGAGCGTTGATACGAAGCAGACACTTTAAAAGAAACGGGTCCCCACCCTGCTTTCACTTCGGTTCCAACTGCGAATTTATCTTTAATAGTTTGAGATTCAACTGAGTTGAGCTTAACATTAAAGTCAATATCAACAGTTTCAATACGAATACTTGGTATTGGAAGCATTGCTATAAATGGCACCTTTATAAAACGTTTTGTTGGTATTACTTCACCCGTGTCAGGATTGACATCATTCTTTTCGTATGAAAAATCAACCATGACTAACTCTTTTGCCCCATTAGGAGCATTGGGGTCAACGGGCTTAAACCCCAAATCCTTAATAAAATTAACAGTTGTAATAGCAGAAGCTGCTTGAGCTTGAATGGCTGCTTGTAGGGGGCCGCCAATCATCTTTGCAAAATCGATATTATTAAGTTCGCTTACTAGATCCGTGCTTACCGCCTGTGCTGTGACAGTTCCATCTGCTGCCAGTTTGGCTATGTCATCAGTTAACTTAATACCTTTTTCAATTATTGCTTGTTGCTCAGCAGTTAATTGGTTGTTGCCTTCAACAACAGGATTTTGAAGCTCTTGTTTCTTATCTTCTTTTTTCATTTTTGTCTCCATTATTTCTAACTCCACTTTTAAGGGCTAACATCAATTTATATTAAATTTAGTCCTCTTAAACCCTTATGCAAATATACCCTGTCTCTTATACA
>JAHBAL020000456.1 GCA_018500105.2 Anaerolineae bacterium
CACCGAAATCATAGGCGATGTTGTGGGCTTCGGTTTGCCGGTGGTGTCGCTGCGCTCAACCACCGGCTCATAGATGAAACCCCTTCGGGGTGTTTTTTTGCGCCCCATGTCACGTTGCGGGTGGCGGAAAACGAACCCAGCGGGTTCGCTCTTGTATTAGGCGGTGGTTGAGCGCAGACACCACCGACGCTGCGCTCAACCACCGCCTAATGGATGAAACCCCTTCGGGGTATTTTTTTGTGCCCCATGGCACGTTGCGGGTGGCGGAAAACGAACCCAGCGGGTTCGTTCTTGCATTAGGCGGTGGTTGAGCGCAGACACCACCGACGCCGCCCGCCGGACACCGAAATAATAGGCGATGTTGTGGCCTTCGGTTTGCCGGTGGTGTCCCAGCGCTCAACCACCGCCTAATGGATGAAACCCCTTCGGGGGGTTTTTTTTGTGCCCCATGGCACGTTGCGGGTGGCGGAAAACGAACCCAGCGGGTTCGTTCTTGCGTTAGGCGGTGGTTGAGCGCAGCGACACCACCGACGCCGCCCGCCGGACCCCGAAATCATAGACGATTGTTTCGATCTATTCAACCGATAGCCAGCGCCTAGCCAGTTGGCGATTGTGAATATTTTCACAATCTATAAAATCCTCATCATGTGAATCACTTCATGCGTTTGGCAGAGCGGGCGCGTTTGCGCCTCATTGCCGCGCAGCAAGGAGTTTATGATGATGAATACAAAATTAATTAAGGCGATTTTGCCTGTGCTTGTCGGTCTCATTCTCTTTATTTTGCCGCCACCGACAGGGTTGTCTTCGGCGGCGTGGCGCTATTTTGCGGTGTTTGCCGGTGTGGTGGTTGGGCTAATTTTAGAGCCGTTGCCCGCCGCGGCGATTGGCTTTATTGGCGTGGCGATCGCTGGCATCTTCGGTTTTGCGGTGGTTGACCCCAAAATCACCACGTCTGAAAACTGGTTGTCTACGGCCATGTCGGCCCCGCTCGGTGTGCAAGCCGCTTCGATTCGTTGGGCGCTGTCAGGATTTTCAGATGGCACGGTGTGGCTCATCTTTGCCGCGTTTATGTTTGCGCTGGGCTATCAGAAAACGGGGCTTGGCAAGCGATTGGGTTTGCTGCTGGTCAAGCTGCTCGGCAAAAATACGCTGGGTTTGGGTTATGCGGTGGCGTTCTCCGACCTCATTCTCGCGCCGTTTATGCCTTCGAACACGGCCCGCAGCGGTGGCACGCTGTTCCCCATCATTCGCAACATCCCCGGCCTGTATGGCTCGGAACCCGGCCCCACTGCTCGCCGCGTCGGCTCATATGTGATGTGGACAGCGTTGGCGGTGACGTGTGTCACCAGCTCGATGTTCCTCACCGCGCTCGCGCCCAATTTGGCGGCGGTGACGCAGGTCACGCGCATTGCCAAGATCAATGTGGAATGGACGCAGTGGATGATGGGCTTTTTGCCCGCTGGGGTGATCTTGATTTTGATCGTGCCATTCCTCATTTATGCGCTTTACCCGCCAGAGGTGAAAAAGAGCACCGAAGTGCCGCAATGGGCCGCCAAAGAATTGGCAAAAATGGGCAGCATCAGCCGAAACGAAATTTTGATGGCGGTGATGGCCTTGATCGCCTTGGTGCTGTGGATTCAAAATGTCTTTAATGGCACGCTTGTGGCGCTGATTGTGATTTCGCTCATGCTCATCCTCAAGATTGTTAGCTGGGACGATATTTTGGACAACAAACAGGCGTGGAATGTGTTGGTGTGGTTTGCGACGCTCGTCGCCCTCGCCAGCGGTTTGCAGACCATTGGCTTTACGCAGTGGGTGGGCGAAAATGCCGCCAAATTGCTCAGCGGCCTTGCGCCGACCACGATCATGATTTTGCTGGTGGTGGTGTTCTTCGTCTCGCACTACCTGTTTGCCAGTGTCACCGCCCATGTGGCGGCCATGATGCCGGTCATTTTGGCGGCGGGCGTAGCGATTCCGGGCATGAATGTGACGGTGCTGTCGCTGTTGTTGCTCTACTCGCTCGGGTTGATGGGCATCATTACGCCTTATGGCACTGGCCCCTCGCCGATCTATTTTGGCAGCAACTATGTCGCCAAAAAGGATTTCTGGCTGCTCGGTTTGGTGTTTGGCGCGGTGTATTTGGCGGTGCTGCTCATCGTCGAAGTGCCGTATTTACTCATGCTTTATCCAAAATAAGGGCAAAATAACATGGGATACATCACTAACATTAACCATAGCGATGCCATTACCCACGATGTGATTGTGGTGGGCGCAGGGCTGGCTGGCTCGTGGGCGGCGATGGTGGCGAGCAAGCAGGGGGTGCGCGATATTGGCGTGTTGTCAAAATTGCATCCCTTGCGATCGCACAGTGGCGCGGCTCAGGGCGGCATTGCGGCAGCGCTAAACAATGTGCGTGCTGTGCCGGGAACCGGCCCCGAAGGCCCGCTTGAGGCGGTGAAGGCCGGAACCGAGCCGCCCGATAGCTGGCAATTGCACATGTATGACACCATCAAAGGGTCAGACTGGCTGGGCGACCAAGATGCCATTGAAATAATGGTGAAAGAAGCGCCCGAAATCATTTACGAATATGAGCGGATGGGCTGCGTGTTTAGCCGATTGGAGGATGGGCGCATTGCCCAGCGCCGATTTGGTGGGCACAGTGTGCCGCGTGCCAACTATGCCGCCGATTTCACCGGCCATGTTTTGCTGCACACCATCCACGAGCAGGCGCTTAAGCAGGGCGTGGCGTTTTATAGCGAATGGTATTGTCTCGATCTCATCATCGAAGACAATGTTTGTCGTGGGGTGGTGGCGCTCGATATCATGACCGGCAATTTGCATTTGATGCGAGCCAAAGCCGTGTTGTTTGCCACTGGTGGCTATGGGCGGGCGTGGAAGATTACCTCGAACGCCACCGCCAACACCGGCGACGGCGTCGCCATTGCCTATAACGCGGGTGTGCCGCTAATGGATATGGAATTCGTGCAATTCCACCCGACCGGCTTGTATGGCAAGGGTATTTTGATGAGCGAGGCGTGCCGCGGCGAAGGTGGGCACTTGCTCAACAGCGAGGGCGAGCGTTTTATGCAACGCTATGCAAAAGATAAGATGGAATTGGCCCCGCGTGACCTCGTTAGCCGTTCGGAGCAGATGGAAGCAAATGCTGGGCGCGGGATTGGACCTGACAAACAAGGCGTATTGCTCGATTTGCGGCATTTGGGCGCGGCCAAAATTATGGCGCGGCTGCCGCAAGTGCATGAGTTGGCACTCGATTTTATGGGCTGACATCATTAAAGAGCCAGTGCCGATTCAGCCGACGGCACATTACAGCATGGGCGGCATTCCCACCCTGTCTCTTATACACATCTGACGCTGCCGACG
>JAHBAL020000324.1 GCA_018500105.2 Anaerolineae bacterium
CCGTGAGGTTTGGCCCACACACCGCCGCCGCAATGCGCCGCGCCGCTGCATCTTCGCCAACATCATCCGGCCCCAGTTCGGCCACATACACGCTGCTCAGCCCTGCCGCCCGCAATCGTTCAATATCGGCGGGCAACAGCGGTTTGCCTTTGCGCATAATGCGCTCGCCATCACGCCCAGCCACATTGTGACCCAGCACTTTACCGACGGCGGCATCAATTGGCACGGCTCCGAAGCGCATAATTTGGGGATTATAACGGTGCAAAATATGATTGGAATTTACGCGGAAGTTTGATTTTCACCACTTTCACCACAAAGCGCACAAAGAACTCGAAGGTTTGCATGGGTAACGTCGTTCTTTTCTTTGTGCGCTTTGTGTTCTTTGTGGTGAAATGTTTTTAATGCGCGTAAGGTCTAATGCGCACAAATGGCTTTGATTTCGGGCTACAATTTGGCTATGCCAAATTTCGATCACCAAGTCCGCGATCTCATCGCATTCGCCTACGATCATTCGCCCGCGCTCAAACAACGCATGGACGCGGCGGGGTTGACGCCTGCCGACATTCAATCTACCGACGATTTGAGCAAGTTGCCGGTTTTGAGCAAGCAAGATTTGCCGCGCATTCAACAAAGCCACCCCGCCACCCTCGGCGGCATGTTGACTGTGCCCATCGGCTCGCTCAAGCGTATTTTCCAATCGCCCGGCCCCATTTTCGACCCCGAACCGAACGAAGCCGATTCGTGGCGTTGGGGCAGCGCTTTTCGCTATGCGGGGATTCAGCCCAACGATGTGGCGATCAACTGCTTCGGCTATCATCTTTCGCCAGCCGGCGCGATGTTTGAGGAAGGCGCCCGTGCGGCTGGCGTCGCCGTTGTGCCGGGCGGTATTGGCGCACAACAGCAGCAAATTGACTGCATCGAAACCCTCGGTGTGACTGTGTATGCCGGTTTGCCGAGTTATCTTAAGGGGTTGATTGACAAGGCCAAAGAGCTAGGCCGCGACCCCAAGCAATGGAAACTACGCATCGCCGTGTGTGCCGCCGAGCCACTGCCGCCCTCGTTGCGCAAGTGGTTTGCCGATGAATACGGCATCGAGTGTTACAACGTATACGGCACGGCAGAATGTGGCAATATGGGCTTCGAAGGCCCCGATCACCTCGGCTTTATTTTGCCCGACGATGCGCTCATTCAAGTGTGCGATCTGAATACCGGCGCACCGTTGCCGCCCGGCCAAACGGGTGAAGTGGTGGTCACGCTGTTCCGCCGCGATTACATTTTGGTGCGCTTCGGCGTGGGCGATTTGTCGGCCCTGATGCCCAATGCTGCCTCGCCGCGTTTGGTGGGCTGGCTAGGGCGCAGCGGCGACAGCGTCAAGGTGCGCGGTTTGTTTGTCCATCCGCGCCATGTAGATGAAACCGTGCGCAAAATCGTCGGTGTTGCGCGGTATCAGGCCGTCGTCACCCGCGACAATCACCGCGACGAACTGACGGTCAATGTCATCGCGGCGGCGGACGCCGACCCCGCCGCACTTGTCGCCAATGTCTCCCACGCCATACACGAGACGACCAAAATCAAGGCCAACGTTGCCCTCATCACCGAATTGCCCGCCGACGTCAAACCATTTGTTGATGTGCGCAAGTGGGACTGATTGGGAAGGTTGCAGGTTGCAGGTTGCAGGTTGAAATTGGGGATTGGGGATTAGGGATTGCAACTGTCAATTTCAACTAACCTTTTCAACCTGCAACCTGCAACCTGCAACCCTCATCCCCTCTTAAACGGCCCATCGCGCTCTTGCAAGAAGGTTTTCATATCGCCCTGCTGCATCAGCCCAAACAACCGATCTTTTTCGGGGATGCCCTGCGCCCCCAGCACGAGGGTGTCGTTGGCCTTGTGCTGATATTGGGCGTTCATAAAACCCATGATCTCATAGGTGCGGCGCAGGCTGTCTTTGGTCATGCGCACACAGTAGGCCGGAACCATCGCAATGCGTTGCGCCATGCGCACGGCCTCGCTCAGCAGTTGGGCGTGTGGCACGACCCGCGCAATCATGCCCAGCCGCAGCGCCTCGTCGGCGCTAATCGTATCGCCGGTGTAATAGAGGTAATGGATCATCTTGGGGTTGCTGTTAAACCAAGGCTGCAACATGAGCGGCGACAGCGCCCCATGCCGAATCTCCGGCTCGCCAAATTTGGCATTTTCCGACGCGATGGTGACATCGCAAATCATCGCCATATTCGACCCCGCCGCCACCGCATAGCCATTCACCGCCGCAATGACCGGGACACGCAATTGCCAAATTTTCATGATGGTATCGAAATTAAAATTGGTGGCGTTGGTCAGGCCCGGCGTGGTGTCGGGCATCTCTAGCCCATCCAAATCGAAGCCCACCGAAAAGGCGCGGTCGCCAGCGCCGGTAATGACCACACAACGCACCTCGTCGTCGCGGTTAATGGCGTCTAACGCCGCGCCAAATTGTTGCATCAATTCGGGCGATAGCGCATTCAGTTTGTCAGGGCGATTCAGCGTGAGGATGGCGACGTGTCCGTCGCGCTCGATTTTTAAAACAGGTTGTGACATACCCCAAGCATAGCCGATTTTTTGCGGCGACACAATCCCGTCATCCTCGTCTGAGTATAATCCCTTGCCCGCGCTATGCCCGCACCCATTATCGAATTTAACGACGTGTCAAAATGCTTCAAACTCGACCGTCATAAAGCCCGCACCTTTCAGCAACTGTTTATCAGCCGCTTTAATCGCCTAAAAAACACCTTGCGACCCGGCGCGGCCCGCCCCAGCGACGACACATTTTGGTCATTGCGCAATGTCAGCTTCAATATTCAACGCGGCGAATCAGTTGGCTTGATCGGCTCAAATGGCGCGGGAAAAAGCACCTCGCTCAAACTGATGAGTCGGATTATTTTGCCCACCAGCGGCACGGTAAATGTGCGGGGGCGCGTCACGGCCTTGCTCGAATTGGGGGCGGGGTTTCACCCAGAGCTAAGCGGGCGCGACAATATTGTGCTAAACGGCGCGGTAATGGGCTTGTCGCGCAAAGAGATCGAGAAGAAAATTGACGCCATCATCGAATTTGCCGAATTAAGCGACTTTATTGACGCACCGGTCAAACATTATTCCAGCGGCATGTATGCGCGGCTGGGCTTCTCGGTGGCGGTTCACCTCGACCCCGAAGTGTTGCTGGTGGATGAAGCCTTGGCGGTCGGTGACCAACATTTTCAAGAAAAGTGCCAAGAATACATGCTGCGTCTCAAACGCAAAGGCGTGACGTTTTTCTTGGTCTCGCACTCCTTGCCCGCCATCGAGCAATTGTGCAGCCGCGCCCTGTGGCTCGATCACGGCCATTTGCGCATGGATGACGACGTTCACAAAGTCAGCGATGCCTATTATCGCGCTGTGCTCGAAGAACAAGGCAACAGCAAAGGCGTCACCCAATGGGCCACCGGACGCACCGGCAGCGGCGAAGTGCGCATCCAAAAGATCGAATTTTTAAACGAAAATCTGCACCTGCGGCCCACCTTTTGCCCACTCACCCCGCTGGTAGTGCGCATCCATTACAACGCCCTGCAACCCGTCGAGCACCCCATTTTCGGCATCGGCATCGAACACGCGGCGACTGGCGCACACATCGCCGGGCCACATAGCGGCATGGCAAATTACAGCATCCCGCGCATTCACGGCGAAGGCGTCATCGAATATCGCATCGAGCGTTTGCCGCTGTTGCCCGGCGAATATTGGTTTTCAGTCTCGGCCTACGACCGCCAAGAGGCTCATGAATATGACTATTGGTATCAAGCTGCCAAATTGCGCGTCGTGCCCGGCGGCACAGCCGAGCGCTACGGTTTGATTGCGCTCGAAGGAGCGTGGAAACTTGCGGCCTAAAACAGCAGGCAACTGGCTGCTGACCGCGCTCTTGATCTTCGCGGCCTTCGGCGCGAGCCTCATTTTTGCCGATATTGGCGGCTATATTGACGAAGCCGACAACGTAGCGGTGGCGCAACTGATTTTGCTCGACGGCAGCGTGTTGTATCGAGATCTCTTTTCGCACCATTTCCCATTCGCCTATTACTGGACGGCCCTGTTTTTCAAACTCTTTGGCATCTCAATCTTCAGCGCCCGCTTGGCCGTGATTATGCTGGCAGGCTTGGCCTTTATCACCGTCGGCCTCATTTGGCGCAATGTGCGCGTTGGCGCGTTGGCGTGGCTGATCTGGGCTTGCGTCAGCCCTTTTTTTCTGGGGCATCTCATGCTCTATCAAGGGCTTGCGGCGGTGTCGCTGGCCCCTGTTTTGGCGGGTGGATTGGCCTATGTCGGGCGGCGGCCTTTGCCCAATCTGTGGGTCATATCGTTGATCGGCGTGTTTGCCGCCTGCGCCATCCTCGCCAACCCGCTCACCATTTTCGCCGTCGGCCTCACCCTCGCCAGCATGGCGTGGCCGTTCGTGCTTGGTCGCCAACGCCGATATGAGTCGGCCTTATGCAGCGCCTTTGTCTGTGCGCCATTAATCGGCGTTTTGCTTGGAGCTGGCTTGTTTTTGTGGATGAATGACGGGCTGGCGGCTTTTTACCGCGATGTCATCGTCTTTAACCGCGACATTTACGCCCGCTACAGCGACACAGTGCGAGCCGGCCTGACGGCCAATCTCGGCAAAATCGCCCTCAACGCCCTCAGCGCCCTCACCTTGCTCGACCCCAGCCAGCGTATGTATCCCATCGAGTCGCTCGCAGATTACAGTTTGCTCGCCAATTGGCTCATTTCCGACCTCACGTTCAAGCTCATCATTCTCGCTTACTGCGTTTGGCTGGCACTGCGCCGCCGTTTTGCCAGCGCCCTTTATATTTACGCCTTTGCCGCTTGCGCCCTCATGCGTGGCCGCACCAATTTCGACCAATTGCCGCTGCTAATGTGTGCCGTGATGGTGATGGCAATATGGTGTGTGGGGGAAGTGTCAAAGTATCAAGGTGTCAACGGGTCAGGGGATGCACATACTCATTCTTCGCCTTTCGGCCTTCATCGGCTCATCTTACTGCCATTTATGACGCTGCTGGTGATTATTGGGGTAGATTTTGGTCTGAATCAGCGCAACAGCCCCGCCGCCGCCCAAGTATTGGAAAAAGATGCCACGACTGCATTAACCTTAAAGCAGTGGACATGCGGACAAAGCGATGTCAAACTGGGCTACTATCCTGCCAACCCCTACGTGCATTTTTACAGCCAATTGCGCCCCGTTTCGCGCTATTTGTTTGTGTGGCCTTGGGTGGCCGAGGTCGGCGCAGATGACATTGCCGTCGCGCTAAAGACGCAGCCGCACAGCATCGTCAATATTGTCGCTCGCGGCGACATTTGGGGTGTGCCGAATGCCGTCTCGCTCGCGCCCATCGTCGAAACGCTGCAACAACACGGCTTCGTCAAGCTCGACGACCCGCCCGCCAGCCCCGACGATGCTACCGGACGCTACCTCTCGCGCCCGCTTTACGACGCCTGCGTGCAGAAATTGAAAAACGAAAAGTTTCAGATGAAAAATTAAGTGTTGGATAATCGCCCAACCCAACCACCCATTCACTCATTTCCCATGACCCGCACCCTACTCATCTCCCAAGACATCATCGGCCAGCGCATGGCCGGGCCGGGGGTGCGATATGTCAATTTGGCGCAAGCGCTGGCCCCGCACACCCAGCTCACCCTTGCTGCGCCCAAGCCGGTGACGACGATGACATCGGCACACGATAACCCACCGCCGCCCACCCAAGGCTATCATCTGGCGCATTACACACCCGGCGATTGGTCGAGCCTCGCCACCCACGCCGAGACCGCCGATGTCATCATTTTGCCCATTGACACCGCCAGCGAGTTCAAACAATTATCCGCCCTCAAGGCTATGCTCGTCATTGACGGCTACGACCCACTCATGGCAGAATGGCTGGCACTGTATGCCGAGCAACCTCATGCCAATAGTGACCACGATTGGCGACATCGTATGGCGCTTTGCACCCAGCCTGCGCTGATGGGTGATTTTTTCATTTGCGCCAGCGAGCGCCAGCGCGACTGGTGGCTGGGGCAACTTGAGGCGCACGGGCGGCTCAATCTGCACACCTATCGCCAAGACCCCAGCCTGCGCCAATTGCTCGACGTTGTGCCATTTGGCCTGCCCCCACAC
>JAHBAL020000470.1 GCA_018500105.2 Anaerolineae bacterium
AGAGCACAAAGTTCACAAAGAAAAGAAAGGTTTATCAATACAAATCTTCGAGTTCTTTGTGTGCTTTGTGGTGAAAATCAAGCATTCGCGTAAGTCCTACATATTTAAAAAGGCTTTAGAACCGGATGCGGGGGTCAAGCCAAGCGTAGGCGATATCGGTGAGTAAGCCTGAAATGACGACCATGAGACAACTGACCAACAACATCGCCATCATGAGCGGGAAATCGCCGCGTTCGATGCCGGTGGTGAAAAATAAGCGCCCCATGCCGGGCCACGCAAAGACGGTTTCGGTGATGAGTGCGCCATTAATGAGTCCCGGCAATTCAAGCCCGATGATGGTAACCAGCGGCAAGAGCGCATTGCGCAAGGCGTGTTTTGCCACCACCCAACGCTCGGTCAGGCCCTTGGCGCGGGCGGTGCGCACATAATCTTGCTTCAGCACGTCCAACATCCCGGCCCGCATAAAGCGCACATGGGTTCCGAGGTTGAAAAAAGCCAAGGTGAAGGCAGGCAGCAGCAAATGCCAAATCCGGTCGCTATATGAAAACGGCGCACCAATCGTGCGCATTCCGCCCGACGGCAACAGGGAGGCGTCGGTGATGGGGTTGCGCAGGGTGACATTGAACACGATGATGAGAATGAGTCCAAACCAGAAGATGGGCATGGCTTGCCCGATAAACGCCATTGTGGTGGCGATGGCATCGAAACGCGAATAGGGTCGGCTGGCGGAATAGATGCCGATGGGGATGGCGACAAGCAGCGACACTACAAACGCGGTGAGCGACAGGGTGAGTGTGTTTGGCAAACGCTCCAAAATTTCATCCATAACCGGGCGTTTGGTCACCAATGACGTGCCCCAATCGCCCATCGCAATATTTTTGAGCCAGTTGAAATATTGCACATAAATTGGCGCGTCTAGCCCCAACTCGCGTTTGAGGCGCTCAAGGTCTTCGGGCGTCAGGTTCGGGTTGCCTTCGTAGACCGCCAGCGGCCCACCCGGCATCAGTTGCATCAGCGCAAATACCACTGCCGTAAACAGCAACACCAGCGGTATGGCCTGAAAAAAGCGACGGATGATGTATTTTGTCATTGTTTTTAGTTGAGAGTTTAGAGTTGAGAGTTGAGAGTGTTTTTACTCTCAACTCTCAACTCTAAACTCTCAACTACTTCAGCCACCAATTTCGGGCGGAGGCGGCGAAGCTGGCGGGGCCGTTTTCTTCCCAGCCCTGCAAACGATCACGATACGACTCTAGGTCGAAGCGTTGGTAGAGATAGACCATGTCAACCAAGTCGGAGCGCATTTGCGCCAATTGGCAATACATGTCTTTGCGCTTGGCCGGGTCGAACTCGGTGGCGGCTTTGGCGAGCAAGTCATCGGCCTTGGGGTCTTGGAAGCGGGTGTAGTTTGTGCCGCCCTTGTTCTTTTCGCTGGGGATGCGGCTGCTGCTCCACAAGTTCACCATCTGCGAGTGCGGGTCGTCTGCGCCAGCGCTGGTGGTATACATCAAAATGTCGAAATTGCCGCGACGGCGTGGCGACGGGCTGTCCCATGTGCCGAGGATGACGGCAGAGGGTTGGTTTTCGACAAAGAATTCAACCCCAATGTTCTTCATGTCTTCGAGAATGAGGATTTGCGAATCTTCGCGCAATTTGTTGCCGCTGGTGGTGCTAAATTTCAGGCGCAACTTGGTGCCATTTTTCTCGCGGATGCCATCTGCGCCGGGTTTCCAACCGGCTTCGTCGAGCAAGGCTTTGGCCTTGGCGGCATCGTAAGCCACCGGTTGAATCTGGGTGCAGGCAAAGAAACCGCTGTTCAATTCGCTGGTGCCGGGGCGGCCTTTCTTAAACAGCAAGGTGTCAATGATGCGCTGCTTGTTGATGCCGAGCGCAATGGCTTGGCGCACCTTCACATCGCCCAAAATGGCGTGGGGTTTGCTGGGGTCGCTGCCATCTTTGTTTTCGGCCAAATTGAAGAAGAAGCGCTCACCGCCGATGCCTTCGGGCGATGAAATCTTGACGCCGGGCTTGCCCTCGAGCTTGGGCAAATCGGCCTCGGTGTTGTTCCACATAATGTCCGACTCGCCGCTGACGAGTGATTGCAAGGCCACTTCGCTGGATGGCTTGAACACGACGGTCACGCCGTCCAAATAGGGTTTGCCAGCCTCGTGATAGTTTTCATTGCGCACCAGCGTAATATATTCGTCGGTCTTAAATTCGGTCACTTTGAATGGGCCAGCACCATAGGCGAGTTGGTTGAGTTTCCAATTCTTCATGTCCTTGGGGTCGCCCGCCGAGCGCGGCAAAATGCTGCCGAATAGGGTGAGGTGCGGCGCAAATGGCTTCTTAAATTTGAGCACGGCCTTTTGCGGATTGCTGCAATCAATGTCCTCGATATCTTCGTAACCGGTGGTGGTGACCACGCCGACGCCGGGTGTCATATACGCCTTCCACGTGTATTTCACGTCTTCGCAATTAAGCGGGCTGCCATCGGCAAACTTTAGGTTATCCTTTAAGTTATAGGTCACGGTTTTGCCGTCGGCGGTGATGCCGCCATTTTGCACGGTGGGCACTTCCTTGGCGAGGGCTGGCTCGCGGGTGGCGTCGGGTTTGACGCGGGTCAGACCGTCAAAGACCAGATAGCCGATGTCAACCTGCACGGTTTGCGTGCCGAGCAAGGGGTTGAGCAAGACCGGCCACTGCCAAACGACCATGGTGGCCTTGCCGCCGCGCTTGGGTGCGCCAGCGGCGGGTGCGGCCCCACCC
>JAHBAL020000484.1 GCA_018500105.2 Anaerolineae bacterium
AAAACAAAGCTCGTCGGTTTGCAACAAGAAAATCTCTCACAAAGAACACAAAGAACACGAAGTTGAATCGAGAAAAATATCCCTTTGTGCCCTTTGTGTCCTTTGCGCCCTTTGCGTCCTTTGTGAGAGATAAACCTAGCCAAATTTAACGCCAGTTGCTTAAGGAGGCAGGATATTAAAGGTGTTTTTATACAAACGCTTAGTCTGCGGGTGGAAAAACCGTGCGGAAGTTGAAGGCGGCTGGGCTTGGGCCATGCGCTTGCAAGTAAGCTAACTTCGCTTTGGCCTCGTCAACGCTGGGGATATAACCAGCGGGAACCCACCACATCACCAAATACGCCTCATTTACCTTCTCGAACCACTCGCGCCGCCGTGCCATAAATTTGCCGTGTGCGGTTTTATAGGTGTAATGCTTAAGCGTCTCAACATCTTCCCATACCGAAAAAGTGATAATCCGCATCTTGTCGGGGAAAGGCCGCAGCGAGGTTGAGCTGTTGTTTTCGTCGGCGTGTCGCCACACAAAGCCGGGGCTGACTTCGGCGAGGGCATTCAATTCATCTAACCCCGCCAAAAATCCCGCCATAAGCGGGCTATCCAGCGGCGCAACCATGCGTGCATAGTTAAATTGGGCAAGATGATAGTGTGACATGGCGCGATTATCGCACGCCAAACGCCGCCAAGTGTGATGCTAACCACTGCGCATCGTCATCGGCCAAGGCCGGTTTGGGTGGGGCATCGCCATAATCAATTCGCAAATCGTAACCCGCAAGCTCATATACGCGATGCACTACCTCGCCAAGCTTCAACGCCACGTCGGCATACGCAGGGCGCAAAGGCACAGGGATATTGGGCAATGGGTCGCGGATGCCAAACGCCCACACATCAGCATCGGGGCGCGTGATACTCCGACTTACCATCACCCGATAGCCCAAATCGGGCACAGTGTCGAGCAATTCGCTGCGCACCCCACCCCGCAACAAGTCAATCTCGATCACATTGGCCTGCGATAAAAGCAAATGTTGCAATTTACGTTGATACGCGACATACGCCTCGTGCGAAGGGCGCTTATTCACTGGCGACAAAATTTCAATCGAAGTAACCAACTCGCCCGTTGCGGCCTGCCGAATTTCAATACTATGGCGCTTCGCTGGCTCATCAATGGCAACTTTTGCGCGATATGGCGCGGAAATATGCACCATAACAGGCGCAGGCTTTTCAGCCACCAGCACCCCACTTTCCGCCAAATCACCTGTGCGTGGCTTAAACACCCCAACATCCGGGCGGATTTTGTGCCGCGCCACAGGCACATCGTGAATCGTGACCTCATCATATTGCACCTGCGGCTCGATGGCGGCAATAAAATGCGGGCGCAATTTGGGCGTTAACACATTGCGAATTTCAGCCGCAAGGCTGGTGTGAAAATCCTCCCAAATGGTTGCACTTTCAAGATAGGGATCCATCCCCAGAAATGGCGAAGGCATAACAAAATTATAGGTGAGGATAAATTGGCGCAAAAAAAAGACGCGCCGATGGCGCGTCTTTTTTGCATTCTAAAACCCTTCCAATTTACTCAAATCAGCGAGGCCGTGCGCTTGTGTGACGATGCGCCAAAGCAGGGCTTGGCGGGCGGCCCGAAGACCGGCGTCATCCACATTCACCATCACTTTGTCGAAGAAATGGTTGATGGGCGCAACAAGTTGCTGCAAATTGGCGATGAGGGCATCAACCGTGTGCGGCTCATTTAGTGCAGACACAGCGCCCGCCAGCGCAACAGCAGCAGGGTCAACATCGGTGCTTGCTCCGACATCGGCACTCTCAGCGGCGCTGGGCGCGGCCTTGACAATGCGGGCACAGCGGGCGTAGGCCGCCAGCACTTTGTCCCAGCCTTCGCCTTTGACAGCCGCAGCCAGTTGTTCGATGGCAGTTTGGGCCAAGGTGGGATTATCGCCTTGCACGCTCAGCACCGCATCCACCGCGTCATGCCGATACCCAGCCTCGACCAACCCAGCGCGTTGGCGCTCGATGATGAACTTATGTGCGGCGTCGAGTGCTTCATTGCTCATGCGAACGGGCAAACGAGCGGCGGCACTGCGCAAGCCTTGCCGTAGCGAGAATGACGCCCCATTTTGCACCAATCCTTGCACCACCCCAATGGCGGCCCGCCGCAGCGCAAATGGGTCAGCGCTGCCTTTGGGCGCAAGCCCCACCGCAAACAAACCAGCGATGCTGTCGAGCTTGTCGGCCAGCGCCACCACCAACCCTGCGGGCGTTTGTGGCACTTTGTCACCCGCAAAACGCGGCCAATAATGCTCGGCAATGGCATCGGCCACTGCCGCATCCCCGCCCTGCTTGAGGTAATAGGCACGACCCATCGTGCCTTGCAACGAGGTCATCTCGACCACCATGCTGGTGACGAGGTCGGCCTTGCACAAATGCGCGGCGGTCTTGGCAGTGGCGCGAATCTGGGCCTTGCGGTCGGTAGATTGGGCTTGATCGCCCCAACTCAAGCTCCAAAAGCCAAAGTCGAGGATGGCCTCGGACAACGACTCGATGCGCTTGGTTTTGTCGAGCATCGAACCAAGCTGGGTTTGGAAGGTGAGCAAATTGAGCTTTTCGACATAATCGGCCAGCGGCTTCTCTTGGTCGTGGCGATAGAAATACGAGGCATCGGCAAAACGCGCAAACACCACATTTTCATTGCCCGCCACCACCAAATCGTTATCGCGGTCGGGGCCATTGCGCACGGTGATGAAATTCGGGCGCATCGCACCGGTTTGGGCATCCACCAAGGTGAAATAGCGTTGCTTGCTGCGCATGACCTTGGTCAAAATGATGGGCGGCATGTCAAGATAAGCCGCGTCGAATTGGGCCAGCAGTGCCACCGGCTGCTCGACCAAATTGGTCACTTCGTCGAGCAAATCATCGTCGGCTTCGACCTTGGCCCCAATGCTGGCGGCAACGGCATCAATTTGGCGTTGAATTTCGGCACGGCGGGTCGCCATATCGCCGATGACGTGGTGCTGAGCGAGCAAGCGCTCGTAATCATTAGCATGGGCAACGGTAAAACGCGGCGAGCCTTCACCGCGTGCGCCGGTGCTGGTTGTGCCGCTGGCGATATTGGCATATTCAAAGGGGATGACTTGATCACCCAGCAAGGCCACATACCACTGCAAAGGCCGCGCAAACGCGACGTTGCTGCTGTTCCAGCGCATGGTCTTTTCAAAGCTGAGCTTGGCGATGAGGCCGGGCAGGGCCGTGCGCAACACATCGGCGCTGGGTTTGCCCTCCTCGCGCCGTTCGATATACACATAGCTTTGCTTGCCATCGTCAAACACTTTGAGCGCGTCGGCCCCAAGGCCAAATTTTTTGGCAAAACCGAGCGCCGCTGGCGTGGGTTTGCCGTCGGGGCCAATGGCGATCTTGGTGGCGGGGCCTTTGGCGCGTTCTTCGAGGGCGCTTTGTTGCGGCGCAACCGCGTTCACCAACACCGCAAAACGGCGCGGCGTCGCCAAAACGCGCACATCGCCGTGCGCAATTCGCGCCTCTTTCAGCAGTTCTGGCACAAATTTCTCTAGCTGCGCCTTGCCTTCGCTCACGTTATGGGCCGGCAATTCTTCGACGCCAATCTCAAAGAGCAAGTTCTGAGTTCTGAGTTCTGAGTTCTGAGTGCTTGCCTCTTGAGCCTTGGCGCTTGGTTCTTGGCTCTTGGCTCTTGGCTCTTCTTTCAGCCAAGGATGCCCCATGTCTTCGCGCTGCTTGACATAGGCAGCCGCAACGGTGCGGGCAAGGTCGCGGGTGCGGCCAAGAAAGCGTTGGCGCTCGGTCACGCCAATTGCGCCGCGAGTGTCGAGCAAATTGAACACATTCGACAATTGCAGCACATAATCATGCGCAGGCAACACGGCCCCATGCGCGATGGTGCGTTTGCATTCGGCCTCGATGGCATCGAATTGGGTGTGCAAAAATTCGACATCGCTCAAGTTGTAGGCGTAGCGGCTACGTTCGATTTCATCGTGCAATTTGACATCGCCGTAGCTGCGCTTCTCGTCCCACTTGAGGTCGAACACATTTTTCACGCCTTGCAGCGCCATCGCAATGCGCTCAAGCCCATAGGTTAGCTCCAGCGGAATGGGGTCGAGGGTCACCCCACCGACCTGTTGGAAATAGGTGTATTGGGTGATTTCGAGGCCGTCGAGCCACACTTCCCAACCCAAACCCCATGCGCCGATGGCGGGCTGCGCCCAGTTGTCTTCGACAAAGCGAATGTCGTGCTTGCTGGGGTCAATGCCGATGGCTGCGAGGCTTTCCAAATACAATTCTTGCGAGTTTTCGGGCGTCGGCTTCAAGATCACCTGATATTGCGTGTGGGTATAAAGCCGATTCGGGTTTTCGCCAAAACGCCCATCGTCGGGGCGCACCGAGGGTTCAATATAGCCAACATCCCAAGGCTCTGGCCCAAGCACCCGCAAAAATGTGGCTGGGTTCATCGTCCCAGCACCAACAATCTGATTATAGGGTTGCCAGATCAAGCAACCTTTGCTGGCCCAAAACTGATGCAAGCGCAAGATGAGGTCTTGGAATGTCAGGGCCGGGGTATTCGTAAGTGTCATAAGGACGCAATTTTACGCGAGCTTGTCGGGGGGCTACGATACGCCGGTGATTGGATTGCGCAGGGTTATTAAACGTAAACGTGGACGTGGGCGCAAACGTAGACGTAAACGTAAACGTAAACGTTGACGTAAACGTCTACGTTTACGTCAGCGACGATTGGCGACTTACGCAAGGCAATCAAATTGCAGCATAAAATACCCCCATGCTCCTCACCCAATCCGCCATCGGCGAACAATACCGCAGCAGCCAAAACTTGGATACGCGAATCGCCTTGCACGACCGCTTTAGCACCAACAAATACGATTGGATGCGCTGGGTCTTTGACCATATGCTCGATGCCGCGCCGGATAGCCGGGTGCTCGAAATTGGCTGCGGTAGCGGGCAATTGTGGAAAAACAACCTCGACCGCATCCCATCCACATGGGCCGTGACGCTGAGCGATGCCTCGGCAGGGATGATCGAGACAACACAGCAAGCGCTGGCGGGTTCGGCCTTTGTGGCGCAGGCCCAATTTCGCCAATTCAACGCCGATGCGCTGCCATTCGATGCCGCCCGTTTCGACCTCGTCATCGCCAACCACATGCTTTACCATGTGCCGAGCGTTGACCGCACACTGGGCGAATTGCGGCGCGTATTGCGGCCGGGCGGGCGCATCTTTGCCGCCACCAACGGCCCCGACCACATGCGCGAGCTAGATGAATTGCTCAGCGGTTTCGATCCGGCGCTCAAGTTGCAACCCGTCACCCAAACTTTTCGGCTCGACAATGGCGCGGCCCAGTTGCAGTCGCATTTTGCCAATGTGCAACTGCACCGCTATCACAGCGATTTGGTGGTGACCGAGGTTGCGCCCTTGCTGGCCTACGCCTATTCGATGGCCAGAACAAATATTGCGCCTGAGCGCCGCGCCGAATTTGAAGCGTATGTGCAGGCCCAGTTTGATCGGCGCAACGGTGTGTATATCCGTAAAGAGACGGGACTATTTGTCGCCACGCGCTAAATCCACCCTTCGACCCATATCCATCATGCAAAGAGGTATCTTCGTGATAGAGAGCGGGATAAAGCACGCTATCACTGGTGCAACCAGTAGGCGTGACCCGATATAACACAGCCATGTTTGCACTAAAAATCAGTCTAAAGACCTAGTTGTCATGCGGCAGTATCGCCGATAGTCGAGGCGATAGCGATGTTATATAAATACCTCGCACTCAACAAGCGCATAATCAGGAAGTGAGAATTAGGAAGTAGGGGAGAAATAACTTGAAAGCAACATCGAAAAATATCCTCTCGGTAAGCTGGAGCGATTAGCCCGTTGCCGCGAGCCGTAGCGCAATCTTGGCACATGAGCATTTGCATCATGGTTTGGGGCAACCAGTTACCAAGATGGCGATACGATTGGCCGCACGGGTGAAATTGCGTATTGGGCCGCCAGCGTCAATGCCTTTTGTAAGGCATTGACGCTGGCGGCTTTTTTTGTTTGGCAGTACAATAACCCCATGTCAAAAGCGACAACCTTAGATGATGCGTATCGCATTTTAGATTCGCGCAAACCGCTCACCGTCGGGCAATTGCCAACCTTGTTTGTAGCGCGAGCGCCTAAAAACACAAAAAAATTTATTCGCGATCTCATCAATGCTAAAAATATTGCAGAAGGCAAGAAGTTTCTGTATATCGGGCATCGCGGCAGCGGCAAATCTACTGAACTACGCTATATCACTGAGCAAAGCGAGATCAAAACCCGGTATCACGCCGTTCATGTGTCGTTGTTTTCAATCTTCAAGCAAGACACGCTCACCCGTGATGAGATGATGTTCGCGGTGTTTACCAGCCTGCTGCGAGATTCCGTCTCCAAAGAATTGGTGTCGCAGGGAATTTTGACTGAGATTTGGAAAAACAGCCTTGAAGGTTTGGTCAAGAACTTACACGAACGCTTATTTGGCATTGGCCAAAATGGCCCGACCCTGCCGAACAAACTCGAACTTAATTTGGATACCTATTTAGGCGATCTTGAGGTCAATGTTGCCAGCGATGATCAGTTACGCAACCAGCTTGCGAATAAGACCGATGAGTTTCGCAGAAATATAGCGACCGTGATACGGCAAATTGAGGTCACGACCCAAAGCAAAAAGGTGTTGTTGGTGGTCGAGGACATAGACAAATTCAATCTCAAGTCTGCCGAAAGCCTGTTTGTGGATTATGCCAGTGCGCTGTTGCTCATTCCAACGACAACCATTTTCACCTTTCCGATTGGCTTACGCTATTCCGATACCTTTGAAAAAATTCAGCGTTCGTTTAGCGCCTATACCTTGCCAAACATGCCAACCATACACCGTAACGGGCAAGCTGACGACGACGGACGCGCCAATTTGCGCCGTATTTTGATGCAGCGCGTTGCAGATCAGCTCATCGCTGAGAATGCAATCGAGCGCATGGTGGATTGGAGTGGCGGCGTGGTGCAGATCATGATCGAATTGGCGCACAGCAGTGTGCTAGAGGCTTTGACCGAAGATGCGACCCAAGTGCAACTTGCGCATGTAGAAGAAGCCTTTAGACGGCTGTGTATCTTGAACCAAGGTATGTTTACACCCGCCGATTATGATCGGGCGGCTGGCTTACCGGCCCATGAGCGGGTGGCGGTGAAAAACACCCCGCAAATCCAACGCTGGCTCAACAATGGCATGTTGATTGAATATGAAAACAGCCTCGGCAATTGGTGCGACATCAGCCCTTGGGCCAGACAAATTCTAACGTGGGATGAAAAACTCAACCAATCTGCCGCTGCTTGACCTTCAGCGCAAACCCGATTTGGGCATCGGCACGCCAGAATTGGCGCACAAAGAAAAGCGGCGCTTGCTTTTGGCGGCCAAACACGCCAAAGAGGGCGCATTTGCTGTCATCGCCTATACGCGGCCTGATGTGCCCGATACGGTCTCGCGTGAAATTGCGGCGGCGCTCGATGTGCCCTTGCAATGGCTGCGGCTCACCCGCAATTTTGTGACCGCCCTCGATTATGCACAACAGTTGCCCGCCGAGCAACGCCAACAAACGCGGGTGGTCTCGCTCAGCGGGCTGGATCAGCTTGTTGAATCCGGCAGCACGCCGAAGTTGGAGATTGACGCATTTAACGCGTCATTACATGCCCAACAAATTGCCTTTGCCTCCCAGCTCGATATTCGGCGCGATGTGCTGACGCGGTATACGCACCTCATTTTGTTGTGGGTGACCTTGCCAGTTGTGCCGATTTTGCTGCAACACGCGCCCAATTTTATGTCGCGGGTGGGCGGCGGCGGCTATTTTGACCTAACCGGCTACACGCACGAGGCCAAGCAAGACGCTGACCACGAGGCCGCATCTATCCCTGCCAGCCGAGAGGTTCAGGCCAAAAACGCAGATGAGTTGCGGCAAGATTTTGCCCTCACCACCGACCAATTGCAGCGCACCCTCGCGCCCGCCATGCGTGACGGGGTGATTAAACATCTCATCCAAATTTATCTGGATGCATATGATTTAGGGGTAACGTTGCCGCTGGAGCCACTCAATACGATTGAGGCCAAGATCGCCGCATCCCCAAAAACCTTAACGGCACAAATGGCGAATGATCTTGGCTGGTTATATCTCGAGCGCGGGGATGCACGGCAGGCAAAATCCTATTTTGAAGCTGCGCTACATAAAAGCCAAGCCACCCAAGATAAGCAGCAAGAAGGTAGGAGTTTAAATAATCTTGGCAATGCCTACAACAATCTGGGTGAGGTGCGCACGGCCATCGGCTATTACGAGCAAGCCTTGGGCATCGCCCGCGAGATCGGCGACCGACGCCGCGAGGGGACTGTGTTGGGCAATCTTGGCGTTGGCTACAAATATCTGGGCGAGGTGCGCACGGCCATCGGCTATTACGAGCAAAACTTAAGCATCGCCCGCGAGATCGGCGACCGACGCGGCGAGGGGACTGTGTTGGGCAATCTTGGCGTTGCCTACAAATATCTGGGCGAGGTGCGCAAGGCCATCGGCTATTACGAGCAAGGCTTGGGCATCGCCCGCGAGATCGGCGACCGAGGCGGCGAGGGGTATCATGTCGGCAATCTTGGCAATGCCTACCGCAATCTGGGCGAGGTGAGCACGGCCATCGGCTATTACGAGCAAGCCTTGGGCATATCCCGCGAGATCGGTGACCGAGGCGGCGAGGGGGCTTGGTTAGGCAATCTTGGCAATGCCTACCGCGATCTGGGCGAGGTGCGCACGGCCATCGGCTATTACGAGCAAGCCTTGGGCATCGCCCGCGAGATCGGCGACCGACGCGGCGAGGGGAATCGGTTAGGCAATCTTGGCATTGCCTACCGCGATCTGGGCGAGGTGCGCACGGCCATCGGCTATTACGAGCAAGCCTTGTGCATCGCCCGCGAGATCGGTGACCGAAGCGGCGAGGGGACTTGGTTAGGCAATCTTGGCAATGCCTACCGCGATCTGGGCGAGATGCGCACGGCCATCGGCTATTACGAGCAAGCCTTGGGCATCGCCCGCGAGATCGGCGACCGACGCGGCGAGGGACTTTGGTTAGGCAATCTTGGCACTGCTTCCTACAAGCTCGAAGACAATGCGCAAGCCAAACCTTACCTCACTGAGGCCATTCGCCTATTTGAAAAACTCGAATTGCCTGTGCCCGATGGTTTTCGCAACTATTTAGCGCGGATTCCTCAATGACCAGCCAAACCTCCGAGGTCTTAAAGACCTCGGAGGTTTAGTCGTAACTTTCGGGGTCTTAAAGACCTCGAAGGTTTGGCTGGTTAGCGCACGCCTGCCGTCACCCCACCCGCACAGCCCGAAAAGCGGTGCGGCAGCCGCGCTGATTGGCGAGGCCGATCATGCCGCTGAGATAAGGCACGGGATCGGTGAAACGGAGTGCCACATCGCCGCATGTGCCGATGAGGTCGGCCCCATGCACCCGCAGCGCCAGCGTGTGCGTTTGCCCATGTGCCCATTCAAACGGCACAGACGCCAGCTCGGTGTAGCCGTGATTATTCTTGAGCAGCGCCAATTTGCCGGGCAGCAACGCCAGCGCGTAGCTGCGCAATGCGCCTTGCACCCGCGCCAGCAACATGTGCCCATCCACACCGTGCGGGTCACCGCCGATGGGCGTAACCTGCGCCGACAACGTGTAATCGCGCCAGCCAATGTCGCCGCTATAACTCTCATTCTGCCCCACCCCGCTGCCGACATAGGCATCGCCTTCGAGCGACCAGTAGCCGCGCAAATATGTCCATTGGCTGCTGCCATCGGTCTCGATGCGCTCACGACTAAAATCGTAGGCAAAATCGGGTGTGCCGCCCCAATCGAAATCGGCCACATACACCGCCTCGTTGGCCTTGGGTGAATGTTTGGCGGTGATGAGAATGCCGACTTGCGACAAACACGCGCCGGTCAGCGGCGGAATGCGCCATGTCAGCGTTTGCCATTCACCCGGCACCAGTTTAAGGCCCGGCGATTGAATGCGGCCATCGGCGCTATGGGCATTGGGTGCGCTGGCGTCGGCGTTGCCGTCTTTCACAAACAAATTGGCAATGAGGTCGGGCTGCGCCTTGGGGTGCGCCATGACGCGGCACGTGATGGTTTGGCCGGGATAAATGCTGGGCGAAAACGTGCCCTGATAGTTATTGCCGTCGAGATCGGCAGGGCGCAAATAGGTGTGGGTGTATGCGCCCATTTGGCGGCGATTGAAAATGTCGGCAACGGTAATGCGCAGCGCGGGCGTGCCGGTCTCGTCGCTTTGCGCCACCGTCACAATCTCGGCCAGCAGCCGCATATCAATACCGCTGTTGATCGGCTCCCAGCCTTGCGTGCTGCCGGCAAATTGCCACGTGTAACGCGCCCGCGGGGCCGGGTCGGGCAACCCGGCTTGGCGATGCCCATGCCGAATGATCGCGTGTGCCGCCGTCGCCGCGTCGAGCATATTGCGGCTGCCGGTCAGCGAAGCCAGTGTGAAAAAGTCGTTGAGCGGCGTGCGCCAATGGGTCGGGATGGCATCGAGGCCACGCATGACAGCCACCACACACGCCATATTGCCCACATTGCAATCGGTGTCCCAACCCGCCATATTGCCAATTTGCATGGTGCGCACAAAGTCGTTTTCGCCATACAACAGCGACATCACACACACCGCCGCGTTGGGGATGACATGCACGCGGCCCGGATAATGGTGATAGCCATGATGGTTAAAAATCCATTCATAGCAAGCGTGCCAATCGCTCGGATGCGCATCGTAAAACGCCATGACCTCGCGCACCACTTGGGCATAGCGCGAATCGGCGGGGATGTGGGCGAGTGCGCCCGTAATAACCTCGCGCACATGGGTGGCGCTAAACGCCAGCGCATCCATCGCCGCGATGAACATGCCGCCATACACCGCCTCGCCGTCGTGGCTGACTTGTGCGGCACGTTGGGCGAGTTCGGCGGCGCGGGCGGGGTCGTTTGGGCAAATCAGCCCCCACACATCGCTAAAAATCTGCCCGCCAATTTGCTGCGCAATCACCGGCCCGTTGGTGGCAATGGCCCCACTGTGCGGCGCGGCAATGCCAGCCCGCAAATTCATGTAGGCCGTGTGTTCGCTGCTGATGCCATAGCCGCCCCACCACAATGTGCCGCGCCCATCGGCGATGTAATTGAGCCATGTATCGCCAAAACGCGCCACCGGCGGGTCATCGCCATAATCATCGAGCGTGCGCAACATCAGCAGCGGCACGGTCAGGTCGTCATCGGGGTGAAAAACACGCGGGTCGGTTTGCAAATAATAAGTTAGCTCGCCAAACAACGCCTTAATATCGCGGTACCACAGGCTCTCGGTGGGCGCACCAAAACGCACGCCAATACATTTGCCTAGCCAACCGGCATAAACCCGGTGGGCATAATCGGGGGGAAGTGTTGCCATCGCTTAATTATAAAACCTTGAGGTCTTAAAGACCTTGGCGCTTTAGCATATACAATTCCCCCCATGCTCGACCTAAATCAAATTCGCCCTCATTTCCCGGCCTTGGCCCGATTACACAAAGGCCGCCCGCTCGTTTTCTTCGATGGCCCGGCTGGCACACAAGTGACACAAGCCTGTATCAACGGCATCGTTGAATATTTCACCCGCTCGAACGCCAACACACACGGCCAATTTATCACCAGCCACGAAACCGACGCCATGATTGTGGCGGCGCATGAATGGATGGCCGATATGCTCAATGCCCAGCACCGCGAAGAAGTGTATTTTGGGGCCAATATGACCTCGCTCACCTTCGCGCTCAGCCGCTCGATTGGGCAAACGCTGCAAGCCGGTGACGAGATCATTTTGACCAAGCTCGACCACGATGCCAACTATTCGCCTTGGCATCTCATGGCCCAAGACAAGGGCGTGACCGTGCATAGTGTAGACGTCAATGAGGTGGATTGCACGCTCAACCTCGACGATTTTGAGAAGCACCTCAGCCACAAAACCAAATTGGTCGCCATCGGCTGCGCCTCGAACGCCGTCGGAACCATCAACCCGCTCAAGCAAATCATCGGCATGGCCAAGGCCGTCGGAGCGCTCACTTTTCTCGATGCGGTGCATTATGCCCCGCACGGGCCGATTGACGTGCAAGACCTCGGCTGCGATTTTCTCGGCTGCTCGACCTACAAATTCTTCGCCCCGCACATGGGCGTGATCTACGGGCGCAAAGCCTTGCTCGAAACCCGGCCCGCCTACAAGGTGCGCCCCGCCGACAACGCCTTGCCAAGCAAATTTGAGACCGGCACGCAAAATCACGAACACATGGCCGGCCTCAATGGCACAATGGCTTATCTCGAATGGCTGGGCAACGCTTTCCCCGCCGAAGTGTCGGGCAATTTCCGCAGCGCCCGCGCCAAAACACTGCATCAAGCCTTTCAGGCCATCCAAGATTACGAGGCCGACCTGAGCCGCCACATGCTCGATGGGCTGAGCAAGCGCCGCGATTGCAAAGTGTATGGCATTACCGACCCGACCCGCCTTCACCAACGCACGCCCACCTTCGGCATTCGCCTCGATGGCGAAAACCCACACGCCACCGCCAAGCGTCTCGGCGAGGCCGGCATCTTTGTGTGGAGCGGCAACTATTATGCCCTCAACCTGACCGAGCGTCTCGGTGTCGAAGATTCGGGCGGCATGGTGCGCATCGGTTTCGCCCATTACAACACCCACGCCGAAATTGACCGCTTCCTAGAAGAAATTTAGAATGAAAAATGTAAAATGTAAAATTAGCTCTGAATCAGAATTTTACATTTTACATTTTCAATTTTAAATTTCTGCTATGCGTTTCCTCCCCCCGCTTCTCCTTGCCCTATTGACGCTGCTTGCCACATGGAAGCTGACGCTGGGCGAACGCATCATTGCGCGGGGGGATTTGCTGCTGTATTTTTACCCGCTGCGCGATTTTGCATCGGCGGCGCTGCGAGCCGGACAGTTGCCGTTGTGGAACCCCTACACCTTTATGGGGTCGCCGTTTTTAGCAAATTCGCAGGTCGGCTTTTTCTATCCGTTCAATTTGCTCACGGCGTGGCTGCCCGCCGAACGCGCCATTGCCCTACAAATCCCGTTGCATTTAATCATCGCGGGCTTGGGGATGTATCTTTTGGCGCGGCGCGGCATGGCGCTCAGCCGCCTTGCCGCCTTTGCCAGTGCCCTCGCCTTCGGTCTCGGCGGCTACCTCGGCGCGCAAATCGAGCACATTAACCAAGTGCAAGTGCTGGCATGGCTACCGCTGCAAGTATTTTGGATTTTAGATTTTAGATTTTGGATTGGGCAATCTAAAATCCAAAATCTAAAATCTAAAATTCCCTCATTGGCGCTCATCATCGCCTGCCAAGTGACGGCGGGGCACACCCAGTCGCTGTATATTTGCTTGGTCACGCTGGGCGTGGTGGCGCTGGCGCAATGTTTGCCCGACCTCATTGCGGCGGGCAAACAATCGTCGTTGCAGCCCCTGCGCCCCATTCAGCCAAACAGCCCTTGGGCCAACGCCTTGCCAATGCAACTGCCCACCCACAACGATCTAAAAAGCACGGCGCGGGCGCTCGCGCCGCTCTGGTTGCTGGGCGCGGCAGCGGCTTTAGGCGCATTACTCAGCGCCGCCCAACTCGCGCCCACCCTCGAACTCAGCCAATTTTCAGCACGTGGCGCACGCATGACTCTGCCCGAGGCTGGCTCGTTTTCGTGGCGGCCTTGGGTCTTTACACGGGCGCTCATGCCCACCTACGGCGATCCGCTTTTCGCCGAATATGTGGCTTACATCGGCGCGGGCGGACTCGCCCTCATGCTACTGGGCGGGCTGATGCGCCCCGCGCCCGCCGTTCGGCATCGTGGGTTGGCGTTGGGGCTGCTCATGCTCGGCTTGTTTTTGGCGCTCGGCACGGCCTTGCCCACCTTCCCTTATTTATACGCCTACGTGCCCGGCTTCAGCCAATTTCGCGTGCAAGCCCGTTGGCTGATCATGTTCAGCCTCGGCGCGGCGATGCTGATCGGGTTGGGCGTCGAATATTTGCGCACGGTTGCCATTGCCGCCCCGCGCAAACACAAGCTGGCGCAAGCGCTGATGTGGCTCGGCCTGCTGGCGAGCTTGGCGGCCTTGGCATGGTGGGGAGTGCGCTTTTCGCCCGAAACCGAATATAAGTCGTGGCCCGCCCAAAGGGTGTTGTTGGGATGGGGTTTGGGCGCGGCAACGGCAACGCTGCTGATGGGGTTGCCGTCGCGCCTCGCGCATTGGCAAGGCTGGGGGTTGGTCGCCGTCATGAGCGCCGAATTGCTCATCGGCTCGCAATTTCAGCCCTACGCCCGCGCCGCCGCTGCCGCCGC
>JAHBAL020000163.1 GCA_018500105.2 Anaerolineae bacterium
CTCGTCATTCCCGCGAACGCGGGAATCTATAACCAGACAGGTATAGGTTGGCTGGGTTGCCGCAATTTTGCTCTGACACGTTGTGGATCTCCGCGTTCGCGGAGATGACGGGTTAAGTAGTGTGCTGACTTTTGAACAGCCTTGAATGACGCACAAAATATGTGCAGCCAAAATCCATCTTGATCAGGGGGGGGGTATTAGAGCATGACGCGACGCCCTCCCGCGATAACTGCCCCGGCCCGCACGCAAGTTGACACATGCGGCCCCGACACATGCGCTGCACCCGCCCGCCTTCGGCATGAACTGCGTCGCACAGCGCTTTTAGCGATTATTTAACGCAATATTGCTAATCTGACACCAGTGCTCGTCGCACAAAAGTAGCCTTTGATAACAATCAATACATGCAAATGTATACTTTATATCATCAACCCCTAATCCCTAATCTCTAATCCCTAACCATTAACCATGCCAACCCCAACCTTTTGCCCGGTATGTAACGCCGAAAACGCACCCGACAGCTTGTTTTGCGCCACTTGCAAAGTTGACCTGCGCATGGCGGCAGCAGTCGAAGATTTGCGTCGCCGTGTGGCGCAGCTAGAGCATATTCAAACCGCCCCAATCTCATTTGCGCCCAAAGCTGTGCCCGCCACGCCCGCCATCCCCAAACCCAGCGCCGCCAAACCGGCCCGCTGGCTGAGTGGCGAATTTTGGCTAAACATGGTCGGCATCGCGCTCGTGCTGTTGGCATTGGCGTTTTTCTTCAATTATGCGGTTCAGCAAGGTTGGCTTGGCCCAGCCGTGCGTTTGGCCATTGGCGCAGCCGCTGGCGTGATTTTGCTCAGCTTAGGGTTGTTTTTGCGTGCGCGGCGGCCCGATTTTGCCACCATTTTGCAAGGCGGTGGCTTGGCGGCGTTTTACATCACCGGCTATGCCTCACTCAATCTATACAATCTCGCGCCCTACGAGGCCGCTTTTGGCGCGATGACGCTCACCACCTTAGCGGCCTATGGCTTGGCAGCACGCCAAAAAGCCATGCCGCTGGCCTTTATCGCCCTCATCGGTGGTCTTGTCACGCCGCTGGTGCTCGAAAGCAAAAGTAACAATGTGGCGGTATGGTTGGCTTATAGTGCGCTTATTCTGGCTTGTGCCAGCGCGTTGCATTTTTGGCGTGGCTGGGTGATCTTGTTGGGTAGCGCCAGCATCGGCGGCGGCATCATCGCTGCGCTTGCTAGCGGCCAAGTAAAAACGGGCGACCTCGTTGTGCCGAGTTTTGTCTTATTCTTGGCGGTGGCGTTTTGGCTGTTGCCCATGCTGTGGCTGTGGCGAAATCGGCCTAGCGCGGGCGCAACGACCGCCAAACACACCGGTCTTAATGGGCTGATTCTATGCCAAACCCCATTTTGGATCATCGTGTT
Organism: Anaerolineae bacterium; assembly: GCA_018500105.2. Taxonomy (GTDB): domain Bacteria; phylum Chloroflexota; class Anaerolineae; order J036; family Brachytrichaceae; genus AQU-03. The sequence continues at coordinate 1,416 of JAHBAL020000163.1, forward strand.
GATTCAAATCATGGATTGGCATCGCGTGACATGGGGCTGGGTAATTTTGGCTTTGGCAATCGGGCTGGCGGCAATTGCCGGCTTGGCATGGCGCAGCGTTGGCCTGCGCCCAGTGTGGTGGTCACACGCCATCTTGTCGGCGCTGTTTTTTGTTAGCGGCGTCGGCATTGTCAGCGAGTCGTTTCCGTGGTTTGCCGTCGCCTTGATGATAGCCACGTTTGTCATGGCGTGGGTATGGCAATTTACCCGCAGCCGCGCCCTGCAACTGGTGGCGCATGGCACGGCTGCGCTCGGCGTATTGGTCACGCTCGGCAAATTACTCGACTATTATCCCCAATTGCAACGAACGCCCACGCTCGATACCGCCGCGCCGGTCTTACCACCGTTGTTGCTGAGCATCGGGCTGCTGGCCGCAACTGCACTTTTGCGCAATGGCGCGGGGTTGCGCAGGCTTTATCATATTGCCGCCTATGTGCTCACACTGGTTTGGTTGGCGGTTGCATTCATCCTCTTGCCCAACACACAGGCCATCATCAGCGCGGGGTGGGGGTTAATTGGCATTTTTGCCGTGTTATTCGGCCTGCGTCGCAACGATTCGCTCTGGCGTAGCCTTGGTTTTGTTACCCTTGGCATCGTCGTCGTCAAATTATTCATCGTTGATCTCGCCGAAGTTGCGCTGTTGGTGCGGGTTGGATTGTTCTTGCTCTTGGGCGTGGCATTCTTGCTGCTCAGCTATTTCTATCGGGCGGCCCGAAAAGCATAGCCTAACCAACGAAATTGGAGCGCCGTCATCTTGACGGCTTTTGCGTCACCCAAAAGCATATTCCAATGTGAGTCAAAGGCCGTCAGGATGACGGCGCTCCAAAGCCATCGTTCGGGCGCGGTCATCCATTGCGTATGTCAACGATGGGGCAAGCGTCATGCAATATTGATCCAATGTTGCTACACTAAGGCCATTCAGAAAAAATAATTCTCCGATTTTTCGCCAATTCCGCGTCTCCGCGATCACAGAATTTGGATCGCGGAGACGCGGAATTGGCGAAAAATCGGAGGGCGTTTTACAGGACGATTCCGGTATTTATTTTGGCTAAACAGCCTAAGCGCAGGTGTCAGAATTTTCATTGCAGGCGCGGGCGCAGCAACCCGCCGCCCAAAAAACGCGACCCATCCCCGATTTTTGGCTGTGGCTGGCGACAGTCGCCATCGGCGCGGCATGGCTGTGGGTGTTTCGCTCGGTTTACCCACACCTTGCCATCATCTTCACCCGCGAAGATTTTCGCACCAACCAACTCTTGCTGCTTGGCGTGGTTGGGCTGGTGATTTGGCGCTGGCGAGAGGCTAACCCGGGCCAAATTCGCGGCATGGCCTTGCCTGCACCGTCTTTGCGGCTGCGGCCTGCGCCATTGGCCCTCATGCTGGTGGCAGGGTTGGGCTTCATCGGCCTGCAACACTGGCTCAATATTAATACCATCGCCGCCACGTTGTTTGGCCTCGCTAGTTATGGGCTGCTTGGTTTGTGGCTTTCGCCCCATCGCTGGCGAAATGGCATTTGGGCCGCGCTATTGTTCATCGGCACACTGCCGTTCGGCGACTTTATCCAAGTTTTCATCGGCTACCCCATGCGCATTGCTACTGCTGCATTTGTGCGCGATGTCGTGGCGGCGGCTGGTGTCGCCAGCATCGGCATCGAGACCATTCTGGTATTTGAAAATGGCATCTCGCAAGTAGACGTGCCGTGCAGCGGTGTCAAAAGTTTGTGGACGGGTTTCTTGTTTCTCATTGCCGCCACATGGATCGAGCGCCGCCGTTTGTCGTGGCGTTGGCTGGGGGTGGCAGGGCTGTTTGCCTTGGTGTTGGCGCTGGTCAATGCCTTGCGCGTGCTCATTTTGGTGCTGTGCGGGCAAGTGTTGGGC
>JAHBAL020000409.1 GCA_018500105.2 Anaerolineae bacterium
CGTGTCAGGGCGAAATTGCGGCAAACCAGCCAATCTATGCCTGTCTGGTTATAGATTCCCGCTTTCGCGGGAATGACGAGGCGACTTTTGAACAGCCTTAACCCAAAAACCAACACAATGAGCCGGCAATCTTATTTTTGCAGCGTGGCTACGGTGCTGTTCAATTGGGTCACCCGCTCAGACAACACCTCTAAAATCATCCGTTGCAGCGCCAACGCCACATTGGGTTGCCGTTGCTCAAGCTCAGCCATGCGCTCGCGTGACAAGCGATAGAGCACGGTTGGCCCATCGGCCAGTACGGTGGCGGTGCGATTTTGCCACAAGAAGAAACCCATCTCACCCACCATGCGCTCGCCGCACATGGTTTCGAGGCGGATGGGCGCTTGATTCGCCGACTCAAGTTGCACCGTGACGCAGCCGCTGCGCACAAAAAACATCTCGTCGGCGACCGTGCCTTGCTTCATAATCACGTCATTGGCCTCCACTTGCATCGGCTCAAGATAGGGCAATAACTGCGTGAATAATTGCTGGGCTTTTTCATCTTGCACGGTCAACGTTTGGTCAAAATCGGCCAACAGTTGCGCCTCACACCATTCGAGCGCCCGGTCCAAATTGGCGCTGGGCTGCACATGTTTAAGCGCCAACAACCCGCTTTTCTCAAACAACTGTTGAAAATGTGGGTTGAGGTCTGCCAGCAAAAGCGTGATGTCGTGCTTCTTGAGCAATTGCAACAATTGGCGAAACGCCAACAAGGCGGTCGAATCTAACCCGCTGACTTGTTTAAAATCCAAAACCAAAAAACGATAATCGGCCCCCGCTTGGGCGGCACTGGGCAGCGTCTTGCGAATGTGTTCGTATAGCTGATAGGCCGTGCCGAAAAAGATATAGTTGTGCAATTGCAAAATGCGCACTTTTTCGCCGTGTTGCTGCAAATAATGGGTTTGGTTGGGCGGGCGCTGCAAACGGCTGCGATATTGCAAGGCCGTCATTTCATGCTTGATCACTTGCACACGGCTGTAGTTCACCAAAAATGTAATGATCGTGACCAACAATCCCACCCCCACTGCCTCTAAAAAGCCATATCGGGTGGTGACGAGCATGATGCCGAGCATAATGACATATTCGACCGGCGACACTTTTTGGCGGGCGTCATACACCCACTCAATCAAAAACGTAAAGGCGATGAAAAACAACACCCCGCCCAACACCGGCTTCGGCACCAGCCCCAGCACCTGATTGCCGAGCAAAAACGCGACGAAACACACCGCTGCATAAGCAATGCCGCCCCAGCGACTGGCGCTTTTTTCTTTGCACATCAACACCGTCGAACTCAGGGTGTGATACCCAACCGGCGCGGCCACAGCGCCGACCACGAGGTTTGCCAAGCCGGTCATCGCCAATTCATGATTGATATCCACCTCTTGGGGCGCGGCCAATTGAATGCCGCTGCAATACAACAAAAAAGTGATGGTCGCAATCAGGGTCAACGACAACATGACATCGAAATGTTGAAAAATAATATCCCAGCGGATGAGCGAAAACTGGGTTAAGAGGGTCGTCACGGGCAAGGTGGCTTGCGTGGTTGAGGTCGCCGAGGCATCATTGAGCCAACCCAGCGCCACCGCCTGCGAAAACGACATGCCCGACAGCCCCAAACCCACGTAAAAAAGCACAATGCTTGCAAAAAACGCCGTTGGCAACACCGAAATATGGTTGCGGCGACGCATCCACAACGTCACAATCACCCCAAATATCACCCCGGGCAGCCATTTCGCCACATTGCCAGCCTCGATCAAACGCGGCAAATTCGCCACTTCGAGCGATATGCCCGCCATCACGCTAAACGCGCTTTTGATCATCAGCAACCCTGTGCCGCCAAAAAAACCGCCGATGACGGGAAAAGGCAGAAAGCGCACCAAATTGCTCAATTTGAAATAGCCGAGCAGTAAAAAAAACAAGCCCGTGATCACGGTCACAACGGCGATGGTTCCGAGCGCCGTCAAAAAGCGCTGCTCGATGGGCGTGTTGTCGGGCATTTGCGCCATCACGCTGCCGATCAACACCGCCAGCATCGCCATCGGCACATCTTGCGAACCAGACAAGGTGCTGGGCAACGAGCTGGTCAGCGCCAGCAAAATGCCGAGCATAAACGAGGTCATGAGCGCCAAACTAACGCCAACAAAGTTGTATGGGCTAAGCACCCCATTAAACAACAACACACCCGACGACGTGCTAAAAATCACTTTAAAAATACCCAGCGTCAATCCAATAGATAGCGTGGCAAGACTGGGCACACCCAAATGGACGCGCATTTTTTGCGCCAGCGATGAAGATGAGGTCATATGTGATACAAATAGGACTGACGCGAAAGCTTGATTTTCACCACAAAGTGCACAAAGAACTCAAAGATTTGCATGAGTAAAATCTTTCTGGCTCATCTCCCGATAAGTTCAAAATTCAAAGTGTCATCCCGAAACCCTTCAACAGGCTCAGGGTAAACTGTGAGAGATCCCTCGCTGCGCGTGCTCAGAAACTTGGATTTATTGTATATCATACTTGTCATTCCGACGAGGAACGAGGAGGAATCTTTGCATAACTCGGGTATTGCACCGATTTTCCGCAAAGACCCCTCGCTTCGCATCGGGGTGACAAGCTAGTTTCTCCCCCTCGCTGGACGCCGCGCTCTCGCCTGCGTCTATGTATTC
>JAHBAL020000257.1 GCA_018500105.2 Anaerolineae bacterium
CCCGAAAAGCCGGTGGGTGTTGCCGCCAGTTCGCCCCCGCCATCCAGCGCCGATGTGGATTTGCGCGGCTTGTGGCAACGTGCCATCGGCGAGGTGAACAAGAATAACAAACCGGTAGCGGCGCTAATGCGCTCGTGTCAGTTGTTTGGCGTCGAGGGTGGGGTGGCGCAGATTAAAGCCAATCACGAGTTGGCGCGTGAGCAATTGAGTGACCCCAAACGCTCATCTGCCGTTGCCGCCGTGTTACAGCAATTGCTCGGCTACAAGGTCGCGGTGCAAGTGTTCGTTGGGCAGCCCACCACCCCCGTTAACCCCGCCGAAGACCCGCTTGTGCAGGCCGCGCAAAGATTGGGTGGCAAAGTGCGGGAATAGGGGATAGTGGATAGTGGATAGGGGAGAGTGATAGTAGATAGTGATAGTGGATAGTGGATTGTTAGGCGTTGTTACTATCCACTATCACTATCCACTATCCACTCTTAGCCTTCAGATAAGCCGACAATGGTTTCGAGGATCATGTTGATGATGCCCATGACGATGCCGGCGATGATGGCGACGGTCCAGTCGCGGATTTGCATCATTTCGGGGCCGACAAGGCTGGCGGTGAGCAGCAACATGCCGCCATTGATGACCAGAATGAATAGGCCGAGGGTGAGGATGACCAAGGGGCACGATAGGGCCGTGATGATGGGTTTGACCAAGGCATTGACCACGCCAAACACTGCGCCCAAGATGAGCAAATTGACGATGCTGCCCGATACGGTCATGCCCGGTAACAAGTAGGCGGTCGCCCACAACGCAATTGCGTTCACAACAATTCTAATTAGAAATGACATATAGTTTGATTACTCCTTTACAAATATTTTACGCATAAGTTAAAGAAAGGTTACGCTGCAAAGCTGATCTAAGATTTGTTCTATACTACCCCGCATGTCAAATCCAATTATTCAAACCAAAGGCACGGGCGAAATTGACGCCCACGTCGTCGAAGAACTCGATGGCATTACCGTAATTCGTGGTGGCGGCGCTGCACGTGGCTGGAACGGCATTCGTTATAAGCAGGGCATGTCGGGCAAAAATGTCGGCTCGACCGGGCTGTCAATCAACGTGGCGACTGTGCCGCCGGGCGCGGTCGCCTATGCGCATATTCACGATGGCTTCGAGGTGATGTTGTTCATCGCGCAAGGTCGTGTGCGCCACACCTATGGCGAAGGGCTGAAAAACGAGGTCATTAACGAGGCTGGCGACTTCATTTACATTAAGCCCGGCATCCCGCACGAGGTGTTCAACATCGGCGATGAACCCATCATCGCCTTCGTCGCTCGCTCTGCCGCCGACGAATGGGACAAGATCATTAATTATCCGTCTGAATTTAGGCCGAAAGAGGCGTAAGTTGGATTTTAGATTTTGGATTATTTATGCTTCAAGCAATCTAAAATCCAAAATCTAAAATCTAAAATTCCGCCTTCATCCTTGTCGTCAACACCTCCGCCAGATGCAGGGCGCGGCGGGCGGTGGTGTGGCCGATTTGTTGGCGACAACTGATCCCCGCCGCGACGATGATGCCGTGTTCATCGAGCGTGCGCACGCTGGGCGCGAGGCGATGCTCGCTCATTTTGAGTGAGATATCGTAGTGTTCGGCCTCGTAGCCAAATGTGCCCGCCATGCCACAGCAACTGCTGTCAATCTCGGTTACGCTTGCGCCGGGCAGCCGTTTCAGCACATCAACCGTCGCTTTGCCGCCCAATAATGCTTTTTGGTGGCAATGGGTGTGGACGAGAATGGTGGATTGCGCGGGCGCGGGCGAGGGGTTCAGCCGCTTTTCGAGCTGCGCCCAATGTTGATTGACGTAGTCATCAAACAAGACGCATTGTTTTGCCACTACCGCGAGGCGCGGGTCGTGCGGCAATAGGTTGGCGTAATCGTCCGTCACGGCAGACCAGTCGCTTGGCTCGATGAAGATAATCGGCATGCCTTGCTCGGCCAGCGGATAAAGTGCATCAAGGGCACGTTTGGCGGTGGTGCGGGCCAAGCTCACCATGCCCTTCGACAATGCCGGTCTTCCCGCGTCGGTCACGCCTGCCACCTCAACCTCGCAGCCCATCGCCAGCAGCACCTGTGCCACCGCCCGCGCCACATGCGGGTAGACATACGTGTTCATCGTATCGGCAAACAACACCACGCGAGATGAGTTCTGAGTCCTAAGTTCTAAGTCCTGAGTGCTAAGTTCTAAGTCTTGAGTGCTAAGTTCTTGGTTCTTGATTCTTGGTTCTTGGCTCTTGGCTCTTGATTCTTGGCCCTTGGTTCTTGGTTCTTGGCTCTTGGTTCTTGGTTCTTGGTTCTTCCCTTTTAGTTCTTGCATCTTAAACGGCTTTGCCGCAAAGTGGGGCAGGGTGCGTTGGGCGCTGATGCCGAGCGTGCGCTCGAACAGACGTTTGATCGGCGCGGCATCTACGATGGCGTTGGTGAGGCCAGCCAGCGGGCCGCTGCTGATGCGGGCCAGCGTGTCAATATTGGCGAACAAAAAATCACGCAATGGGCGCTTGTTGCGCGAGTAATATTGCGCCAGAAATTCGGTTTTGATGCGGGCCATGTCCACCGATGACGGACATTCGGCCTTGCACGCCTTACACCCCACACACAATTCCATCGTCTGATACAGACGCGGGCTAAACAACGAATCGGCGGGCAACAAACCCGATGCCGCCGCCCGCAGCATATTGGCGCGGCCCCGCGTGGCGTGTTCCTCCTCGCGGGTGGCGATGAAGCTCGGACACATCGCGCCCGTCGTCGTCTTGCGGCACACCCCCGCCCCGTTGCACATCTCGACTTCCATCATGAAGGCAGTTGAGGGTTGAGGGTTGAGGGTTGAGGGTTGAGAGTTGGTAGTTGAGAGTTGAGAGTTGAGAGTTGAGGGTTGAGGGTTGAGAGTTGAGGCATTGCTCTTATCCCCCAAACCTTCACTCTCAACTCTCAACTCTGAACTCTCAACTCCTTCTGCCCCCCAATGCAGCTTGGTGTTGATCTCGATGGTTTTGTAGCTGGGGCCGATGCGCAAGTGTTGATCTATGCCCGCGGGCGGCCCGTCAACGGCGACGAGGTTGCCGGGGTTAAACAGATTGTCGGGGTCGAAACTGCGTTTGACTTGCTTAAACAAATCATACATATCAGGCCCATAAAAACGTTCGCTTAGCCAACTGCGCAGCCGCCCGTGCGCATGTTCAGACGCAATTGCACCGCCATATTCACCCAAAATGCCACACACGAACTCGGCGATGAGCTTCATTTTCTCGACCTCGCTGCCATGCTTAAGGTTGAGAATGGGGCGAATGTGCAAGCAACCGGCGCTGGCGTGGGCGTAATAGGTCATGCGAACACCGATATCGCGGCAATATTGCTCGATGCGACCAATATATTCGGCCAAATATTCGGGCGGCACGGCGGTATCTTCGACGAAGGGCAGCGGCTTCCAATCGCTACGGGCGCTCATCATCAGCCCCAGCCCGACCTTGCGCACTTTCCACACATTCGCCTGTTTTTGCGGGTCGAGAATTATGTTGATAGGGCCGGTTTGCACGCCACGCGCCGCCAAATGCGCGATCAGCCCATCGCATTTGCTGCGCAATTCGGCCTCGCTCGCGCCGGTGTATTCGACCGCCAAAAAGCAAAAGGCGTCGCTTTGCAAAAAGCTCTTTTTTAGCCGCGCAAATTCGGGAATGTTGTCGGCAAAGCGCAGGCTCATGTCGTCTACCAATTCGATGGCGTCGGGTTTGGTCTCGAGCATGGGCGGGGTCGCCAGCAGCGATGCCATCAGGGTGGGGAACTCGACGATGACCAGCGCCAATTTTTGCGGGCGTGGAACCAGCGCCAATTTCAGTTCGGTAATGGTTGCCAACGTGCCTTCGCCGCCACAAATCGCATCCCCCAAGAAAAAGGCCGGCGCAGAGACCGCGCCGGGGGCGGGCGAAATAAACGCGGGCGACTGCGAAATGAGGCCATAAGGCGGCACATGGTTGATGCTGCCATCGCGGATGAAGCGGGCGAGGTTGTAGCCGCCGCTGCGTCGCCAGTGCTTGGGCGTGGCGCGGCGAATGGTATCGCGGTGGGTCGGGTCGGCCAGCAAGGTCGTCATGGCGCGGTAAATCTCGCCTTCGCGTCCACTTTTTTGGCTGTGCCAATCGAGTTGTGCCGCGTCGAGCGGCTTGATGTGGGCTGCCGAACCGTCGTTCAGCAAGCACGTCATTTCGAGCACGTGGTCGGCGGTCATGCCATACAGCACCGAATGCGCCCCGCTGCTGTTGTTCGAGACGATACCGCCGACGGTGGCGCGTTCGGCGCTGGCGGGGTCGGGGCCAAATTGCAGCCCGTGCTTTTTGGCGTGCCCGTTTAGCACATCCAGCACCACACCCGGTTGCACCCGCGCCCAGCCTTGCTCTTTGTTTATTTCGAGAATGTGGTCGAGGTGGCGGCTGGTGTCAATGACCAACGCGGCGTTAACGCCTTGCCCACACAGGCTGCTGCCCCCGCCGCGCGGCAAAATCGGCACCTTGTGTCGGTGCGCCAATTCAACTGCCGCTTGCACATCGTCGGTGTGATGGGGAATAAGCACCCCTAGCGGCATGACTTGGTAGGGGCTGGCATCGGTGCTGTATAGCAAACGGCTGTATTGGTCATCGCGCACCTCGCCCGCCACATGGCGGCGCAGCTCGGCCAAAAAATCGGGAATGGGCGATACGTTCTTCATCGGGGCTATATTGTAATGAGTAGTCAGTAGTCAGTAGTCAGTAGATTACATTCAAAATAAGAGCAAATGACGCAAGGCCACTTACTCCAAATTACCTAGTAACGTAAGCCCGCCCGAATTTGACGATTTGCCAAACCGGC
>JAHBAL020000481.1 GCA_018500105.2 Anaerolineae bacterium
ATGTGTATAAGAGACAGCGCGCAAGGCGCGGGTGGCGGCCACGCCATCCATTTGCGGCATTCGTATATCCATCAGCACCACATCGGGCTGGGTGTGCTGCACCACCACAATCGCCTCATTGCCATTGCTCGCCTCGCCCACAATTTCGAGATTACCCTGTAGCGGCAACAAAATACGCAAGCCTTCGCGGATGAGCACTTGGTCATCCACCAACACAATTTTGATCATCGCGGCACACTCACTTCGAGCATAAAGCCATTTTGCCAGCCGCTGCGCACTTGCCCGTTGAGCAATTGGGTGCGTTCGCGCAGCCCAATCAGCCCAAAACCGGCCTCGTTGATTTTGCTCGGCTGGCTGCCATTGTCTTTCACCCGCACCAAAATTTGGTTGGGAGCATAAGCCAGCACCACCTCGGCGCGGGTGGCGTTGGCGTGTTTGCGAATGTTGGTCAGCCCCTCTTGCACAGCGCGATACAGCGTCATTTCGATGACCGCCGAAACCGCGCTGGCGTTGCCCTCGACCCGATACGCCACATCGAGGCCGCTGGCTTGGGCCTCGGCCACCAATTCGCGCAGGGCATCGGGCAAGGGTTTGTTTTCGGTGGGGGCAGCACGCAAAGCCGCCACCGAGCGCCGCACCTCGCTCAGCCCGTCGCGGGCCAGTGTTTGGGCTTTGGTGATGAGGGGTTCGACCGCCTCCGGTTGCTTGTTCAATAAGGCACGGGCGGCTTCGAGTTGCACACTCAGCGCCGTCAAATAATGACCGAGCGTGTCGTGAATCTCGCGGGCGAGGCGATTGCGCTCTTGCATGGTGGCAAGTTGTTCGACTTGGCTGGCATAGTGCGCCAAAACGGCGTTGGCGCTGCGCAATTCGGCGGCCAATTGCTCAATTTTGGCGCGTTGGGCCGCCTCGCGTTGGGTGACGATGGTGAATCCCGCCACAAACACCACGCCCGACGCAAACGACATGAGCGACGATGCGATTTCGAATGGCGGGATTTGGCGGGCCAGCATGAGGCCGGTTGCCAGCAAGACACTGCCCAAAATATAGCCCACCCAAGTGCGCCGCTGCACGGTGAGAATGGCTTGGCTGAACAGCGGGTAGAGCAGCACCATCGAAATGCCGGCGATGCTCATCATGAACAGCACGAGGGCAGTGAGCAAGCCAAAATAACTGCTGACCAGCAGCTTGGACCGCGTGTTAATGTGGTCGGAGAAACGCTCAAGCGCATCAATGCCGATGGTTCCAAGCACAGCATACACGACGAGCAAAATCGCCATGACCGTTAGCCAAGGCTGCACCAGCAGTGATGATGCGGTAAAAACATAAAACGCCACCGCGATCACCACGCCGAGCGTTGCTATGTGTCCAAATTTTCCGGGCATTTTTTATGTGGATTTAGATGTGTGCCAGGGTGAGGATGAGGGGGTGACAGGGTGACAAGGTGACAAAGTAATGCAAATTCACCTTGTCACCTTGTCACCCTGTCACCCCCTCACCTTGTCATCCTAACACCTTGCCCCCATTATGCCCCCACTTTCACCAGCGTATGTTGTTTGCGGGCGCGAAATTGGGCGATGTAGCGGGCGATGAGGGTGCCGCCGATCACGCCGGGCGCGACCCACAATACCCATGCCCAATCGGCGGGCATAAAGCGGCTGCCTTGTTGCACCAAAAACGCAGTTAGCATGGCGATAAAGGCGCTGCTCATGCGGTTGATGTGGTCATACATCCATTGGCTGCGGTCGGTCGAGGGCTTGACGAAGCGGCGCAGGTCAAAAATGGCGCTGGCCGACAAATTTAGCCCAAACACGATGCCCAACACCGAGCCGACGCCATAGGGCACAAGCCCCATCGAGCCGGGCATGAGCAGGCTGGCGACGCCGACGCCAAACATGCCGATGCCCGACCCCAGCGCAATGATGCTGCCCGCCCAGTCAATCGCCTTTGGCCCCGCGCCTTTTTGTGGGTTTTTGTGATACAACGCGCGGTAGCCGGTGAAGGCGGCGTAAAAGCTGAGGATGCCGATGATGAGCAAAAAGAAGCTGAAGCGGAAGAAGGCCAAGCCGATCACGCTGATCAAAATCCACGCCATCATCCAAAAGAACACTTTGCCAAAACGCCGATGCCACACCCCGCCTTTTGTGACGGCCATCGCCAAGGGGGCGACAATCAGGCCGATCATGCCCGCTAACACGTGTGATCTGAGTAGAAATTGATCGAGTAGATGCCAAAATTCGTTAGTTGTTGTCATTTTTATTGCCTCTGTTTATTGATTCTTATCGTTAGCATAGGCGATATGACGTCATATTGGCATGTGCCGGAGGTCATGCTGGGGTCATGTGACTTTTAGGACAGAGCTTTTCAAAAGTCGCCTCGTCATTCCCGCGAAAGCGGGAATCTATAACCAGACAGGCGTCGTTTGACGGGTTTGCCGCAATTTTTGACCGGTCTCGTTATGGATCTCCGCATTCGCGGAGATGACGGGTTAAGTGAAGTGCTGACTTTTGAACAGCCTTAATTTTTAGGACGCAATATCACATTCCTCAGAACATTTGTGCTAAACTTATGACCACTTTGCACTTTGCACTTTGCACTTTGCACTTTTTACTTCTGTATGACTCACGATCAAATTAGCGTGCGTGGCGCACGTGTGCATAACCTCAAGAATGTCAGCGTTGATATCCCGCGTGACAAACTCGTCGTCATCACCGGCTTGAGCGGCAGCGGCAAGTCGTCGCTGGCCTTCGACACCATTTTCGCCGAAGGCCAACGCCGCTATGTCGAAAGCCTGAGCGCTTATGCGCGGCAATTTTTGGGCCAAATGGACAAGCCCGACGTGGACAGCATTGATGGCTTATCGCCCGCCGTCAGCATTGACCAGAAGGGCGCAAGCCACAACCCACGCTCGACGGTCGGCACGGTGACCGAGATTTACGACTATTTGCGCCTCATGTTCGCCCGTATTGGCGTGCAAACCAGCCCCGTCACCGGCCTGCCGTTGGTGCGGCAGTCGGCGCAGAGCATTGTGGATGCGTTGGTGGCGCTGCCGCCCAACACGCGCCTGCAAGTGCTGGCCCCGATTGTGCGCGAGAAAAAAGGCCATCATCAGCAAATATTTGAGGATGTGCGCAAACAAGGCTTTGCGCGGGTGCGTGTGAATGGTGAATTGCGCGATGTGAACGAGACGATTGAGCTTGACCGTTACAAAATTCACAACATTGAGATTGTGGTGGATCGGCTTGTCGTGCCAGCCAAAGCGGGATTAGGGGATGGGGAGGAAGGCGTGGTCGAGACGGACGAGATGCGGCAATTTATGTCGCGTCTCAACCTGTCTCTTATACACATCTCCGAGCCCACGAGACTAG
>JAHBAL020000129.1 GCA_018500105.2 Anaerolineae bacterium
AGATGTGTATAAGAGACAGGTGTGGTGTTGCCCATCTGGTCTTTGTCGCTGAGTCCGTGACACGAGGCGCAAGTGCGAATTTCGCCGGGTTGGAAGGTCAGCCAATAGCGTTCGCGCACCACACCTGCGCCTGCATCGTTGACCAATTGCCACGTGGTGGCGCGGCGCGCGGGCACAAAGGCGGCCACTGAGCCATCGGCGGGGTTGACTGAAACACTGCTGGCGATGGGGCTGACGGCGGCAGCGGCAGCATTGGCAGTGGTGGCGGCGTTGTCGTGCAAATGCTGGGCTAACACGCGGCGGCCCGGTCGTGAATTATTAATACCACCCCAACCACGCAATTGATCAGCTTGAAACAATTGCAGCGCATCAATGCGGTAAGTTGTGCCTGTGCCGGGCTGGGTGGCGACGCCATTGGCCCCCACTTTTAGCCGAAATGGTTGTTGAAAGTCAAAATCGTCGCGGATGGTGTTATTGCGCACCACAATCAGCGCCAAATTATTTTGCTGCAAATAGGTTTGGAAGGCATTCACGCTGACGCCGGCTTGGGTAAACATTTGTTGTTCGGGCGATTCGACCACGCTGCTGCGGCGGGCTGGGCGGGTGCGGGCACGCACTTCAACCGGCTGAAACTCCCACAAATCGCCTGAATGTGTGATTGACATGTCTGGATCCCAATAAGTGATGGTTTTGCTAATCCCATTGGTCAGCGGTTGGTCCGACTGCCAATACCCATTCACTTGTTTGAGTGTCTTGATGCGAAAAGCATAAACCGAGCCGGGCGCACTGGTCTCTTTGGTTTCAAAGGTGTGTGCGGTCACCAAAGCGCCATCCGACATCGGCAACACATCTCGATAAAGCCCGGTGTGATTCGGGTTTGGGTTCGCGCTGCTATTGGCGGTTTCGCGTCGAGTGACATAATTCACCGAAATATGGTCGGCATCTTGACCCGGCGGCGCGGCGATGCTGATCACTTGGCCGCTTGAGCGCGTGCCAAATTCGGGCGCATCAATGCCAAAATAAGTGCCGGGCGCGGTGGGCGACTCTTTGATCATGAGCATATTCATGATGCGATTTTGGTTAAAGCGGCTGCGCTGCCCATAATAATCATCGAGGTTGCTATCGCCAGTGATCGTGCGTGGAATGTAGCCATGCAACTCATGTCGGCCCAAGTGGTTGAGCACTTCGCCCTCACTGCCGTCTTCGTTAATGGTCCACGGGAAAAAGTGATTGAAGTTGTGCCCAGACAAATTTGTGCCAGCCAACAAATCGGTGCGGCTGGGGCGCGGTTCGGGGTAAATCTCGCTACGATCTTGCAATTTGGTCGCGTTAGCGCTTTCGTTGCTGTAGTTGTAGGTGCCGTAAGTGCCATAAGTGTAGGCGGGCTTGTTGAAGCCGTCGGCATCGGCTTGTTGGTCACGCTGCATGTGATCCCATTGGCTAAACACCACACGCCCGAAGCTGTCTATGCTGGGGGTAAAGTTGCCGCTGGGGGCGTGATTGAGCAATTTTAGATCGCCAGTGGCGGGGTCGAGCGACCACAAACCGGTGTTGGTGGGGGCCAATTCATATTCGTCGAGCTGCGGATAAAGATGCGCCTCGCCGCTGCGTGGGCGGTCGGTGGTGAAAATAATTCGATCATCTGTGCCGTAAATGGGCGTAATGTTGTTGAAGTTTTGCGGCTGATTCGGCACTTTGGTGATCACGGGGGTGTCATTAGCCCCCAAGCCGGTGATCTCGTAAAGCTGCCAATAATAGGTGACGACCTGATAGCGCTGGGTGGGCGAGCCGACCACCATGCTGAATAAGGCTTTTGTGCCGTCCCAATGCACATGTGGGTCGCGCACGGCGATGCTGTTGGCCCCCTGAAATCCACTGCTGCCAAAGCCAGCGGCGGCAGTCAGGTTTTTTAGCGTGCCATCGGTGTAGCGAATCATCAGATCGCCGCCACGCGGGGCCGATTTCACATCGGACAAATGATTGCCGAACACGGCTGTGATCGAGCCGAAGGTAGACTGCATTGGCACTTGGGTGACAAACAGAATCGGACCTGCGGCGGCGTTGGGGGCGCTTGGGGCGTTGGCGGCGTAGCTTGTCGGCACACTTGCCAGCGTGCTTACCAGCATGGCCGTCGCTAGCCCGGCGCGGAGGAGGTTATGATTGTGTGACATAGTTTTATGATGGTGCAAATAGGTGGGTTTCTATTGTTGGGCCATCGCGGTGCTTGCCTCGCCAGCCCAGCGCCATCATAGGGTCACACAGTGCGGTTTTTCTCTCAAATTAATGCGGGTTTCTCTCAGCATTATCAATCGCTATCGCACAAACGAAACACATAATACCAACCGCCTACTCAGACAACTTTAACCGAATAAGACGAGGCATATCTGCTTTGTCAAAATGACATTGCACCGCATCTAACACCATTGCTTTTAGTTTTTCAATCGTGTTGCCTTGGGTGAATATGGCGTAACCCAGGGCTTTGGCACGATACCCACACTCAACATCAGGCTCAACAATGAATGTAATTTCATGCATGATGTGAGTATACATTCTGTTCAAAACTGAACACACATTCTTGAGGTTGCTCAAGAATTATTACACGATCAACTCTAGGCAGCGGCAAAGCCTACCCCAACAAATGCACATACTCTTGCATTTGCCGTTGATGAATTTTGATGAAATCAGTGCGCACAATGTCATCCATCTCGGCTTGCGTCATGCGAAAACTCAAGATTTCCAGCGCATCTTCGGGCGAGCGCCCATACGCCAATTTGCGCTTTTCTGGCTTGCTTTTCAGCGCAAACAAATACATGAAATGAGGATTTTTAAAACTGCTCATTGGTTGTTAATTACGAATTACGAATTGATTTGATAAACAACGTATCTCCTATCGGCAAAATCAATTCGTAATTCGTAATTCGTAATTCGTAATTCCCTTTAAGCTTTAGCGAGGGCGCTCCAATAATTTTTGCGGTCTTGCCGCACTGTGACCAAGCCTTTATTGACCTCGGCATCATATTTACCAGCCAAAAGCTCACGATAAAACGGATAATCAATCCCCACCACTTTCTCGTCGTCGGGGAAGCGATGGTAATTTTCCTTGGTCATGCGGCTCTTGCCTTCAGCAATAAGCTGATTGCCCAAGGCCGACCCCGGATAAGGCGCATAAAACGAAATGGACGGCAAAATACGCTTGGTATATTTCACCATGCGCATGGTCTTAAAGGCATCTTCGCGGGTTTCGCCCGGTATGCCCAACATGATATTTGACCAAAACACGGGGGCTTTTTGCCCCTTCGCTTCCATGTCATCGCCGATCTTGGTGAGCAAGTCAATGGCAAAATAATTATCTTCTTCGGTGCATTCTTTGTTGATGATGCGCAACACGCGATCGCTGCCGCTCTCGAACCCAATAGACACCGTGTCCCAGCGCGTTTTGCGAATGACGGCCTCGAACAGTTCGGGCCATTGGCGCACCGTATCGGCGCGACCCGCCGCCCAATACGGCCATACTTGCTTCGCCATACGCGGGTATTTATCCACCCATTCTTCCAGCCAAGTCGGGTTTTGGAAAAACATCGAATCGTGAATAACCACCGAGCCAATCGGCCCATGATCCACATGTAAACGATTGAGTTCTTCGATCATCATTTCGACCGGGCGACGGCCCATGTTGGGGATATAGCTATTTTCGTTGCAAAAAACGCATTGCCAAGGACACACGCGGCTGGTCAAAATGGTCGCCACCCCCGGCGGCCCCCAACTGCACTCTGGCTCTAGCGGCCAATTAAAATTTTTGGCCAACTTTTTGCTGGCTGGTTTAGGCCACAACGTGCGATCAATTTCCGGCCATTCGGCCATGCTTTTCGACCCCACCCCCAAAATCACCCTTGGAAAAGAATCAGGGTTGCTCACCAAGTTGACAATGACATTTTCGCCCGGCCCTTGACAAATCTTGTCAAATTCTGGCACGCTCAACATTTCATCCAACGCCACCGTCGCGTGCATTCCGCCCGCCAAAATAATACCCTTCGGGTTGATCTTCTTAAAAATTTTGGCACTGCGATAAGCAACCGGATAGGTGTAGCTGCGCACATTCATAATCAGCATGTCATAGCCTTTCATGCGGCGCTCCACCTCTTCCCAACTGGTGCATTGGCGCGTGCTAAACATATCGGTCATCAGCCCATTTTTATGCAAAATGGTGCGCAACAACCCCAGCCCATGATCTTGCCACTGCTCGTGTGGGCCATTTGGATTAACCAAATCGCCGAGATCGCCCAGATCAAGCCACAAACGCTTGCTTTGCGAACCGTCACCAGAATCTTGTTTTTTTGCTTTGGGCCACAATAAATTAAACATACGCAATATTACAAAGTGTTGCTATTCCAAACCATTGGAAATTTTATCTCCGATTTTATCTCATCGTTCGGCTAAGGTCATGTGTGCAGTGTGAATTGCATTTAAGTTTGCGATGAGCGCACTATAGCAGAAAAACGAAAACGGACAGCCTACAGCAAGCCGACGCCCGCTATACGCTGCCCGTTGATAGACCTAAATCAGCAATTAATTTGAGCAACCACAGCCCGACCCACAGCTACCGCCCGTGCTGCCCGAATCTTTGGTGCGGAACGATGAGCCACAGCCACAGGCCGAGGTCGCGTTGGGGTTCTCGATCTTGAATCCGCCGCCCATGAGGCTATCCACAAAATCAATCGAACCGCCAGCCAAATACATGAGGCTGGTTGGGTCAATGAAAAGCTTCACTCCATTTTGATTAACAACCGTATCAAAATCGCGGGCTTTGGCTTCGAAAGCCATGCCGTATTGCAGGCCAGAGCAGCCGCCACCGGCCACAAACACGCGCAACCCATGATTGGGGATATTGCGGGCCATGAGCAAATCGCGCAGCTTCGATTCAGCCGTTGGCGAAAGCGTCATTGCATCATTGCTTACTTCGGTCATTGTTGGGGTCATATCAACCAATGCTGTTGCCATTTTGATCTCCTAGTCACTCCTATTTTTATTGTTAAATACAAGCGGACAGAACTCCAATTCTGCTCGCGCAAATTATCCGAACAACTTTTAGTTTATCATATTTTGCTGATATCTTGCTTAAGCGTTTAATTTTTTAATTTTTCCTTTTCGCCACCTGCATACCCCAAAACACAATTCACCTATCTGCCTATATGATACCCGTGCGATTTTATGGTTAAAATAAAGCACCATGAAAATCACAAAAGTTCGTGCCATTGTCACCGCACCCGAAGGCCAAGCACTGGTTGTGGTGAAAGTCGAAACCGACCAGCCCGGCTTATATGGCCTTGGCTGCGCAACCTACACCCAACGTTATAGCCTTGTCGCCAAGGCCGTTGACGATTATTTAAACACGCTGCTCGTCGGACGCAACCCCACCAATATCGAGGATATTTGGCAGCTATGCTACCAAAACCCCTATTGGCGCAACGGCCCAGTGCTCAACAACGCGCTGAGCGGCGTTGATCAAGCATTGTGGGATATTAAAGGCAAGCTCGCCAATATGCCGGTCTACGACCTGCTGGGCGGCAAATGCCGCGAAGCCGCGCTGGTGTATCGCCATGCCGATGGGCGCGATCATCAAGAAGTGCTCGACAATGCCTTGAAATATCAGGCCGAGGGCTTTTTGGCGGTGCGTTTGCAAATGGGCGGTTATGGCGGGCGCGTGAAAGACATTACCAAAAACAACGCCATGCCCGGCAAACAGGGCGGCCAAGCCACTGATCGAATGCGCAAAATGGACCGCGATGACAGCGATTTTCCGGGTAGCTATTACGATCCCGACCAATATGCCCGCTCGATTCCGCCGCTATTTGAATATGTGCGCAGCAAAATCGGCTTCGATCTGCATCTGTTGCACGACATTCACGAGCGCATCGCCCCAATTGACGCGGTGCGTATGGCAAAAGCGCTCGAACCGTATCGTCTATTTTTCCTCGAGGACCCACTGCCGCCAGAAAATATCGAATGGTTTCGCCGCATCCGCGAGCAATGCGCCACGCCCATCGCTATGGGTGAGCTATACAATCACCCGCTCGAATGGCGCTCGCTCATCGCCGAGCAATTGATTGATTTCATTCGGGTGCATATTTCGCAAATTGGCGGCCTAACCCCCGCCCGCAAATTAGCCATTTTCTGCGAAGCCTATGGCGTGCGCACCGCATGGCATGGGCCGGGCGATGTGTCGCCAGTCGGCCATGCGGTCAATTTGCACCTCGATCTTGTCAGCCATAATTTCGGCATCCAAGAAGTGATCAGCTTCACCGATGCCTTGCGCGAGGTGTTCCCCGGCTGCCCCGAAATGCACAATGGCTACCTGTGGGCCAACGACAAACCCGGCCTCGGCATAGACATTGACGAAGCCAAAGCCGCCCAATACCCGCCCCAAGCCAGCGGCGGGCAATTTGTTAACAATACCATTATCTGGACGCAATCGCGCTGGCCCGACGGCACACTGGGGCGACCCTGAGGAAATGAGTGAGTGAGTGAATGGGTGAATGAGTGATTGAAGGATTAGGGGTTAGGGATTTCGGTCTTCACCCATTCAGTCACTCAGTCATTCACCCATTCACCCATTCACTCATTAAATTTTGATGCGCGAGAAAAACTCTGGCGTGCCGCGCACACCGAGGCTGCGAACGGAGACGCGATAGAGCGCACCGGCGTGAATGCCGTCGCTGTGTTTGATATGCCCACCGGCGGTGGTGACGTAAAGATCGCTAAAATCATCGCCGCCGAAGCAGGCACTGCTCACCTTTTTGACGGGGAAATAGAGGCGCATCATTTCGCGCCCATCAGGGGCGTAGCGGGTGATGCAGTTGCCATCCCAACGAGCGCCCCACACACAGCCAGCGGTGTCAACAGTCATGCCATCCGGCACACCCACTTCACCTTTGCTGTGCACAAATGGGGTGCGATTGCTAATTTCGCCGCTTGCGGCATCGTAATCAAACCGATCAATTGTGCGCTTGAGCGAATCGGTGTGATACAACTGCGTGAGGTCGGGCGTAAACCCCATGCCATTCGACACAGTCACATCGCCAAATAGCTTGGTGATGCTGCCGTCTAAATCGAGGCGATAAAATGCGCCGGGTGTGCTACCACCCGGGTCGGGCGAAGGCATGGTTCCGCAAAACACCCGCCCGCTGGGATCGGCCATCACATCGTTAAAGCGCGATGCTTCTTCGCCGGGTAATGAAGCAATGAGCGTGGTCAGTTCGCCATTTTTCAGCAGCCGAATCGCTCCTTGACGCTGAAACAACAACAGCCCGCCATCGGCCTGAAATGTAAAACCGCCCGTTACCTCGCCTTCATACACAATGCCATGCGTCTGCGTGTCCGGATCATAGCAAAACACCCGCCCACGCGGGATGTCGTTCCAATAAATTTTCTTCTCAATCGGATGCCACAACGGATTTTCGCCCGTGTGGCACGCATAATCACATAATAATTCAAGTTCCATAGTTTATATATCATAGTGCAAAGTGCAAAGTGGAAAGTGGAAAGTAGAAAGTGGAAAGTGCTAAGTGCTAAGTGCTAAGTGTTGAATCTTTCAACTCTCAACTCTTAACTCTTAACTCTTAAATGCGGTATAGTGTTGACATACAATCCATGATCGCGCCGCTCGTTTCTATTCTCATTCCGGCCTATAACCAAGCCCAATTCCTGACCGAGACCTTGAGTAGTGCGCTTGAGCAAGATTACGATTCGCTCGAAGTCATCATCGCCGACGACGGCTCGCGTGATGAAAGCGCGGCTGTGATTGCCGATTTTGCCCGCCGTTACCCAGAACGCCTCGTCCCCATCCTCGGTGAAACGAACGTAGGCGTAACCAAAAACTACAATCGCGGGCTTCGGCATTGTCGCGGCAAATATGTGGCACTGCAAGGCGGCGACGATGTGCTATTACCCGGCAAAATTGCGGCCCAAGTTGCGTGGATGGAAGCCGACCCACGTCGCGCTTTGTGCGGGCACGATGTCGAGGTGTTCGATTCAGCCAGCGGGCAAACGCTGTATCGCTGGACGGAGCGCATCGCCATGCGCCAAGGCCAAAGCGGCTATGACGCAGTGCGGTTTGGGCATCTCATGCCCGGCACATCCACCATGATGCGGGCCTGTTATTTGCCGACCACCGGTTGCGATGAGCGCATTCCAATCGCCTCCGACTGGAAATTGTGGGTAGATTTGCTCACCAATGCGGGCGAAAACGGTCATTTTGGCTGGATTGACGGCGTATGGGCACGATATCGCGTGTGGGGCGGGCAAGTAACCAAGCGCAAACTCAGCTTTCAAAAAGACCTGTCCAAAACCGCCCAACTGCTCATGACCGAGAGTGCCGACCCGCGCATTCGGCGCTTTTATCGGATCGAACGTGCCAAACGACAATTTGAACGCGGCTATTATTTTTTGCGCAAAGGCGATATTGGCCGAGCGCGTCACTTGTTGTCGGCCTCGCTACACAGCGAAATTTACGCGCCCAAGCCAGTGTTGGCATATTTGGCGGCGTGGCTGCCGGCGGGCGCAATTGGGCGTTTGCTTAAGGCGTATCGTGGCGGGCAACCGCATTGAGCAATAAAAATAAGGTAAACGCTCAGGCAGGCAAGCCGTTCGGGACATTTGACGACAAACCGACACACCACGCTTATTTCAATCGCTCTAAAACCCCTTTACGCCGAACAATATTCTTGTAATCCCACTGAATATCACGGGATTCAGCAAGCCATTTGCCCAAAAGCGCGACGTCAACCTGCGCGACCGAGGTGTAGCGCACTTCCGCCGCTTTATAGCTGCCTTCGACTCCAAGGCCAGCCGTTTGGAAAGACTGCCCGCTCCAAAACAGCAGACGAACACTGTGTTTGAGTTTGCTATACCCAACGATGGGGTTGCCATTCAAAAACCACACCGGATGCGCATGCCAAATCTTATTCTCGGCTTCTGGCAAACTGCGTTCGATCTCATTTGCCAGCAATTCGCAAATTTGGCAATCGCTGACCGATTGAGACTGGTTGTAATTGGCGATGTCTGCATGAATCATTGCTATTCCTCAACTATGGCGAAAATCGCCGGTCGTGTTACTCAGACCGTAATGCCCAGCCTGTCCAAGCCGCGCCCACAAAATCCACAACCCCAAACAGAATGAGGGCTGGGCTGGCGAAGCCCAACAGCACAAAGGCAGTGAAAAAGACGATCACACTTGCCCGCACATACACCGTCGAGCCAAAAAACGCCTTCATCTCTTGACGGGCGGCCTGCACATAGTAGACGCCCAAAAACAAAACCAACATTCCGACCACCCGTATCCACACCTCAGGGGTTGGCGGCAGCGAAAACATGCCCAGCAGGGTGTTCGGTGTGATCAGCAAAATCGAGCCAAGCCCCAAGAGGTATAGCCCAAAAAACCAAATACTGCGTGCGCTTTTGCTCATATTGATATTATATTCTCAGGGTGGTCGAATGTTGCATGATTACTTGCGTAAAATTTTGTCCATCGTCTTGCCCTTCGCCAATTCGTCAATAAGTTTATCGAGGTAGCGCACTTTTTGCACCAACGGGTCTTCGATTTGCTCGACGCGCCAGCCACAAATCACGCCGGTTATCTTCACCACATTTGGATTCATCTGCGGGGCTTGGGCAAAAAACGCCTCGAAGCTGCTTTTCTGCTCAATCTGTTGCTGCAACGCAACTTGGTCATACCCCGTCAGCCAATAAATGATTTCATCCACCTCGGCGCGGGTGCGCCCCTTTTTTTCGGCTTTTTGAACATAGAGCGGGTAAACACCGCCAAAAACCATGTTGTAAATTCGTTCGTTGTTCATGTGGCAAATATATTAGACCTTATATGACTCGAAACCATTAGGTGACTAAGATTCGTCGAGCAATATCGACAAAGATATATTTACGATTCATGCTCAACCCCGTCTCGAATGGCGACTTTAAGCATCTCAATGTTCACATCTTTTAGTGTTTTGAACTTAATGCAATATCCGCTCACACTCGCCTTGCCGAGTTTTTGCCCATATGTCTGAGGTAGGTATTTCTTATCTGCAATACCAAGAATATAGACCGAGATACCGGTCGTGTTTGCACTAACACCAATTTGATAAAACTCTCTGGATTTTCCGTCAGCATACGTTATCGTCCGAAGACCATACCCTATATTGGGATTAGAAACAATTTTGCCTTCGCTGTTTTTTCCATCTAAGAACCACAATTTGCATTCTGGTATCAACTTTAGAATCATACCGTGCAGCACTTGCATGTCACTGCATTTTGGTTCAGGTTGGGTGGCAATATACTCGTTGATTTGTTCGTGTACGTTCATCAAGAATCCCCTTTCCACTACTCATAAAACGCTGGTGCTTTTTTCAGGGCTTTCCACTGCGCCACGTCATGACCGAAAATCACCATCGCAACATGCTCACGATCAACCAGATCAAGCAGCTTGATCGTGCTGATATAGATTGCTTCCGCATCCGGATTACTTCCATCGTCCTGCTTGTCACGAGTAAAGCCCCCGCCAAAAGGCACAGCGTCAGCCGTCAGCAAAACCGCACCCGTCTTCGGCAGCCGCACCAGCACCGATTGATGCCCTGGCACATGTCCACTCGTCTCAATCAACTCCAGACCCGGCAGCAGCTCCGTATCCCCGTCGACCAGTCGAATCCGCTCCATTGGCTGATCCCATTGAGGTCGAATAGAAGCATAACGCGGGTTGCTCGCCGCATCCAAATGATGCACACGCTGAACCACATATTGAGCCTTCGTAAATACAGCGTGTCTTCCGGCATGATCTCCATCGTAATGCGTCGAAATAACAATATCAACGTCGTCTGGTTTTAGGCCGATGCTCGCCAACTGCTCGATAACGTCTTGCCCATTCTCGAACTCCGAACTGTCCTCAGGAATAATCGCCGGTAGACCACTGTCAATCAGGATATGCTTGCCGTCTCCGGTTTGCACCAGATAGCACACAATCGGAATTTCATATTCCGGCATAATCCCAACTTGCATGAGGTAAAGACGCTTTACAGTATTCTGGCTCATAATCATTTCCTCAAAAGATAATGATTGCTATAGTAGAAAATGCAGACGAATTCTTCTTTACAACAAACTATAGACACGTGCCAATTATAGCACAAATGTTCTGTTTTTAGACTTTTCGAATACGCTTGACCATTACTGTCGCAAAATTTTTACTACCGGCTTGCCTTTTGCCAACTCGTCAATAAGTTTATCCACCTCGGCGCGGGTGCGCCCCTTTTTTCGGCTTTTTGAACATAGAGCGGTTAAACACCGCCGAAAATCATGTTGTAAATTCGTTCGTTGTTCATAAAATACTAAGGTCGTTTAAAAATGAAGAAAATCTCTTCGGGATCTTTGATAGAACAGGACTTCCACAAAATTTCATTTTCACCACAAAGCGCACAAGGAACTCAAAGTATTGCGCCATAAAATCCTTCTTCTCTTTGTGCTCTTTGTGCTCTTTGTGGTGAAATATTTTTAATGTGCTTAAGTCTTAAGATGAAAGAGATTGCGACTTTTGAACACCTTTAACCCAGTACTAGCGGCCTAAAAATGCCTCGCGGACACGATCATGCGGTAAGGCATATGCGGTATGTCCCTCGTGGCCTGTCATGGTCTTTGCCGCA
Source organism: Anaerolineae bacterium (assembly GCA_018500105.2). Lineage (GTDB taxonomy): Bacteria > Chloroflexota > Anaerolineae > J036 > Brachytrichaceae > AQU-03. The sequence continues at coordinate 11,685 of JAHBAL020000129.1, forward strand.
ACCAAGGCATTGATAATGGCCTCTTCGGTTGCCAGCACCGTTGCGTGAAATAATGGATCAATCACATTCAGAGCCAACATCTCCACCGGTGCGGCACGAAGCGTTGTTTGTGCTGCATCTGGATTGGCAGTCGAAAACGCCAAAAACAAATCGCCGGAGCCATTGCCTGCCATACTGCCTGTGCGTGCCAACCCCAGTGCCGCCCGTCGCGCCAAACGCTTGAGCTGGTGCGGCAGCAGGGGCGCATCTGTCGCTACCGTGATAATAATCGAGCCTTGCTCGGAATAGGGTGTTTGCCCACCTGAGAACGGCGCAGCATCGGTCAAGTTTCGCCCCAGCGCAACCCCAGCAAGCTGCAATTGCCAACGCAAACCAAAATTTGCCTGCACCAACACGCCTACGGTATAGCCTCCTTGCGCATCAGCCAATTTGCGCGAAGCTGTGCCTGTACCGCCCTTAAATTCATAGCACATCATGCCTGTGCCGCCGCCCACATTCCCCTCAGCAATCGGCCCACTTGCTGCGCTATCCAAAGCTTGCCAAACATGTTCAGGCTTGATAAAAAAGCCATTCATGTCGTTCAAGTAACCATCGGCGGTTTCAGCCACCACTGGCATGGACCAACTTTGGTGCATCGCACCGCGCTGAATTTGCCATTCGATAATGGCATCGCGCACCACACCTACGCTATGGGTGTTGGTAATGGCAACTGGGCCTTCCAGAAAACCAGATTCATCAATCCACGCTGTGCCAGTCATCTCGCCATTGCCATTAAGCGAAAACCAACCTGCAAACACGGGTCGCTTGTCGGTTTTGCCGCGTGGGTGAATGGCCGTTACGCCCGTGCGGACACGCTGACCTTCGATCAAGGTTGTGTAGCCAACTTCGATACCAGCAACGTCGGTGATGGCGTTCCATGTGCCGGGGCCGCCGAGAAAAGGGACGCCCAAATCGCGGGCGCGGATATGTGTACTCATGATGGATTGGCCCCATTGTAACCACGCTACCCCTCCCCCTTCAACCGCCGAAAACCGCGATAAATCGCAAGATCATAACCAATCTTGATGATACCGGCGGCGAAAAAGGGCAGCCCACCCCAGCCCGGCGTCGCCATCAGTTGCCCAGCCACCGTCGGCGCGAGCGCCGCGCCGATGGTCTTGCCGAGGTTGGTCACGCCAGCGGCCGCCGAGCGTTCGTCGGGGCGCACCACTGCCATCACATAGGCTTGGCGCGGGGCCACGTCCATCTGTTGCAACATCGCTCGCACCAACAGCACCCCCATCGCGCTGGCAAGCGTCGGCATGAACGGCACCAGCAATGCCAACACATTGGCCGGAATATGCGTAAACACCATCGTATTAATCAGCCCAATACGTTTAGCCAGTCGCGCCGACGCCAACGCCGACAGCCCCGACAGCAAATTGACGCCAAAAAACAGGCTGCCCAACGTCGCCGAATCGGCCCCAAATTGCTCATTTAGCCACAACACGATAAAGGCTTGGGTGATGAGACCGCTGCCGAATGAATCAACGCCGAACAAGACGCTGAGTTGGGTCACGGTCTTGCTCGATTGATGCAGCCCCAGCCACGTGCCGGTTTGGGCAATGGGGCTGGGCGCGGCTTCGATCTCGGCGCGAAGAAAGTAATACATGCCGCCCAAAATCAGCCCAAACAGCGCATACACGACCAGCGGCACGCGATAACTGGCGATCTCGCTCAGGCCATTTTGTTGCAGCCCGCGCACCAACCAGCCGGATATCAACGAGCCGAGGGCGGTGGCGAATGAGCCATACAGTTGATAACGCGCAAACAGTGCGGTGCGTTCGGCGCTCGGCACAAGCTGCGCCAGCGCGGCTTGCTCCACCGACATAAACGGCCCATATTCACCATTGCTCAGGCTGATGATGCCGAGTGTGGCGGTGACAACGAGCAACACAAAGTTTTGGGTGAGCAAAAACGCCACGCCTGCTGCAAACATCAACCCTGTGCCAAGCATCAACATGCGTTTGCGGCCAATTTGGTCGGCGCGGGTGGTGATGAGCAGCGACACGGCGGCATCGCCGACCAGCGTCAGCGTGATGAGCAAGCCAATTTGCGCCGTGCTCAGGCCAATCGCCCGAAGATACAGCGCAAACACCACCGCCAACATGCCATAGGCAAACATGCGCACGGCGCGGGTTGCAAGTAAAAGCTGAACCATGTTTGGAAATTTAGAATGGAAAATTGGGTTGCTTGCCCTCTCATTTTCAATTTTAAATTTTACATTTTCAATTTTTAATGACCCGCGCATCGCCTACCCGCTTGGTCACGCCGATGGCATCGAGGTGTTCAAGCAGAGCCAAGACGTATTTGCGGCTGGTATTGAAGACATCGCGCAGTTGAGCGGCGGTCACTGGGCCGTCACGCTGAATGGTGTCGCGCAGACGCGGAACAGCGGCTTGA
>JAHBAL020000391.1 GCA_018500105.2 Anaerolineae bacterium
AACCCCAACTTCAACCCCGTTAGGAGGAATCAGATTGAGGCCAGCCAACGGGAGCGGCGTGCTAGGAAGCAAAAGCAATGTGGTTGGCCTTAACCTTGAGAATCTGGGAGGTGGCGTGCCTGCGATCGGCGGATTGCAGTTTAATGTGTCCTATCCTCTCATGACTGAAGTAGACAATCGCACGATAGGGCTTAGTTTAGCAAACATTCGAACTACGAGCCGCGCGTCTAGTTTTAAAGTCCTTTCGACGACACTGCAAACAACAAATACAGCGACAACGACAGTATTGTTATACTCCGATTCTGCGAGCAGTATTGCCTCTGGATCAGGCTCAATTATTGAATTGCTATTTGACGTAACTCTTACGGGAACCCCTGGCATAAGCGTGCCATTGACGTTTAATGGCTTCATATTGGCTAATGCCAATGGTGTATCTATTCCATTTGAATTATCAAATCCCACGCCGTTGTTTGCCATCACCGCCTTACGACGCGGCGATATCAACAGCGATGTCAATGTGGATGTGCTGGACTTGACCGTGTCGCGCAACATGATACTCAGCCAACAGCGCCCGAACACAGCGCTGTATCCGCTCGAATTTTGGCAACGCTCCGACCTGAACGGCGACGGTGTTTGGAATATCTTCGACATCGTGACCCAAGTGCGGTTGGTGCTGGGTATGCCGACGGCAGCATTAACAAAGATTGAGACCAACAACGATGCACAGGCCAAGACAAGCGCCGAAGCGGCTATGAACACGCTATATATTGCCAAAGTGACAGCGCAACCTAGCACCAAAGGCACGCTGACGGTGAGACTGACAAACAGCGATGCGGTGGCTGCGCTACAGCTTGATCTGAAGTATGACGCGAGTCATGGGGTAAAGCTGACGGGGGCGCGTAAAGGCAGCCGGACGGCGACCTTTGAGCCACCGGGCTGGGTCGAAGACTTGAGCAATGCGGCACAAGCGAAGGTGAAGGTCTTACTATACAACCTGAGTGGCAATGATTTGGCGACTGGCGAGGGTGAAGTGCTGCTCATTGACTATGAGGTGGCGGCCAACGCCAACCTGTCATCGGTGATAGATGTCGCGGAGTTGGTGCTGTCTGACCCGAAGGGCGAGGCACTGACGACGCAATTTGAGCCGGGGCATATTTTGATCGGCGAAGACCCCCGTGCCACGCCGCAGCAGTCTGGGCCAAGGGCGTATTTGCCGTTGGTGTGGCTGGGGCGGCGGTAATGAACTGCCCGCAATGAGGAGAAAAATTATCAGCAAAAATTCATAAAACTTGACAATCTCCTTAGATTTATCTCTAAGCGTTGACTAATTGGTTTCTTTGTGTAAAATGATAGTGCCCTTTTAATTTTAATTAAATGACAAATCTGGTCATTAATTAATTTGTTCATGGTCCTTCAATAAAATTCGATTAAGAAAGGAGAAAAATGAAAAATATTCCGTCAAAATTAATTTCTCGGCTTACAATCGTTGCAACATTGGCATCTGCGCCAATGGTAACAACGCTACAAGCCACCTATGCAGCCTCGCCGCAACGTGAGGCATCGGCTCAAAACCCGCTTATCACAACAATTCCCGATGATAACCCGCCTACCAATCAAATTATTGTGAAATATAAGGCTGGGGTCTCAGTTGTGCCCAGTGGCTTGTCTCAGGTTAATACGGTGCAAACGGCTGCTGGTGCAGCGATGAATTATGGCCGCGCCATGAGCGGTGATGCCCATGTGATGCGACTTGGGGCCTCTGTAAGCGCAAGTGATGCCAGCACCCTTGCTGCACGAATTGCAGCGCTACCAGAGGTTGAATATGCACACCCAGATTTTATTGCAAAACCAACCTACATTCCAAATGATACTTTATTTAGCCAGCAATGGCATTACTTTACCCCAACCGTAGGCACTTATGGCATCAATTTGCCTTCGGCATGGGATGTAACCAAGGGAGACAGCAGCATTGTCATTGCCGTGCTTGATACTGGAATTTTGCCACACCCAGATTTAGCCGGCCGCACTGTGCCTGGCTACGACTTTATTACAGATGTTACTACTGCACAAGACGGTAATGGTCGTGACTCAGATCCCACAGATCCGGGCGATTATGGCTGTGGCAGTAATAGTAGCTGGCATGGCACGCATGTGGCTGGCACAATTGGCGCACTCAGTAACAATGGGTCTGGCGTCGCAGGCGTGAACCATGTGTCAAAAATTTTGCCAGTGCGGGTGTTGGGTAGATGCGGTGGTTATACTTCTGATATTGTAGATGCAATCCGCTGGTCGGCAGGATTACCTGTATCTGGCATTCCCAACAATGCAAATCCAGCTAAAGTAATTAATATGAGCTTAGGTGGGGGATATGCATGTAGCTCTGCCCCTTCTTACCAATCAGCCATTGATGCTGCTACTGCTGCTGGTGCAACTGTTGTTGTTGCGGCTGGCAATAGCAATTCTGATGCCAGTGGGTTCTCGCCGGCTAGTTGTAATCGCGTAATTACGGTTGCCTCAACGGGACGAACTGGTTCTAGGGCCTACTATAGCAACTATGGTGCCACAGTTGAAATTAGCGCCCCGGGTGGGGATATGTCAATAGATAGTGGCGTGTTATCCACACTTAATGCCGGGACAACAACCGCTGGCACACATAACTATGTTTCTTACCAAGGCACAAGCATGGCTACACCACATGTGGCTGGCGTAGTGTCATTAATGCTATCACTCAAGCCGAGTATGAACTATACACAGGTTGTGGCGGTATTGCAAAGCACTGCGACAGCTTTCCCCGGTGGCAGCACGTGTACTACTTCAATTTGTGGTCCCGGCATTGTCAACGCTTTTGGCGCATTGCAACAAGCTGGCAAGATGGCATTTGGCGTTTCAAACGGCACAGGTAACTTAGGGACAAAGGATAACATTGTTCGAGTCTCTACGGCTTCGCCAGTCGGTGTCAACACGGGTATTGCGGGTGTTCAGTTCAATGTTGCTTATCCTGACAATTTGGGTGTCAAAATGAGTAATATCCGCACAACTGCACGCACCTCTGGTTACACAGTTATTTCAAATACAGTGCAGTCTGGTGGCGTATTCACAACCAGTGTATTGCTTTATTCAGCAAGCGCGGCGGCGATTGCGGCTGGTAGCGGCCCAGTACTGGAGTTCTTGCTCGATGTGAGCGCTTCACCGACTGCAACCGCTGGCACAACAGTCCCACTCTCGATCAGCAACTTGTTATTAGCAGACACAACCGGAACCCCAATTCAAACTGAAATTACCACAACCAATCCGGTGTTTAATATTACCGCTCTACGACGTGGGGATATCAACAGCGATGTCAATGTTAATGTTCAAGACTTAACCATTTTGCGCAACATGATTTTGAGTTCACCACAACCCAACCCCAGTTATGCATCTGATTGGTGGACTCGTGGCGACCTCAACTCCGATAGCACATGGAACATTCTTGACATGATTATCGAGGTGCGATTGGTCATGGGCTTGCCAGTAGCATCAATGGCCAAACAAGCTGATGGTAATAGCGAGCGAATAACATCACAGCTAAATACAAACAAGGTCAGTTTGGCAACTGTGAATGCAATGCCGGGAACAAGCGGCAGCATGAAAGTCCACTTGAGCAATGAAACAAACATAGCTGGTTTGCAACTCAATTTGGCCTATGATGCAACGCGCGGCTTGAAGCTGACGAATGTGCGTCGAGTAGGGCGTTCAGGCGAGGCGGGCACAACGGCTTGGGCAGTGAGCGACGAGAATAGCGCTCAAGCCAAAGTGACTGCTTTGTGGTATGGCGTTAACGGCGAAGCACTCTCAGCCGGTGATGGTGACATGTTGCTGATTGATTATGAAGTCGCAGCGAATGCAACTGGGCCTATTTCAGTAGATATATCGCAGGCAATTCTTGCTGGTGAACGCGCTGATGCGCTGCCAATACAAGTTGAGTCAGGTAAGGTCATCGTTGGTGGTAACGCTGCCAATGCATTGCCGAGTGCCGAGCGATAATTTAGACTATCGTTAGGTTTTAAGCGAACAAGCCGTGATTATGATTGCACATAATCACGGCTTATTTTTTGCCAATTCTAAGAGCAATTTTTACATCACTACTTAGAGTTCAATCAACCTTCTCTCATCAAATTCAAATTAACATCAAAGCATATATAACTATGATGGGTATTCGGAGGGATAACATGAACACACCAACACCCATTCCACCCAGCACCCAGACCAGCACTGGCAAATGCCCGGTTAATCATAGCCCCAGCGCCAGCAACTTAGACGCACAATATAAAACACCACGAACCATCCAACATGATTATCAGCGCATTGAGCGCGATGCCGATGGCGTGTGGCATTTGTATGTATTTGACGACGCAAAGACGATTCTGCGCTACAGCGAAACCACCCAGATGGGCTTTAAGGCCGAAATGATGAATCGCATGCCACACGAAATGCGCACGCCGATTTTGTATCTCGAAGGCCCGGCCCACTTGGAACAACGCAAACAAACCGCACGATTTTTTACCCCCAAAGCCGTGTCAGGCTATCGTCCCGCGATGGAGGCTGTGGCCGATGCCATGATGAGCAAATTGCAACGTGAGCAAAAGACCGATTTGCGCCAACTCAGCTTAAGTATGGCAATGCGGGTGGTGTCGGAAGTGGTGGGGCTGACCAATAGCCGCGCCAGTGGCATTGAGAAAAGGCTGGATGTTTTTCTGCGCGAAGAAACGCGCTTTAAACCCGGCTCGTTGATGCACAAAATATACAATCTCACTAACCAACTTTATATCTTGCTTTTCTTCTGGCTGGATGTTAAACCCAGTATTGAAGCGCGAAAAAAGCAGCCCAAAGATGACTTGATTACGTATCTGATCGAGCAAGGCTACAAAGATTGGGAGATTTTTACCGAGTCGCTCACGTATGGGGCCGCAGGAATGGCGACTACCCGCGAGTTTATCGCCCTAGCGGGCTGGCATTTGCTGACCAAACCGGCACTAAAAGCGCGATATTTGCAGACCGCTGAGGCCGAGCGACATGCCATTTTGCATGAAATTTTGCGGCTTGAGCCAATTGTCAGCGTCCTTAAACGCCGCGCTGCCGATGATATTCGCATCGAAAATGATGGGCAAGCGGTCGAGATTCGCAAAGGCGACGTGATTCATATACATGTGCAAACGGTAAACACAGACAAAACGCTGGTGGGCACAGATGGCGATCAGCTTTGCCCAATGCGCGACATGCACAAACAAGTCGTTATGCCATCGGTGATGAGTTTTGGAGACGGGCATCATCGCTGCCCGGGCGCTTATGTCGCCATTTACGAGACCGATGTTTTTCTCCAGCGTTTGCTTCGGCTCGACAATATTCATATTGTTCATGAACCTGAATTTGTTTGGAGTGACACTTCCTCTGGTTTCGAAACCAAGAATTTTGTGGTGGCAGTGTAGTTTTGGCAGCGCGATGATTGGCGGTGGTTGAGCGAAGCGACCCCACCGCCTAAGGATTAAAATCCCTTCGGGGTGATTTTTGTTTGCAACTCGCCCCCAAATGTAAAATGAACCCGAAGGGTTCGCGCTCAATTAGGCGGTGGTTGAGCGAAGCGACACCACCGACCGTCTGTGCTTCGCTCAACCGTCGCCTTCAATGTTAACCCACAACATGCGCGAGCAGTTGAGCTTGCTCGCATAGCGTTTCTTGCCCCGTGATTAAGTTTTTCACCTTCACCTGCCCCGCCGCAAATTCGTTTTCGCCAGCAATGATGGCAATTTTGAAGCCTTTGCGGTTAGCATATTTCAATTGGTCGCCAAGGCGGCCTTTGTCGAAATAAACCTCGGTGGCAATACCTGCTTCACGCAAGCTGGCGGCAATTTTCAAATAATCAGCCATTCGACTGGTGTCCATCGTGGTAACAATGACCGGCGCAGGCGTAGATGGGCCGGTTTTTAGCACGCCAGCCTCGATCAGTTGAATGACCAAGCGGCTGAGGCCAATTGAAATGCCGACGCCGGGCAGCTTTTCGGTGGTGAAATAGCTGGCAAGATCATCGTAGCGCCCACCCGAACAAATACTGCCCAGTTCAGGATATTTGATCAGTTGCGTTTCGTAAACTGTGCCGGTGTAATAACCCAACCCGCGTGCAATTGACAAATCGGCGCGAAAATAATCATCTGGCACGCCGAGGCTGCGAATGCCAGCGATGACGGTGTTGAGTTCGGCGGCCCCTTGGGCAAAGCGCTCGTTGCTCATGGCAGGCGATGCCTGAATTTTTGCCAGCACAGCGTCAGTGTCGGAGGCGCTTTCATTGCCAATAAACGCCAAAATATCATCAGCGGCGCTTTCGGCAACGCCGATCTTTTCGGTCAGTTCGCGGCGCACTTTATCACGGCCTTCTTTTTCTAGCCGGTCAACTGCCCGCAGCACCTCGCCAATTTGCGCATTTGGCACGCCCAAATATTCAAAATAGCCTTGCAGCAAGCGCCGATTGTTGATGCGAATGACGAAATGCCCGATGTCCATGCGTTTGAACACCTGATAGATTACGCTGGGAATTTCGGCATCGGTAAATAAACTGACCGAGCCGCGTCCGATCACGTCAATATCACATTGATAAAACTCGCGGTACCGCCCCTTTTGCGGGCGTTCGCCACGCCAAATTTTTTGCATCTGATAACGCCGAAACGGAAAAACAAGCTTATCTTTGTTTTGTGCCACATAACGGGCGAGCGGCACGGTCAGGTCGAAGTGCAGCGCCAAATCGGTTTCGGGCGATTCGTCGGGGCGGGTGAATAGCCGCGTGAGCGCGAAAATTTCCTTTTCGTCGCCGCCTTTCGAGGTCAAAATTTCTTTGCGTTCAACGGCGGGCGTCTCGATTGGGGCGAAGCCAAACAATTCATAGGTTTCGCGCACAATTTGCAGACAGCGGTTAAACACAATTTGGGCGTCGGGTAATAATTCGGGGAACCCGCTAATCGGTTTTGGAGTGATGATGCTCATAATAACTAAAAAACGCCTCCCAATGCTGGAAGGCGTTTGTAACTTCTGATAGATACGTTGGTTTTACGTGATTAAATCCAGCCAGCCGACGACAACACCCAATGATGGGCGTGGGTGGCAGGATGGTGAAACCAATTGAACATAGTGTAGGGCATTATACCGAAAGGCAAAAGGTTGGGACGAGTGCAACTTGGCTCAAAGCGGCACAGCCGACAACATCGCTTGCGACACAGCTTGTTCGTTGCGATTCGCCAGCGTGTGGGCGGCATTGAGGCGATCTCGATTTTCGCGATTTTGACTCAGCTTCGATTTACCCACGATGCGCGTAATCTCGACCTCGATGCCGACAATGGCACTCAGCATCATACTAATGTATTCAGCCGACGAGTCGCTCATTTTCCATTGCTTGGCCTCGCCCACCATTTTCTCATGCACATTCGTTAGCTTGGCAACCACCCCGCGCACAAACTTCTCGTCGTCGCGGATGCGCAATTTGCCGTACACATGCACCACCTGATAATTCCAAGTTGGCACAAGCCGATGTTGTTCGTGCTTGCTCGGATACCAATTGGGTGAGATATAGGCATCGCCCGCCGTAAAAATCACCAATACCTCGTCGCCATCTTTACAATCGGTCCACACGCTGTTGGCGCGTGCCACATGGGCTTGCAATTTGCCATGCTCGCCCGCCGCCGCATCGAACAAAAACGGCACATGGTTGGCATCCAACCCATTGGCCCCGTTCACCACCAATGCCCCTAGCGAATACGTTTGGATGATGCGCTGTAGTTCTTCGGGGCGCGATTCTTCAAAATGTTTAGGGTTATACATACAAACAGATTAGCAGTCTTTACAGGCAGCCATATCGGCTGCATTGGGCAAACCAGCCAATTGGGGGCGTGTAACCGATTGCGCGGCGATGCAATTTGCAAAACGACAAGCGCACAGTACATCATCGCCATAACGGCGTTGCTGCAAAGCCACAAATAAAGTGGAAGCAAAAATATCACCCGCGCCAGTTGGGTCAACCTCAGTCACCTTATAGCCCGGCACGTGATGCATTTGGCCTTGAATATAGACGCAGCAGCCATCGGCCCCCACCGTCACGACCATAAACTGGGCGCGTTTGGCCCAATCCTCCACGACCGCCCAATCCCCCATGACATCTTCAATACTCAGCACCACCGCATTGCAACGCTTAAAAAAAGCATCCGCCTCAGTCCAATTTGAACCACGTTGACTAACATGGCCCTTTTCGTCCCAGCGGCGTAGCCAGCCTTGCGGGGTGCAGCCAATGAAGGTTTCGGTGTCGAATTTGCCTAAAATATCGGCGTCAATTTCGTTACACAGCGGGGCCAAATGCACAATGGCGCTGTGAGAAAATGCCGATGTGATATGGCTGGCGTTGATGCGCACCGGACTGGGGCGAACGACTTGCCGCCGCACCGAACGCACTTCGCCATTGACCAAGGTTTTTTCGTAAATATTCTCAAATTGGGTGGTGTTTGGGGATGCAATACGATGGGTCGTGATGGACGGGAATGTGCCTTCCATATCAAACGAAGGCGCGACCGGCGACACCACAGTGACATTTTGAACAAATGAACGGGCCGTGCGAGCTGAATACATCACAGTTCCGCCGGGCGTAATCCCGTCCTTCCACACATCTTCGGTAACAGTGCCAATGGCTAGATAATCTATCACGATACCCTTTATTTTATCAGTTTAGGACTTTTGCAAAGTTTGATTTTTACCGCAACAAGGCTGTTCAAAAGTCAGTCTTGCACTTAATACGTCATCTCCGCGAACGCGGAGATCCATAACGAGGCCCGCAAAAAATGGCGCAACCCACTCGATTTGTGCCTGTCGCGTTATGGATTCCCTC
>JAHBAL020000426.1 GCA_018500105.2 Anaerolineae bacterium
CAAGCCAGTGTGACGTTTGTATGGGTTGAGGCGATAGGGATCCCTCACTTCGTATCGGGATGACGCATCAAATATACGCATATATCTAAGTTTCTGAGCGCGAAGCGAGGAATCTTTGCGTGAATTTAATCATCGTGCCGATTTTCGGCAAAGACCCCTCGCTGCGCGTCGGGGTGACGTGGCAATTACGCGCTTGCAGGCTGCAATTGCGTTTGCGGCACAATTTGGCGTTTGCGTTGCCAGTCATCGCGCAAGACGCGGAACAAAATATTGGGCTTGAATAAACTGGCAGGCGGGGCGAGTAAGTTCATACAGCTCAAAAATGCGGCATACACTACCGGGTCGTTGTGGCTGGCGCGATGCACTTTTGCCACATAGTTGTTGATGAAATCTGTGCCTGCCGGTTTTACGCCCTTTGTTTCGGGGTAAGCAAAATCGGTCCCCACCGCCAATTGCCAAGGAATATCCACCACCTTGGCTGCTTGCTTGAAGAAAGGCCGCCAAATGCCATCTAACGATTTCGCCGATTTCAGCAAGCCGTTCAGCGCATCGGCTTGCAGGGCGGCGCTGGTCATGCCTTGCCCATAAACGGGGTTAAAGCTGCATATTGCATCACCCAGCACCAAATAACCTTCGGGGAAATAGGTCAACTTTTCGTAATGATGTCGCAAGTTCGCCATGTATTTATGTGGGCGAATATCGCTAAGTGGCTCAGAATCTTTCAACAAATTATAAATATCGGGCGCGGGCAGACCACGCGCATACTCGAGAAACCCTTGCGGATCAGTTGGGCAATGATTCCCAAGATAGCCGCCCATGCTCACAATCCAGCGATCGCCTTCGATCGGGAAAAGAACGCCCAAGCGTTTGTCATTGGGGGCCGCAGGGGTGATCATATACAAAAACGGCGTTTGGTCGGGGCGGCGCTGATACATGCGCGTGGCATAACCCACATTAATCTCGATCTTGTTTTCGGGCGCTTGGGCATAACCAAGTTGCGCCAGCCATTTTGGCGAAGCCGAGCCACGCCCAGAACAATCCACGACAAAATCGGCGTGCAAATCTTTCACTTGACGCAGGTCGTTGTTGCGGTCTTCGATACGCACTCCCAGCACGCGGCTGTGATCGAGGCTGGTGATCAGTTCGTTAACATCAATATTCGTCAAAATATGAATATTTTTAATGGCGGCGACTCGGCTACGCACCACATATTCAAGCAAGGGGCGGCTCATTGAAATGCCCAAACGCTGCCAATCAAATTTGGTGCGATACCCGCCGTCTAAATACCAATGCATCATGCGCCCCATATCGCCACGCACCGCGCCTTTGGCGACCAATTCGTCGCCAATGCCCGGAAAATAGTGATCGAGCAGTTCGCCCCCTTTTGCCAACAAGCCATGCAAATGATAGCTTTGTGGCGTGCCTTTGCGCGGCGCTGGGCCATTGCTAAATTGATCACGCTCAATTACGGTCACATGTTCAAAATAAGCGCTTAACACGCGAGCCGTAATCAAACCAGCCATGCTGCCACCAATCACAATTGCATTTTTGCTATTCATATTTCACCTCAATAAAATTATTTACCATACACCAAGCTGATTGATATCATAAACACGATCAACCCTGCCACAGTTGCATATTTACATACGAAGCTACTCATTTAAAAGATCATAAATTGCCCATTTTTGTCTCAGTTTCTATCAAAATGATCAGTTTGCCGATGCGCTGTCGGCAAGCCAAGGCTGTTCAAAAGTCGCCTCGTCATTCCCGAGAACGCGGGAATCTATAACCAGACAGGCATAGGTTGGCTGGTTTGCCGCAATTTTGCTCTGACACGTTGTGGATCTCCGCGAACGCGGAGATGACGGGTTAAGTAGCGTGCTAACTTTTGAACAGCCTTGGTCGGCAAGCAAGAAAAGAGGTATTTTCACTATTTTGGGTTATCATCTTTATATGACAACTCAAACCTTATCTGACAATTACAAGGGCGTTTTCGATGGTCGGCTCGGCTTTGGCAAAAAGCCCGCCGTCATCGTCATAGACTTTATCAACGCCTACACCACGCCGGGCGCGGCGCTGTATGCCAAAGGCGTGGTCGAGGCCGTCGAGCAAACGGTCGAGCTATTGGCGCAAGCCCGCGCCAAAGGCGTGCCGGTCATTTATACCAAGGTGCTGTATCACAAACACGGGCTAGACGGCGGCATTTTTGTGCAAAAAGTGCCGGTTTTGCGCACGATGGTCGAGGGCGAACCCTTGGCCGAGATTGTGCCAGAACTGCCGCCCGCCGCCAACGACATCATCATCGTTAAGCAATATGCGAGCGCGTTTTTCGGCACATCGTTGGCGGCCATGCTCACCGCGTTGGGCGTTGATACGCTCATCGTCACCGGTTGCTCGACCAGCGGCTGTGTGCGGGCTTCGGCGGTGGATGGCATGCAATATGGGTTTCGCGTCATTGTGCCCCGCGAGTGTGTGGGCGACCGTCACGCTGCCCCCCACGAGGCCAATTTGTTCGACATCAACAGCAAATATGGCGACGTGTTAAGCAAGGCCGAGGTGATGGCGTATTTGACGGGGCTGGGGTTGGGGTGAATGGTTGGTTGATTGGTTGATTGGTTGAAGGGTTGATTGGTTGAGTATATCCAAATGTTATAATGTTATAACATTTGAAGTTAATTAATCAACTAATCAACTAATCAACCAGCCAATCAACCCATTCAACGAATCAACCCTTCTTATGAAACCACTACAAGGACTACGTATGCTTGACCTCACCCACATGCTGAGTGGGCCATATTGCGGCATGATGCTGGCAGATATGGGGGTCGAGGCGATCAAAATTGAGCCACCCGTAACCGGCGAAGGCACGCGCCGCTTGCTCGAAAAAGACCCACGCAATAGCATCAACGGGATGGGGGCCTATTTTCTCACCCTCAACCGCAACAAAAAGAGTGTTACGCTTAACCTAAAATCGGAGGAAGGCTTGGCGCTATTTTACGAATTGGTCAAGCATGTGGATATTGTGCTCGACAACTTTAGCGCCGGTGTCAACAAACGCCTGAAAATTGACCAAGCCACACTTGAAAAGATCAACCCACGCATCATCACCTGCACCGTCACCGGTTTTGGCGAAACCGGCCCCGCCAAAGATTGGACCGCCTTCGACATGGTATCGCAAGCGATGGGCGGCGGCATGAGTATCACCGGGGTCGAGGGGATGCCCCCGCAACGCAGCGGCATTCCCATCGGCGACCTCGCTGGCGGGCTAAATGGCGTGATCGGCATCTTGGCGGCGGTCATCGCCCGCCAAAGCACCGGGCGCGGGCAACATGTTGATATTAGTATGTTAGATGCGCAAATTAGCCTGCAAAATTACGTCGGCACAATGTATTTCTTGAGCGGCGACAAACCGGCTCGCAACGGCAATGAGCATTTTGTGCATGTGCCATACAACACCTTCCCCACCAACGATGGGCATATCATCATCGCCTGCATCACCGACGACTTTTGGCGCGGCTGCTGCTCGGCGCTTGATTTGCCCGAACTGCTAACGCCGGAAAATGAAAATGTGAAGGGGCGGCAAAAGAACCGTGCCCTGATCAATACCACGATTGGCGCACGCACCCGCACTCACACCAAGGCTCATTGGCTGGAAAAACTGCGCGCCAACCGCGTGCCATGTGCGCCGGTAAATGATTTGGGCGAAGCGCTAAACGACCCACAAACCCGCGCCCGAAATATGGTGGTAGATGTGCCGACGCCGTTTGGGCGCAGTGTGCCGCAACCCGGCAACCCGATCAAACTGAGTGACACCAACGAAGATTCGTTTACGCCGCCGCCGCTGTTAGGTCAGCACACCAGCGAGGTATTGTCTGGGCTGCTCGGCAAAAGCGAAGCCGAACTTGATGATTTGCGGACACGCGGGATTATTTAGTAGAGAGGGGTCGGTGACAAAAAGACGGATCACCGACCCGTCTCTATGTTGAATCGTTGGATGGGCTGGCTTTAGCGGGCAACGCCTTGTCGCGTTGCCGCCATTTGCACAATGTGGCTGATGGCCTCACCGTAGCTGTAGCCCAGCATCTTGCAACCGCCGATAAACCCGCCATCCCAACAAATATCGGGGTTGGGGTTGACATCCACCACCCAAGGATTTTCTTCGGCGTCAATGCGAAAATCTATGCGAGCGTAATCGCGGCAACCAAAAACACGATAGGTCTCAAGTGCAATTTTTTCGATGCGCTGATACAGCGTCGGGCTGGTGCGCACATCGTAAATAATCGGCATTTTGTTCCAGTCTTCGCTGGTCGCCACCCATTTGCTGTCCCATGTCACCATGCGATGAAACGGGTTGGGGATAGCGGAAAAATCAATCTCACGCAAAGGCAAAATGCGCGGGGGCTGATTGCCCCAAATGCCAACATTGATCTCGCGCCCTGCGATAAACGCCTCGACCAGTGCCGCTTCGTTAAAGGTGTGATGAACATAAGCCACTCGTTGCCGCAAGGTGGCGAGATCATGCACCACCGCCGCCCGATTGATGCCATACGAACAGTGTTGGCTAATTGGCTTGACAATGGCGGGGAAATGCGCCCAAGTGCTCACCTCATCAGCAGTGCTAAAGGTTTGGCCGGGCGGTGTGGGGATGCGGTGTCGTGCCAGCAAACGCTTGACCAGCCCTTTTTGCACCGACAAGCGCAGCGCCGCAGGCGGGTTGCCGGTGTAGGTGTAACCCAAAGCGTCAAGTTCTTCGCACAAACGCGCATCGCCGCCGATTTCGCCCTCAATGCCCTCGCACCAATTAAAAATCACCCACTCATGCGGGTCAAACGGTTGCAATTTGTCGCCCAGCGTTTGCCAAAACTCGATCGGTTCAACGCGATGCCCAACCTCGCGTAAACCATCCACCATCGCCTGTAAATATTTTTGCCCAATCGCAAGATCTTCGGGGGTCCATGTGGTGTAATAGTTATACAAGATAACGACAGGCGTTTTGGCGGTCATGATTTGGGCTTAAGTATGCCTGAAGATAAAGCAAAAACGCACAAATAAAAGCGACTGTTTGATTAAATTTGCTGAATAAATCTTTATGCGATATCTATGCAACGACATCAAAATGCCGCATCTTTAAACCCAATAAGACGACGAAACCAGATCGCGTGCACAAAATATTTTTAAGCATAAGCCCAAAACACATCCCACACAACTGAAAAATATCTCATAAAATAGCGTAAAATTAGAACACTGGTAAGCAGATGGATAGGCGAGTGATCTTCAACGGTCGCGCAACTAGGTCTGTTTATCGTGCTTAGTGTATCGTCACATTTGCGTCATCAGGTGAATGACAATACATTAACACTTACAAAACTTTTCAGCAAACAACAATTTGAGGAGAAAGAAAAATGAATCGCAGAAAACTTCTTGAAGTCGCCGTCAAAGGCGCAGTGGGCGGCGTGGCAATGGGTGTTGCCTCGGCTTGTACCACCAATAATGTGGCAGCCCCTGCCGCCACCGCAGCCCCCGCTGCCGCCAACAAACCCGCCGCCGAACCAGCCAAGCCCCAACAACCGGCTGCACCGGCAGTAACTGGCCCCGCCCAAGCGTTTGAATGGAACCTCGCCACCTCATGGCCGGTCTCGCTCGACACCATTTATGGTGGCGCGGTGCATTTTGCCGAGCGCGTGAGCAAGATGACGGGCGGCAAGTTCAAGATCACCCCTCGCCCCGCCGGTGACCCACAAGGTTCGCCTGCGTTGCAAGTGCTCGACGCCGTGTCGCAAGGTGGCGTGCAAATGGGTCACACCGCCAGCTACTACTACATCGGCAAGAGCTGGGTGTGCGCCCTCGCCACTGGCATTCCCTTCGGCATGAACCTGCAACAACACAATGCGTGGTTACACGAAGGCGGCGGTCTCAAGCTGATCCAAGAGGTATATGGCAAGAAATTCAACGTCATTAACTTCCCAGCAGGCAACACCGCATGCCAATGGGGCGGCTGGTTTAGCAAAGAAATCACCAAGGTTGACGACTTGAAGGGGTTGAAGATGCGCCTCGGTGGCACCGGCAGCGCCGTAATGACCAAGCTTGGCGTAAACTCGGTAACAGTAGCCGGTGGCGAAATCTTCCAAGCCTTGCAAACCAAGACCATTGACGCCGCCGAATGGGTAGGCCCGTATGACGATGAAAAGCTCGGCTTCTTCAAAGTCGTCAAGGTGTGTCACTATCCGGGTTGGTGGGAACCCGCCCCCACCCTCGATGTGATGGTCAACTTGAACGAGTGGAACAAGTTGCCGGCTGAATACAAGGAAATTGTGCAAAGCGCCGCCGCCGATGCCAACCAGCAAATGCCGGCTCGCTATGATACCAAGTCGCCAGCCGCGCTCGAAAACCTCATCAAGGAAGGCGTGACTTTCAAGCCATTCCCAGCCGATGTGATGGATGCCGCGAAGAAAGCCACTGACGAAGTGATGGCCGAAAAGTCAGCCGACGCGGATGTGAAGAAGGTTTACGACAGCTACAAGGCTTTCCAAACCCAAGTGACTAAATTCCACAGCTACGCCGAAGCCGCGATGTTCAACTTCCAATTCGGCAAGAAATAAATGCAAAAATAGGATTTAGTAGAGGTAGGGTGCACCCTGCCTCTTAACCTTGTTTTTGAGTTACAAATAAAAAAGCGAGCCGCTTAGTCAGTGGCTCGCTTTTTGCATGATTAGGACTTACGCGCATTAAAAACATTTCACCACAAAGAACACAAAGCTCACAAAGAAAAGAAAAGTTTACAAATGCAAATCTTCGAGTTCTTTGTGCGCTTTGTGGTGAAAATCAAACTTTCGCGTAAGTCCTATGATATTAAAACAACTTATGGCGAATGCCCATATAAAACACGAGGCAACCAAATAGAGAGTTGTGGCACAAATGACACAACCACCAACGCAATCAATTGTAAAACAACATACGGCAGGGCGCTAGAGTGGATGTCTGCCGTGCTGATTTTGTCTTTGGGCGCAACCGATTGCATATAAAACAGTGAAAACCCGACCGGCGGCGAAATGAAGGCGATCTGCAAATTGACCGCCATCATGATGGCGAACCAAATCATGGCCTCGTTTGCATTTTGCGCATATGGCGGCAAAATGCCATTCTCAAATAGCTTCAGCGCGGCGGGCACAAGCAGTGGCATCGCCAAATAAGTGATTTCGACAAACTCGAGGAAGACGCCGAGCAAGAAGATGGCGATGTGTGCCACAATAATATAACCCCACAACCCACCCGGCAAGTTCGATAGCGCATTCGTAATAAACGCCTGCCCACCCAGACCACCGAACACCGTGACAAAGAAGGTGCTGCAAAACAAGATGATGACCACCAGTGAGGTGGTGCGCATGGTGGCATTCGAGGCTTCACGGACTACCTTCCATGTGAGTTTGCCTTTGATAGCCGATAAAATAAGCGCAGCCACAGCCCCAACTGCGCCTGCCTCGGTGGGGGTAGTAATGCCAGCAAAGATGAATCCCAATACCGAGAAAATAATGATCACTGTTGGCACAAAGCTCTTGAGCACCAAGATGACCAACGCCATGCCTTTGATATTGCGGGCCGATTCTGGCAGCGGCGGGGCCGAGCCATCGCGAATATAGCCGACGGCGATGGCGTAAATAGCGTAGCTAGCTGACATCAGCAAGCCGGGAATAATGGCCCCGGCGAACAAATCGCCGACGCCAACGCCCAACTGATCGCTGAGCAACACCAATACCAAACTCGGCGGGATCATTTGCGCCAACGTGCCCGCCGCCATAATCGTGCCGGTGGCTAATTTTTTATCATAGCCGTATTTCAGCATGGTGGGCAAAGAGATCATGCCCATTGCAATAATAGTGGCGGCGACGACGCCTGTCGTGGCGGCCAACAATGTGCCGACGATAACAACGGCTAAGGCCAAACCGCCTTTTAGCCCGCCCAACAACACGCCTGTGGCGTTGAGCAGTTCTTCAGCCAAGCCTGATTTTTCAAGAATGGAGCCGAGAAAGATAAAAAACGGGATGGCGATAAGCTGAATATCGGACATTGTGCCAAACCATTTGTTTGGCAACAGCCGTGTGAGGTTGAAATTGAACGCCCCGGCCATAATGCCGATTACGCCAAACACCAACGCTGTGCCAGCGAAGCCATAGCCGACCGGATAGCCGCTCATGAGAATGACGAAAAAGCCAGCGAACATTAGCACCGATAACCATTCGTAGCCTGAACCTGTAGCAGATTGAAATAACATAGTTGTATAAAAATAACAGAAACTTAGATGGTTTAATGTATTTTATGATGCAGCGATGGTTTTGGCGCGGTCGCTTACCTCATCCAACACCGCTTCGACTTCGGGGGCCTCGTCTTGACGAATTTGATCAATAATCTCTTTGTTACCGACCATCACCGCATAATATTTGATCGCTTGCGAAATAGCCTGCAAAAGCAAAAAGAAAAAGCCAAAGATGACGAAAGTTTTAATCGGTGCGCGTGGCATAATGCCGTTTTCGGTCGCCACTTCCCAATCACCAATCTTGCGCAAATCGGCCAGCCACGCGATCAAATCACTGGTGGGCTTGAACGAACCGTAGCCCCAGCTTTGCATCACTTGCGGGATGGCGACATAGATGCCAAGCAAACAAAATGGGATGAGGAACAATAATGTGCCGAAAAAGTCAACTGCAGCTTGGGTGCGAACCGGCCATTTGCTATACAAAAAGTCTACTCGCACATTCACCCCGTGCTTAAGAATATAACCAAAACCCAAGAAAAACAAAACCGAAAAGATATACCATTGCAAATCGGTCAAAATATTTGACGGATAGCCTTTACCGATAAGGGCTTTGGTAATATCGGAAAACAAATCGGACTGACTCCAACGCCCCAAGAAGCGTAAGATAACGTTGGTCATGCCTACAGCAATAATGAGCACGACCAAATAGGTGCTGATATTGCCTAGCGATTCGGTAAATCGGTCTATGGCGCGGGAAATTTTAAGTAATCCTTTCAAATGTTTGCCTCCGTGATGGCTTGATTGTATTGACCAACCTTACAACTTTGGCCCCAGACACACCCAGCCATAGGTCGTAAAGTCGGTAAATATTCTGAATTTATTCTAATTGTAATCGTAAATTTTGCTTAAAATAAAATTCCTAAAACGGCGCATTAGCTAAGCTATACATTGCCCTCATACACATACCCACAAACAGACTAACGATAGATTGCGCAATAAAGACATTACGGCTAAATTGCGATATCGCCAATCCGTATATGGATTGGCGATATCGCAATTTAGGGTAGCCCTCACTTAAAGTAAAACGTATGGGAAAGTGTAAGATCAACGCAAACGAATTATTGGCTCAGCACGTGTCATCAATGACTGCCCCTTTGTGCTAGCTATCACAAGTTCGGTCACCTGCACCGTTGATAAAAGATCCTCATCTGCCATCACCTCATAATCAATCAGCAACACTTCACCTTCCCCTGCGGATAAATCGTTACCATTGAGATTGTAAAGTAAAATTTTTACCTTCGCCTCTGATGGCTTGCTCAAATCTTCATCCCAGCTGAGCGGCTCAAATTGCACTGCCCGGCTGCCCTGCCGTACATTCGTTAGCTTCAAACCACGGCTTGCATCATAGCGCAGGTCAAGTTGCATACCTGCAACTGCGTCTGTATTTGTTAGTATGACTGATAACGTGCCTTTTTTGCTTGGTTGCACCGACGCTTTAGCAATAGAAATACTATTCAGTGCGAAATTGGTTCCGCCCCAAGTACTCTCATCAGATTCGATCTTTGTCAAAGCGGCTACTGGTGGTTTCAAGATAATTGGCACAAGCTGCACAATATCTAAGATATTCCACGCCCCGTCACTATTCAAATCCGCACGTTGCCAAAATTCGAAGGGATAAAGTGTCGTGTTAGGTCGCTGAGGATTAAGCGCCATATTGCGCAAGACTGTCAAGTCCAAAACATCAATTTTGACATCGCCATTGATATCCCCTCGACGCAAAGCAGTGATAGCAAACAAAGTATTAGGGGTGGCAAAGTCGAATGGAATTGATGAGCCAGATGGGCCAGCTAAGACGATATTGCTAAACTTGAGCGGTACACTTATACCTGCTGTCCCGGTGATGTTGACATCAAACAGCAAGTCAATGATTGAACCTGTGCCAGAACCGACATTAGCTCCAGTTTCGGAGTAAAGCAAAACAGTCGTAGTTGCTAAATCAGAAGATCGTACAGTATCAGAGATCACCCTAAAGCCATTGGTTCGGCTCGTTGTGCGCAGACTGTTTAAATTAACACCGTGTGTAGTTGAATAAGCGAGATTGAACTGCAGGCCACTCACAAAGGTATTTACCCCACTAAGATTTTCTAATGTCATGCTTACCACATTACCTTTGCTTCCTAACGCCCCTCCCCCATTACCAGCACGCAGACGAACTAATGGCATTTGAGTCGGAGTAACAGTAACGGTTGGTGTTGATGTTGAAGTCGCTGTTGATGTTGGAGTAGGTGTTTGGGTTGAAGTAGGGGTTGGAGTAGTAGTCGAGGTTGGCCTTGGCGTTGGTGTGCTTGTCGGAGTTTCTGTTGATGTTGCCGTTGGCGTTGGCGTTGGCGTGCTTGTTGGGGTTTCTGTTGATGTTGCCGTTGGCATCTCAGTCGACGTTGCGGATGGCGTATTTGTAGGGGACGGTGTTGGCGTAGGCGTTGGAGTTGCTGTTATGAATTCGGCTGGAATATCCAAAGTCATTTGAGTTACATTTCCGTGTATATCTTTTGCTCGCACAGTTGCAAGCGTTAGACGTGGTTGCGACCATGAATTAAGCGCAAACACCCACACACCATCCGATAATGTTGCCGGCAAATAGTTGCTACCACCATTTAAGCTGACGGCAACCTCGCTTATTTCACTACCATCCGTCGTCAAGATTGATAATGAGTAAGGGATATTGCTGCTCAAGGTAGAGGTGATCAAAGGCGAAACATTATCAACAAAGATTGAGTACACATTGGTCGCGCCAACATTCCCCGCCTCATCAACGGCCCGAAGCTTGACACTCATTGTTAACCCATCTTGCACACCAACATCAACAACAGTTGACCACAATGTGTTCGCTTGAATACGGGCGCGGCTAAGCACTGGCGGCAAATCAACATCAACCCTTTCAAATGGGCCATCATTTAGGCTCATCTCAACATGGTCAAGGTTGCCATTATCATTCGCATTTCCTGAAAATACGGCAATGGCCCCGGTGA
>JAHBAL020000103.1 GCA_018500105.2 Anaerolineae bacterium
CACACCGACGGCGACCGCGACGGCAACCGAAACACCGACGAACACACCGACCGCGACAGCGACGGCAACTCAAACGCCGACGAACACGCCGACCGCGACAGCGACGGCGACTGCATCGCCGACGAACACACCGACGAATACGCCAACGGCGACGGCAACAGCGACCGCGACCGCGACGCCAATTAAATATGCGTTGGGCAATTTGGTGTGGCTAGATATTGGCACGGGGGCAGATACGAACGATGGGGTGCGCGATGTGGGCGAGCCGAACGCGGGCGCGGGTGTTGTGCTTGAATTGCTGAGCGGGACGGGGTTAACGCCCATCACCGACACGCTGAGCGGGCAACCGCTGACAACGACGACCGACAGCAACGGCTATTACCGATTCGACCAACTCGACGCGGGGAGCTATGTTGTGCGGGTGGCGGCGAGCAACTTCATCAGCGGCGGCGCGTTGGTTGGCTATGTCAGCAGCGACGGCCAACGCAACACCTTTGCCACCGCCGATAACAACATTGATCATGGCAACGATGCCGCAAACCCAAGCGCCGTTGGGGCGATCAGCGCCAAGGTGATTTTGGGTGTGAGCGAGCCGCTAAACGAGGTTGATGCAGGCGCGACGGGCAAGGGCCAAAATGGCCCCAGTGGCGATGCTAACGACAATTTGACGGTTGACTTTGGCTTCTATCCATTAGCCAAGTTTGGCAATTTTGTCTGGATCGAGAGCGATTTTGACGGCATTGCCGCAACGGGTGTGATTACGCCAGTGGTGGGCAAAGTGATTACTGCGACGGATGAGACGGGGCGGGTTTACACCACCCAGACCAACGCGACCGGCTATTACACCTTCAGCGTGCCAGCCAACCATACCTATACCGTAAATTATGGCCCTGCGCCGTTGGGCACAACCCCCAGCAACACGCCGAATGACAACAGCGCCAGCAATAGCGATATGGGGCTTGATCAGCAATCGCGCCCGAACGGCGTGACCGTGCTGCTCAGGCCGGGCGATGTGATCCTCACCATTGACTTTGGCTTTACCCAATTGTCGGGTTTGGGAGATCGGGTGTGGGAAGACCAAAACATGAATGGCCGCCAAGATGCGGGCGAGCCGGGCATTGGCAATGTGACCGTGACGCTGCAAACGCCAACCGGCACGCTGATTGCCATCACCGACAGCAACGGCAATTACACCTTCACCAATTTGCTGCCGGGCGTGCCGTATACGGTGACGTTTAGCCCGCCGCTGGGCTACCAACCCACCATCAGCAATGCGGTTGGGGTGAATGATGCCGACGACAGCGACGGCCTGCTTGTGCCGAATATTGTGCTGGGGCCAAACGAGTTTAACCCCACCATTGACAGTGGCTTCTACCGACCCGTGCGCGTGGGCGATTATGTTTGGTTCGACAACGACCACGACGGCACACAAGGCTTGAACGAGCCGGGCGTGCCGACCGTGACCGTGCGTCTATATAACGCCATTAGCAATACCTTGCTGGCAACGACGACGACCAACGCGAGCGGATTCTATCTGTTTAGCGGGTTGCCACCCGGCAGCTACTATGTGCAATTTGACTTGACCACGTTGCCCGCCGGTTACACCATTACCCAGCAAAATGTGGGCAACGATGCGCGTGACAGCGACGCCGACCTAAGCGGGCGCACCGCCCCGACCGGCTTTATTGCCAGCGGCGGCGAGAATTTGACGCTCGATCTGGGCATTCGCGCCTTTGCTGGCTTGGGGGATCGGGTTTGGGAGGATTTGAACCATAACGGTCGCCAAGATGTGGGCGAGCCAAGTTTGGCGAGTGTGAGTGTGACGCTGCAAACGCCGAGCGGTCTCATCACCAAATTGACCGACGCTAATGGCTATTACAGCTTTACCGAGCTGATCCCGGGTGTGGTGTATACCGTGACCTTTGGTCGCCCGAATGGCTATCAACCCACCCTGCAAAATGCGGCGGGCATCAGCGATGCGCTCGACAGCGACGCCGATGTCGTGACCGGCATCGTGGGCGGGATTGTGCTGGGGCCGAATGAATTTAACCCGACCATTGACGCTGGCTTTTGGCGACCGGCTTCGCTGGGTGACTACGTGTGGCTGGATGTGGATAACAACGGCTTGCAGGATGCCAGTGAGCCGGGGGTCGCCAATGTGGTGGTGGCGTTATATAGCAATGGGCAATTGGTGGATGTGACCCGAACCAACGCCAATGGCGGCTATGAGTTTGGCAACTTGATCAGCGGGACGTATAGCGTCACCTTCCAATTGCCGGGTGGTTACACCTTTGCCACGCCGAATGTGGGCAGCGATGAAGGGCGAGACAGCGATGCCGACGCGGTGACGGGCGTGACCCAAAACTATGTGGTGAATGCGGGTGAGCATGAGCCGCGTGTAGACGCGGGGCTGTATCAGCCGCCATCGCTTGTCTTGAGCAAGAGCGTGCAAACCCCACGCGGTGGCGCGGGCACATCGGTGCGCCCGGGCGATCGGCTGATCTATACCATTTTGGTGCGCAACAATGGCAATACGTTGGCGACCAATGTGGTGGTGACCGACCCGATCGAATCGCTGGCGGTGAAATATGTGCCGGGCAGCGCCGTGCCCGCGCCCACCCGCATCGAAGGCGTAAGCATCATCTGGGATCTCGGCTCGCTCAATCCGGGGCAATCGGTGGCGTTGCGCTTAGAGGTCGAGGTTGTGCCGGTGGATATTGCGAGTGTCGCCATCACCAATGTGGCGCAAATTAGCGGGCGCGAGAGCGGGGTGAATGTGATTTCGCGCGGCAGCAATGTGGTGGATAACCCATACGAACCGTCGGCAGTAACATTGCAGTCGTTTGCGGCGGCGCGTATGGGCGACAATGTGCGGGTGAAATGGGTGACCTTGGCCGAAATTGACACGTGGAGCTTTGCGCTGTATCGGGTTGAGGGCCGGCGCACGGGCAGCAATTTGCCTGCCGATGCCACTTTGGTGACGCCAAATAGCATTTTGGCCGAAGGGCGCGGCGGGGCTGGCGGTTCCTACGAATTTGTAGACACAACGGCGGCTGTAGGCAAGACCTATACCTATTGGCTGGTTGAGACCGAAACGAGCGGGCAAAAACTGAATTATGGTCCGGCGCATTATGAGGGTGGCACTCGTCGCTTGTTCTTGCCCTTGATACGCACGTTTAGAAATTAGGCCAATTTTGGCCCGCGCAAAGACGTTTGACAACGCGCTGCTACGAACGCATTCGTAGCAGCGCGTTTTTTTTCATCTTATACCAACCGCATGCTCAAGATGGACTTTAATCGCATATATTTTGCGCGTCATCCCGAAACGAAGTGAGGGATCTTTGCGTAAACTTAATCATCGTGCCGATTTCCCGCAAAGACCCCTCGCTTCGCTTCGGGGTGACGTGGCAATTTATGTAACTTGATTTATTCCAGCTTGATTAAGTGGTTGGTGCTTATTGCATCAGTTCTAAGCGAAATGTAGCCGTTTATCTGATTTCTCTGCATAAAGCTCAAAGTGTTTGGCAGCACTAAGAGATTAATTTGGGACAAGAAGTCCTAAATTTTACAGTTTTGTGCGCCGCCAAGAGACTTGTAAAGATGTATGCAACGGCTGTTTTTAGCTTGTTGCGATGATGTTGAAAATGCCGCCAAAGCCTATATTTACTGCGGTTTAAGGCGGTTTTCGTGGTGTCAGTTTTGTTTAATCTGCTTGCTCAAGTTGTGGCGTAGATGTTTGCACTGGCGGGTATTAGGTTTTACCGAACACGCAGACTTTAATGATTGACCTATACGAATATAGATTGCAAATGATTAGATTTTGTCAAGTTTGAAAAGTTTCTCTAAGCTGACCCAAAAACAGATATTAGAATCTGTTTAATTAAATAGACAAAAGATTTATTGGGTTTTCACTGCACATACCTGCTTACATTAAAGGACGGACAACATGATCATAACACAAGCCTTACACCGGTTGCCCCGCTGGCTGCCGCGCGTATTTCTCGCAAATGCGCTCATGGCCTCAGCATTATTTAGCCCCAACGGTTGGGTCCTCAATGTGGCTTATGCCGAAGATGATGGGGGTTCCAAGCGCATTGCGGATATAGATGCCGCCAATTATGTGACGATCAAAGATGCCCAAGACACGGCGTTGTTTGGCACAATTAGCGGCACGGTTTTCCGCGATTACAACTATGACGGCCTGCAAGGGACACACGAGTTGGGAATCGAGGGCGTGATTGTGACTGCCACCGACAATTCAACCCCGCCGCAGACGGTTTCGACGGTATCGGTGGCGAATGGTGCGTATACCTTGCCACAATTGGCCGGCACACGCGCACGGGTGACGTTTTCATTGCCTTCCACCTTGCCTTTTTTGAAGCCGGGCGGGCCGCCGACTGGCAGTACCGTAAAGTTTGTAGATATTTCGGCGGGCAATGTGACCGGCATTCATATGGCCTATAACAACCCCGACGAATATTGCCAAGCGAACCCACTTATTATTTTGAATATTTTTCGCAATGGCACCGCAGTGGGCAATTCAGGTGCGGCCTGTGTGTCATTTGCCTATGATGTGGCGGACGGTAGCCCCAACGACACCGGCGGTGATGTGCCCCTTTCATACGGGGTTCCCCAGGTTGCGGGGACAGCCGCTAACCCGCCTATAGATGCACAAATGCCACAAATTGGCCCCCCCTGGGGGCTTGCC
>JAHBAL020000455.1 GCA_018500105.2 Anaerolineae bacterium
ACCGAGAACTACCCCTAAGCCGTCGTCGGCAGCGTCAGATGTGTATAAGAGACAGGATTGGCGCGGCATGGTCAGCGGGCAAGGCTTCGCTGGCTGGCAAAGGCTCTGGCTCGGGGGCGGGGGCGGGTTTGGCGCGGTATTTTTGGTCGAGCCATTGCCCCAAGGTGACGAGCAGCGCCGCCGCCATAATGGCGAACAAGGGCAGCAACGGCAAGTTGTAGCGCAGAAATTTTGCATAGGCACGTCCGGTGATGATGAAGTAAGGCAGCATCCACGACAGCATCAAAATTGCGCCAGCGCTTGTTGCGCCGCTGTGCGGCCCGCGCCCAAGCGCGTAAACCACGCACATCACAAAGCCGATCAAAGCCGTGATGCCGAGCGGCACGCCCATGCTCCAACGAACCATCTGCTCGATGGGGTAGAGGTAGGGGGTGGTTTCGTAATATTGGCGGGTGTAGGGCAGGTCGGCCTCGGCGCGAATGACGATTTTGTCTTGTTCATTCACATTGCGTAGCAGGCCGTTGGTGTCGAGAAAGGAATAGGGCGCGAAGATGAAATAGGCCAGCACGAAGCCGCCAAAGGCCAAGATGAGTGTGCTGATCAGGCTGACCCAATTCAGGCGGGCAAATTGGGCGCTGAGTGTCACCAGTTTGGGGTTGCGGGTGGTGATTTTTTTGCGTTCATACAGTAGCGCCGCCACCGGCAGCAATGCCAAAATTGGCAAGGCGCTGAATTTGCTGGCGAAGGCCATGCCCGCCGCTGCGCCCATCATAAAAGTGTTGCTGTTGCTGCCGTTTTGGCTGGTGTTGTAGGCAAACAACAATGTGAGCAATACGAAGAAATTGAGGGTGATGTCGGTGGTGTAAAAATGCGAATGCTGAATGCTGAGCACGGTGAGCGCATAAAATAATGCGCCGAGCAGCCCGACCCGTCGGTTGAAGATGCGTGTGCCGAGCAAAAAGACGATGAAGATGGCGGCAGTGTCGAGTAAGCCCGACAAAGCCCGTCCGACCAAGGTCACGCCGTCGTAGCCTTCCCACCATTTATCTACAAACACGCCCACCCAATACGACACAAACCGAGTCATGTAAACCGGCAATGTGCCGTATGCAAAGGCGCGTTCGCGGTTTTCACGCGCAATCCAATACGGGTTCATTGGCGAGCGTTTGGGGTCGAGAAATTCGTTGATGCTTTGCGGCCAGCGAATGTCGCTTGTCACCATCGAAATGTAGCGCTCGTCGGGGTGGTAATGCGAATTTTGATCCCAATTGACCCCATACAAGCGTAGCGCCCCGCCCAGCAACACGATGAGCAGCACGGCAATCCGCCAATAGTTTGATAACCCAGATGGCGATGATGAGGGTGATGTGGGCGGTGGCTGGGTTGGCGCGGGTTGCGCCCCCTTTCGCCAGTTAAATGAAACGGATAGCATAGTGTAAGTCTCGTTTGGCGTTTGGCACTGGCGCTGATGCAAACATACATCAGCAACGATACCAATCTTGATTATACGTTTTTGCTATTGCAAAGATGCAGCTGCATGCGGCTATTGATGGAGATTTATTTTCGGGCTTTCGGTCAATTGGTTAAGTGCGGTATTATTAGTGCTTTGGTCGAGATAGCGGCATATCATGCGAATTCTGCAAATTCTTACTTATTACCGCCCGCACATTAGCGGGCTGACGATTTATGTTGAACGATTGGCACGCGGGCTGGCGAAAGCGGGGCATCAGGTCACGGTGTTGACCTCGCAATTTGACCCGTCGCTGCCTTTGGCCGAAACACAAGACGGGGTGGTGATTGTGCGTGCGCCGGTGTCTTTTCGGCTGAGCAAGGGCGTGATTATGCCGACCTTTGGTTTTATGGCGCGTTGGCTGATGCGCGGGCACGATGTGTTGCATTTTCATTTGCCGCAATTTGATGGCGCGGGTTTGGCGCTGAATGCGCGTTGGCAGGGTAAGCCGTCGCTGCTCACGTATCATTGCGATCTCGAATTGCCGAGCGGCGGGTTTAATCGCGTGGTCGAGCCGGTGGTGCATGGGGCCAATCATGTCGCGGCGCGGATGGTGGATCGGGTGGTGGCTTACACCGACGATTATGCCAAACACTCGCCGTTTTTGTCGCGCTACATGCACAAATTGCGCGTCATCCCGCCGCCGGTCGAGATCGCCACGCCCAGCGAGGCTGATTTACAGGCGTTTGCGGCAAAATTTCAGTTGCAGGTTGCAGGTGGCAAGGGGCAAGGGGCAAATGGTGATGACTTGCAACCTGCAACCTGCAACCTGCAACCTGCACCAATCATCGGCATGGCGGCACGCTTGGCGACCGAGAAAGGCGTCGAGGTGTTGGTGGATGCGCTCGAAATTGTGCGCCAAACGTATCCGGCGGCGCGGGTGCTATTTGCTGGGCCATATCAGAATGTGTTGGGCGAGGAGGCTTATGCTGCCCGTTTGCAGCCACGTTTTGCCGCCTTGGGTCAACACTGGACCTTCACCGGCTCGCTCAAGGGGGCCGAGTTGGCGGCGTTTTTCGCCTCGTGCGATATGACGGTGTTGCCCAGCCTGAACAGCACCGAGTCGTTTGGCTTGGTGCAAGTTGAATCTATGCTGTGTGGCACGCCGAGCATTTGCAGCAATTTGCCGGGCGTGCGCACCTCGGTGCAGCGCACCGGCATGGGGCAAGTTGTGCCGATTGGCGATGCGCCCGCCCTCGCCGCCGCCATCATGCAGGTGTTTGCCAATCGCAGCGCCTATGTGCGCCCGCGTCACGAGATCGAGCAAGCTTATAGCACGGCGCAGTCGGTGCGTGGGTATGAGCGGGTGTATGCTGAGATCGTAAAATAAGGCGGCAAGGTTGGCAGTGGGTTGAGGTTTGGCAAAAAAACACTAACCGAATCGCCATGATATGTGGCAAGATTTATGCTCGACACGTGTATATTTTAAACCTAAAATGGTATTGAAACTATGGGCTGTTGGGAAACACCCAAAATAAAAACGATTGCTCGCTCTTGGCGTATCATCATAGACGAGGTTGCACAAAACACATGATTTGGCTAAAGCGAATTGGATTAAGCATGTTGGGGTTGGCAGTGCTGGTGATAACAATCGGCTTGGTTTATCTCTATCAAACCATGGGTGTCACCCCCAAAGAAGTGTGGCAAGAGCTACAATATGCGCTGGTGAAGGTTGATAAAAAGCCAAGCGCCTCGCCTTCACCCGCCGCCACGCGCGATGCTCGTTGGCAGCAAGACATTGATTATTTGGCTGAGAATTTGCCTTATCTTCATTTTAATCCGTTTACGCGCAGCTCACGCCAAGCATTTGAGCAAGCCGCTGCCACCTTGAAAATGCAGGTTCCCAAGTTGCAAGATCATCAGATTGTGGCAGGCATGATGCAATTGACGGCGAGTTTGGGCGATGGGCATACCTCGGCGGGTTGGGCAGTGTTGCCGATGCCGCGTTACCCCATTCGAGTGCGCTGGTTTCAAAATGCTTTGTATGTCAGCGCAACCGATGCGACCGCGCAAGCCGCATTGGGCAGCCAATTGGTGGCAATTGGCGCAACCCCGATTGCGTCGGCCTACGACCAAATGAGTGTCTATTTGCCCCACGAAAACGAGTGGGCCAAAAAGAATAATAGCGAAGGACTGCTGATACGCGCTCCCCTGCTTCATGCAGCGGGCATTTTGCCAGGTGACCAATCGGGCGTGTTCACCTTTGCCAAAGCCAATGGCGAGGTATTCACATTGACGCTTATGGCAAGCGATAAAGTGAATTGGCTGCCCACCAGCACCCCACCAGCGTTTTACCGCGAAGCCGCAGATCAAAATTTCTGGCTACGTCATTTTGAGGATAAGCGTTTGCTGTGGGTCAAAATTAATAGCTGCACCGATGCCGAAGGGTTTGCTAAATTGGCCGCCAATGCGCTGGCGCTGATTGATGACAAAAAAATTGATACGCTAGTGATTGATTGGCGCGGAAATGGCGGCGGCAATTCAACCGTGTTTTGGCCTTTGCAAAAAGGTATCCGTGATCGCGGCTTTGGCACAGGCGGCACTCGGCTATTTGGCGTGATTGATCGCGTTACTTTTTCGAGCGCAGTCATGAATGCGATTGAGTTGCAGGCCAATACGCCGGTTAAACTGATCGGCGAGCCGACTGGGCAAAAGCCCAATGGCTTTGGCGAGGTGCGCGAATTTTTGTTGCCCAATTCAAAAATGCGCATAAACTACGCTACCCGTTTTTGGAAATTGCTTGAGAGCGATCCTGAAGCGCTGATGCCTGACATTCGGATTGAGCCGAATTACGCCGATTTTTCAGATGGGCGTGACCCAATATTTGAGGCAATTGTTTCAGGTAAGCTTTAGTTGGTTATTGTCAATAGCTTAAAAAATGAAAATATTTTGCGGCGGTCTTGGCACCGAGACCAATACATTCTCGCCATTGCTAACCGGCATTCGTGATTTTGACATGGCGTATACGCTGGCGGACGCGCCCAATGTCGTTTATGGCAGCACGATGGCGGTGTGGCACGATATGGCCCAGCAACGCGGCTGGCAATGTGTATTTGGCTCGTATGGTTTTGCCCAACCGGCTGGCATTACGGTGCGCCATGCCTATGAAACCCTGCGCGATGCCTTACTGGCGCAAATACAGGCGGCGCTGCCGCTTGATGTGGTGTTGTTGACCATGCACGGCGCGATGGTGGCCGAGGGCTATGACGACTGTGAGACCGACCTAGCGCAGCGGGTGCGGGCGTTGGTGGGGCCGCAGGTCAAAATTGGGGTTGAGCTAGACCTGCATTGTGAGCTTGATCAACAGATGTTGGATGTGTGTGACGCGATTGTGCTGTTTAAAGAATACCCACATATTGATGTTGATGCGCGAGCGGTTGAATTGTTTAACCTCATCGCCGCTGCCGCCGAGGGCAAATCGCGCCCGACGATGGCGCTTTACGACTGCCGCATGGTCGGCATGTATCTCACGCCGGTCGAGCCGATGCGCAGTTATGTAGATGCGATGATGGCGCTAGAGGGCAAAGAGGGTGTGTTGTCGGTTTCGTTGGCGCACAGTTTTCCGTGGGCCGATGTGCCCTTGACAGGCACTTACACCCTTGCCATTACCGAAAATGACCCAGCCAAGGCTGCCGTCGTTGCCCAAGACTTGGGGCGCAAATTATTTGCATTGCGGCACGAGGTCATTGTCACGCCGCCCCAGTTAGACGAGGCGTTGGCGCAGGCACTGGCGCATCCATTCAACGGCAAACCGGTGGTGCTGGCCGACACCGCCGACAATGCAGGCGGTGGCGCACCCAGCGACTCGACATTTGTATTGCGCAAATTGTTGCAAATGGGCGTAAAAGACGCGGCGTTGGCGATGATGTGGGATCCAATCGTGGTGCAATTGGCGATAGCGGCGGGGGTTGGCACGCGCCTGTCGGTGCGTTTGGGCGGCAAAATGGGGCCAGCCTCGGGCGACCCGCTCGACCTGAGTGTGGTGGTGCGTGGCATTGTGCCCAACATGACCCAATTGTGGCCGCAACTAAATGGCGCGATGGTCAACGCCTGCGGCGATAGCATTTGTTTGACCTGTGACGGCATTGACATCATCGTCAATTCAAAACGCACTCAAGTGCTGGGGATTGAGGTTTTTACCAATTTTGGCCTCGACCTCAAGCAAAAACGCTTGTTGGTGGTCAAATCCAATCAACATTTTTACGCGGCTTATGCCCCAGTGGCGGCGCATATTATTTATGCCACTGTCGAAGGCACGCTTAACCGCGATTTTGTGCGTATTCCGTATCAGCGGGTGAATCGGCATAAATACCCTTGGTTAGAGGATCCGTTTGGTTAGGTGGGTTGTAAATTGCCCTCATACTCATGCCGATGGGCGTGGATGAAGGCATTGAGCGCCTCGACGATGCCGCTGGCTTGGCGGGTGGGGAAGGCGAAATATTCCGGCCCGTCCATCTCATGCACATCAATGACGGCGAGTTGGCCGGGGAAGCGCCGCACATAGTCGTAGCCGCTAAAGTCGCCGGTGCCGAAGGCCGCGATCTCGCCTGCCAACAGACGTTGCACGGCATCGTTGAGGTTGTGGCAATGGCTGAGGCGCGTGCTGGCCGGTTTGCGCTGAAGTGCGTCAATATCGGCAGCCGAGCCGGGCGTGACCTCGATGCTTTGATCGGCGAAATCGGCGATGCTGGCGTATTTGGCGCGGTCGGCGGCGCGAATGACTAAGCAGCGCCGCACGGTGAAGTAGGACGCGCTCCATACCACGCCGTTGCGCTCGCGGCTGGGCATATAGGTGATGCCCGACGCGGCCACATCCACCTTGCCTTGGCTGACGCGCTCCCACAATTCGGCAAAGGGGTAAAACTTGGCCTCAAGGCGTAGCCCGTGCTGGTCGGCAAATCGCTGCAAGAATGTGATATCCCAGCCGCAGGCGCGGCCCTCGTGCCGCCATGCGATTGGCGCAAAGCCGTTGTAGGTTCCGAGGGTGAGGGTGTTTGGGGTGAGGAGGCGCATGGGGGTATTTTAATCGCGCCTGATGATGAACCCCTCAATTGAGCATAAAATATAGCCTTATGCTTCCCATCTCAATGCCCCATCTCCGCACTGCTATCGAATTGGCATGGCAATCGCGCCAGCACGGCAACCACCCCTTTGGCGCGGTGTTGGTTGATGAAAACGACCAAATGCTATTGCAGGCCGAAAATACAGTTGTGACCGAGCGTGACGGCACTGGTCACGCCGAGACGAATTTGGTGCGGTTGGCTACGCGCCATTATTCGACCAAACAATTGGCCCGCTGCACCCTCTACTCAAGCACCGAGCCGTGTGCCATGTGCGCCGGGGCCATTTATTGGAGCGGGATCGGGCGGGTGGTGTATGCGCTGAGCGAAGTCGAGTTGTATGACATCGTTGGGCCGTCGCCCGACCAATTGGTGTTGCCCTGCCGTGAGGTGTTTGCCCATAGCCAACGCGCCGTCGCTGTTGCTGGCCCCATACTTGAGTTGAATGCGGAGGCGCGGGCGGTGCATGATGGTTTTTGGCGGGCTTAGGGCATTTCATGAAAATAAATGACTGTATCTGTCTCTTATACACATCTCCGAGCCCACGAGACG
>JAHBAL020000522.1 GCA_018500105.2 Anaerolineae bacterium
AATGTCGTCAGGCCAGCCCAAGTTTTGTCAAACCAGTGTGACGCTTAGATTGGTTTAGGCAATGGGGATCCCTCACTTCGTTTCGGGATGACACTTTGAGTTTTGAACTTATCGGGAGATGAGCCGAAAATTTTTGCGCTTTTGCGTTTTTGCGAGCAAAATAATGCGTGACTGGTATTACGTGCCGTCTCCGCATTCGGCAATTCACGAGCGCAGTTCGCGCAAATTTTCCCACAGCAAATAAAGCCCCGCCAACAACACCCCACCCAACACGATCGGCAAAAAGAAATGATAAATGAGCAGCACAGTCGTGATGGTGGCGAGAAAAATCGTGACCGAAGTGACCATGTTGGTGAGCGAACGGCGAAAAATAGCCTCAATAGTGAGAAAACAGCCGATCATTAGCCCCAGCCAAATCAGGGTTTGCGGGGCGCGAAAATAGAGCAACGCCACTAAACCGATCATAAGCAAGCCGATGCTAACCGCACCCCACACCTCGGCAAATTTGTTCAGCCGCATTTCACGCGGGCTAACCGGCGCAACGCGGTGCCGAATGTGGGCGTGGGCAGCGTCTTGATCGCCCGCCTCCAATTGGGTGATGCGCAAGGTCAACGCTTCGCACAAAGCTTCGTTTTCGCTTTGCTCGCGGCGCTGGGCTTTTAGTGCGTCGCTAAGCTGCCCAATCTCCTCATTGAGGCGCTCGGCGCGTTTTGCAAAATGAGCTTGGGTGCGAATGGCGGCCAATTCGCTGCCCAGTGTTTGCAATTGTGCGGCCTTATCGCTCACCAACACGCTCAATTTGCTGTGCCGCTCGCGCAATTCATCGCGGCGCTGACGCACCATTTGCAGCTCGACCGTTGGCGTTGGCACTTTGTCTAGCCCGGCCCACCCAAGCGGGTGATACCATGAAGGCCGCACCGAGCCATCGCGGTTATACATTGGCCCAGCGGGAGCGTTCTCGCCTGCAATTGGGTCACGCGGGAACAAGCCCCACAACCCGCGATATTGACGCATCCAATCGGGCACAGGGTCGAGCAGCACCGGCGTCCACGCATTGGGCTGACCGGGTCCGATACTCGCACCATCGCCCCGCGCATAATCTACAAACGGGACGCTAATATCGGGCAAAAC
Source organism: Anaerolineae bacterium (assembly GCA_018500105.2). Classification (GTDB taxonomy): domain Bacteria; phylum Chloroflexota; class Anaerolineae; order J036; family Brachytrichaceae; genus AQU-03. The sequence goes on from JAHBAL020000522.1 coordinate 1,132, forward strand.
CCAAGGTTTGCCGCGCCCTTGTCGCAAGGTAATGGCCCAAAAGCTGGCGGTGCGATTGACCCACCGCACAAACGATTTGGCGATGGGTAACGCCACTTCGGTGACATATTCGCCTTTTTTAAAATAGGAGGCGTGCGAACCAGCACCCGAATACACCACCGGATGATATTCGCTAATGCCGCTGTCGAGCGAGGTGACGCACATCAGGTCAAAACCCTCGCGGTCATCCCACCGCCGACGTAGGTCGTCGCCATGATGGTCATGCGAGGCATAGGCCACCCAGCGCGGCACAAGTGCGCCGTCGGATTGCTCATACAAATACACCATCACCATCTCCCAATCGGCCTCATGGTCATTCACCCCGTCAAAACGTGACCGCCAATCGTTATAGGCGAAAAAATACCAATATTGCAACGCCACCCAACCATTTTGACGAAAAACCTTGCCATAGTAGACTGGTTCTTTATCTGCGGCTGGCATTTCGCTATATTTCAGCGCCACGCTGTTGGCGGTTGCGCTCGGCACACGCCCGCGGGCCAGCAAGGTGATCGAAAAGAAGGCATCTATGAGCCGCGAAATGTAGCCGACCCGCGCCAAACGGCCTTGACCTTTGCGAAAAGTGCGGCGCTCGATCAGGTCTTTTTGCACATAATGTTGCACTTCGCTCAGGCTTAAATCGTGCCCAAAACGCAAATAGTAGGTTGCACCGGTGGGCGCGGGCGGCAATTCGCCCAAACGCGCCAGCGTCAGCTCGCCTTCCGGGATGAGTTTTTCGTCGTGGGTGGTGCTGCGTTGCCGCCCGCGATGCACCCACAAGCTGCATCGCCGCACATAAGCCTCGGCGCTCATGGGGAAAAATCGCTCGCCTTGGGTGTATTTCACAATCGGCTCGTAGCGGCGCAAAAGTTCAAAATCAGACATAGGGGGACGAAGTGTGAAAGATGAAGGGTGAAGGGTGAAATTCATCCTTCATCTTTCATCCTTCACCCTTTAATAGAATGCTTCTTGCACCTCGGTTTGGTTGAGCAACAGCACGAAAAAGGCATCTATAGCCATGTTAAAGAAATCGGGGTCGCCGAGCCAATAGGCGTAGAGGTTGCGCATGAGCGATAAGCCAAGCAACATCATAGCCCACAACCATGCGCGAGATCGCAGTTGTAACAGCCCGATTCCGATCAACAAATCGAGCAGGCTGCTTACCAGCGCATAGGTTATGCTTGCCAGTTCGGCCAAGGTCGCCCAATCGAAATGAATCAATGCACGCCATAGCCATGCCAATGGGTCGCTTGGGTCATGTGCGATTAACTCGAACAGACGCAGCAACCCATCGAGCGCCGCGAAGGGCGCGATGAAGATAAACAAGCCGCCAATAATGGTGACCGCCGGTGGGCGTTTGCGTGATGTGTTGGTCATGATGCCAATGACTGTCATTGTACTGCTTTTCATCTTTATGAGGTGGTGGTCAGACGGTGGTCAAGGCTGTTCAAAAGTCGAAAACCTTCCGGCTTATCAGCCAAGCCCTATCGAGCTTTTCCAATGAGGTCATGCGCTGACTTTTGAACAGCCCTATGAGTTCTTCGTGCGCTTTGTGGTGAAAATCAAACTTTCGCGTAAGTTTTATGGTATAAGATCTCGGTAGCTTTAGCGTGTCACTTGCAAACGATATTGCTGGGGTGACACCCCACAAATGCGTTTGAACGCCTTGGATAAGGCAAAGCCCGTGCCATAGCCCACTGTGTCTGAGATTCGGTCAATGCTTTCTTGGGTGCGCATCAATAACTCCATTGCCTTTTGAATACGCACTTTGGTAACATAATTTAAAGGGGTGTCGCCCAACAACGTTTTGAATTGTTGCGCAAAGGCAGCGCGTGATAAAGTAGCTTTTTCGGCCAAGGTCGCCACTTGCCAAGGATGGGCCGGATTCTCATGAATGGCAATAAGGGCATTGCGAATGTAGGGGTTGTGGTAGGCCGTCACCCAAGATGCGCCTTGGTTGCGATGCGTGTTGATCCATTGGCGCAAAATGTAATAAAACATCACATCCACCAGCCGATCGGTCAAAATAGATTTGCCGGGTTCGGTGCTGGCATAGTCTAATTCTGCTGAAAGCAGCCGCTGTGCTGCATACATCGGTTCGTGGGCCGCAATTTGATGGGCTGGCACATAGATAAACGCTGGCAGTTCGGCAAAAAATGGGTGGATGGGTTCTACGGCAAAGCGATAAATGCCACAAATAAATGAGGTGCTATTGCTGGTTTCTAAGCCCGATAACGGGCCACGTATGGCGCTGGCGAGCGTTTCTTGAATGGGTTTAGGCGTGGCAGTGAGATCAGACACCAAGTCATAGGCCAATTGGCTGGTCGCGAGCACCAGATCACCCGCCTCAAGGTGTAATGGCGTTGGCAATTGACTTGACCGCAACCAACATGTGCCGCGTGCCACCAAGTGAAAAGCCGCCCAGCGCATGGCCGGAAACCCAATGCCCCAAGGTTTAAACACGGTGCATTGGGCCAAATGGGCTGGGGTTAAACCAACCGAGCGCATTAATTCTGATACGATATCCATTGTGTTTTAAATCTGATTATCATCAGCAGAAATAGACGATTGGATATGTTTTTTGGTTTTTCAGCCATTAAAAAATATCTATCTTTAGACTATTATACACAGCATCAGTCAAATAAAAAAGGTGGGCTGATCTTATAGATTCAGACTTACGCACAACTTAATTTTTTTATCACGAAGAACACACAGATCTCAAAGATTAAACCAATTTCATATCTTTTCTTTGTGTTCTTCGTGGTGAAACCTCTTGATTTGCGTAAGCCCTAAGATTACATGGAGAACAAATGATTCTTATTATTGGAGCAACTGGAACGATCGGGAGGATTCTCGTTAAGCAACTGGCTGCGCAAGGAGCGACATTTCGCGCATTGGTTCGTGATGCCGCCAAGGGTAACGCTTTGGGCTGTGATTATGTGGTGGGAGACTTGGACGATACCCAAAGTGTGGCGGCGGCTTTGATTGGGGTTGAGCGTGTGTTTTTGAATAGCGCCCCCGGCCCTGATTTGGCACGCCAACAAACTGCTGTCATTGATGCGGCAAAAGCAGCTGGAGTGTCGCATATTGTCAAACTTTCGGCACCGGGCGCTGATCGGCAATCGCAGGTATTGCAGGCGCGGCAACATGGCGAGATCGAGGCTTACTTGGCCGAATCGGGCTTGACTTGGTCGCTATTGCGCCCGTCATTTTTCATGCAAAATTTCTTTGGCCATGCCGATAGCATTCGTCACATGGGTCAATTCTTTGGGGCCTATCGTGATGGGCGGATTGGTTTTATTGACGTTGAAGACATTGCCACCGTTGCAGCGATGTTATTAACGGGAGATGCGCATCATGGCGAAGCTTTTCATCTGACTGGCAGCGAATCGTTGACCCACGCGGAGGTAGCGCTGCGCTTTAGCCAAAAACTGGGGCGTGAGATTCGTTACGTTGATCTGCCGGTTTCGCAGATGGTCGCCCAAATGCTTGCCAGCGGTATGCCCGAAGACTTTGCGCGTGGGTTGGGCGTGATGATGACGGGCATGGCTGCTGGTTATGCTGCCACCACCACTGATGTGTTTTTCAAGCTTACGGGGCAGTTCCCGCGCACTTTTAATCAGTTTATCGAAGACAATCTGGTTGTTTTTCGCTAATTTTATTTAATCAGGAGAAATATGAATACATACATGGCAGTTGCCACTTTTAAACCGAATACAAATATGGGTGACGTGCAGGCGGTGATCCCAGAAGAACAAGCCCAAGTTGCACGATTGCGTAGCGCAGGCCAAGTTGGCGCAATTCACCTGTCGTTGGCTCGCGGCACGATTTTTATCGAGGTGTTTGCCCAAGACGAAGCCCAAGCGGTGAATATCGTCGCCAGCTTACCCATTTCACGATGGTGGACCGCTGATTTTTACCCAACCAGCGCACCGCTGATACCGAAGGTAGGAGCAGCTTAAATCAAAATGACAACAACGCTTTCAGTACCCCCAACCCAATTGAGCTTTAAAGAGAAGATAAGTGTTGCAATTTGGCGCAATGTCATGTCGCCCTTATTTGAGACGATCGGCGGCGGCAAATACCCATCAGGCCAGTTGATCGAGCAAAGCTATGGTAGTTTGCCCGATGAAAAATTAGATTACCTTAAGCCCTTAGCCAGTGGAACCCCCAAAACGGCTGTTGTGCATATTCATGGTGGCGGTTGGATTTCGGGCAGCAAAGGCAAATTTTATGCTAAACCATTACTAAAACTCGCCGATGCGGGCTACCCTGTGTTTAGTCTAAATTACCCATTGGCCCCAGAACGCCCACACCCGCATATGCTGCGCTCATTGTTGCAAGCGCTGGCGTGGTTAAAGAAAAAATACCCCGAGGCCCAAACCATTCATTTAATCGGTGACTCGGCAGGCGGCAACCTTGCCATGATGCTCGGCCTGATGTTGACTAATGCCAAGCTGTTGAGCCAATTTGACCCAATCTCGCGTGATTTGCTGCCAGACGTAAAAAGCATCGTTTCGCTGTATGGCGTTTTAGACCGATTCACATTTCAAGAGGATGGTTTTCCTAGTGCCCCAACGTTTTTAAAGTCGTATGCCGGTGAAGCAGCACTAAGCAAAAATCACACGCCATTGCTGCCGGTTACGCCGATGGATATTAAGCAGATTGATTATTTGCCGCCTACCTTTATCGTTGGGGCCGGAAAAGATAAGCTGCTACGATCATCGCAAATGTATGCTGCGCATTTGCGCCAACATTTTAGCCAAGTTGAATACAAGGTTTACGATGGCGCAGATCATGGCTTTTTTTGCTTTGGCGCCAAAAGCATCGAATTACACGACGATCTTGCTCAGTTTTTGGCAAAACATTAGGTTTTTTTGGCTCATCCCCAAATAAGTTCAAGCGCGCCAGTTCATGTTTAGAGCGTCTTGTGATAACAGAAAAGATGGAAGTCGTCATCCCGAATACATAGACGCAGGCGCGGGCGCGGCGTCCAGCGAGGGGGAGAAACTTATTGTCTCAATGGGTCATCCCGACGCGCAGCGAGGGATCCCCGAAGATTAAATCCAGCAAATACGTCGTC
>JAHBAL020000567.1 GCA_018500105.2 Anaerolineae bacterium
ACACCAATCAGGGCATCGGCGTGCTCGTGCGCAATCATCCCGACCTGCTCAAGGCCGAATATGCTTTCAGCGAGTTCGGCGGGGTTTCGTTGCAAATTGGCAAACGCACGGTTTACCCCATTCAAGTGGCCGAAAAAGGCACGGCATGGCTGCGCTTGCGGGCCAAAGGTCGGCCCGGGCATGCCAGCATCCCCCACAACGACAACGCGGTGGTGCATTTGGGCCAAGCCCTGTGGCGACTTGGCCGCACCGCTTTGCCATTGCACCTCACCAACGCCTCGCGCAGCTTCATCGAACATTACAGCGATGCCGTTGGCGGCCCGATTGGGCGCGGCATGAAGGCATGGCTGGGGACGAATGGACGGATTGAGCCGCCTAGCTTCATTTTCAAAACCGAGTCAATCAAGCGCGAGTTACACGCCATGTTGCACAACACGTGCTCGCCCACCGGCCTAAACGCTGGCAGCAAGACCAATGTCATCCCATCTGAGGCCGACGCTGTGCTCGATTGCCGCACCTTGCCCGGCATCAGCACCGCCCAATTAATCGAAGAATTGCGGGCCGCCATCGGGCATCACCACAGCCGCTACGAGTTCATCGTTGACAGCGAATCGCCCCCGCTCGAATTCCCCAGCGACACGCCGATGTTCAAGTATTTGTCGCAAGTGATCAAACAACACGACCCCGACGGCATCCCCATCCCCTATATGCTGACCGGCGCGACCGACGCCAAACATGTGGCGAAATTGGGCAATATTTGCTACGGCTTCTCGCCGATGAAGTTTAAACCCGGCGAGCGTTTCATGGATTTGGCCCACGCCCACGACGAGCGCCTGTCCATCTCCGCCCTGTCATGGGGTGTCCGTGTGCTATATGACGTGGTTAGCACCTGCTAAAATTTAGTCCTGAGTCATAAGTGCTAAGTGCTAAGTCCATATTACTTAGGACTTAGCACTTAGCACTTAGCACTTTTCTTTCCATCATGCAAAACTTCAAATTTCAAACCGACCTTGCAGTCGCCGATACCATTCCAGCCAGTTGGTATACCGACCCCAATATGCTGGCCCGTGAAAAGACAGCCATTTTCAACAAAACATGGCAATTTGCTGCCTCGCTCGATCAATTGCGCTTCCCCGGCAATTATGTGGCCGTGGATGTGATGGGCACGCCTGTCGTCGTCACTCGTGATGCCAATGGGCAATTACGCGCTTTTTACAATATTTGCCGCCACCGCGCTGGCGTGGTCGCACGCGGGGCAGGCAATCGCAAATCATTCCAATGTCAATATCACGGCTGGCTGTACGGCCTCGATGGCTGTCTACGCACCACGCCCGAATTCGAAGGCGTGCAAAATTTCCGCAAAGAAGATTTTGGCCTAATGCCCATCCGTGTCGAAACATGGGGGCCATTTGCCTTCGTGAATATGGACAACAACGCGCCGCCCTTGCTTGAGGTGTTGGGCAAAATCCCCGAAGAAACGGCGCAATTTAATTTTGACGGCATGCGCAAAATGAAGCGCATGGATTATTATGTCAATGCCAACTGGAAGATTTACATTGACAATTACCTCGAAGGCTACCACGTGCCCATTGCGCATCCGGGTTTGTTCAAAGAGTTGGATTATGAGCAATATCGCGTAGACACTTATCGGTATTACTCATCGCAATACGCGCCCATTCGCCCGGTGCGCACCGAAGACGCAGCCGGGCGCGTGTATACGGCGCTGCAAGGCGATGACAAAGCCTTCTATTATTGGATTTTTCCCAACTTCATGCTCAATATTTATTTGGGCATGTTGCAAATCAACATCATTGTGCCCATCAGCCACGACCGCACCTTGACCATCTTCGAGTGGTATTTCTCAGATCCCGGCACGCCAGATACTTGGAACAACCTGCAAAGCTCGATTGATTTCAGCGATGAAATTCAAAAAGAGGATATCGAGCTATGCGAAGATGTGTGGCGCAACATGCAAACCGGCGTATATAGCCAAGGTCGCTACTGCGTCAAACGCGAAAACGGCGTGCATCATTTTCACAGCTTACTGGCCGAGGCTTTGGGGTGATCCAAACGCCAAACGGGATCGTATATTAGGCTTACAATATAGGTGCTGCTTGCATCAGCCCGCTCGGGCGTGTCTGCGCGGGCTGATGCAAGCAACCACCCCACACTCTCAAAACATATGCAAAACCTAAAACCACGCTCCCCGCATACCCTCTTTGTCTCGCTCATCGGCATCGCATTGCTGGCGACATTGGCACTCGCAAGCATCCCACAAGATCATGCCACAGCCAATGCCAATGCGCCACAAGTGCATGCGCATTATCACGCCGCTGCTGCCGCACCCGTTGCGACCACCAGCGTTGATATTCAAAACTTTGCTTTTTCGCCCGGCGAAATCAGTGTTAATGTGGGCGACACAGTTGTTTGGACCAACAAAGATGGCCCTCGTCATAATGTCACATTTAAAGATAACGGCTTGCCCAGTTCGACAAATCTAAGTAATGGTGGGACGTTCAGCCACACCTTTACCAGCGCCGGAACTTTCGAGTATTTTTGCAGTTTGCACAGCGGCATGACAGGCAAAGTGGTGGTGAATGGGGCGCAAAGCGCCGCGACGGCGACCCCGACCGTCAGCACAACGCCTGCGGCCACCGGCACGCCCATTGCCACAAGCACTGCCACGCCAACACCTGCTGCCACCGGCACGCCCTTGCCGCCCTGCCTCATGACGACCGTCACCTTTGGCAAAGAAAATGCCTCGGTGCAAACCAATGCCACCGGTCAAGGTGTTTTTGTCATTTACCCAGCCAGCAACCAAGTGACCTACAACATCAGTTTTGCCAATCTGAGCAGCGCTGAAACCGCCGCCCATTTTCATGGGTTTGCGCCAGCAGGGTCAACTGCGCCAGTGCTCATCAACTTAGCGGCTGGCTCGCCCAAAATTGGCGTTTGGCAATACACCGATGCGCAAGAAAATGGGCTGTTGTCGGGGCAAGTTTATGCCAATGTGCATTCGACCAACTACCCCGGCGGCGAAATTCGCGCTCAATTGACGGGTTTCAAAATCTGTCAGCAAGTTAATTTGCCCGCGTTGCATCAAAAATAAGAGGCTGTATAAAAACTAATAGGCAAATCAATTAAAGCTCACACATATCTTTGCTTGTAAATATCTAAAAATTGGCAGGTAAAATATTCGAGGTCTATTGTGGTTGTCCATTTGGCTATTGCGACAAATTAAATGACGGTGCAGGGTGGTTTGCTTTCAAGGCAAGTTTGTGAAAATCGCACTCGAATGGCGATCAATCGCC
>JAHBAL020000128.1 GCA_018500105.2 Anaerolineae bacterium
GGGGTGGGCGTAATGGGCACGAGGCTGGCCGCGACACGGCATACGCCATTCAACCACACCTCCGACATTTTTTGATAGCCTTGTTCGTTGGGGTGCAATAGGTCGTGAATGTCTTCTGGCCCGATCACGGCGAACATGTCCACCACATACACTTTGTGGCCTTGTGCCACGCGCAAGGCGGCGAGGTTTTCGATCTCTTGGTTGAGCGGTGCCATGACCTCGGTTTTGCCTTCGATTTTGTTGCGCGGGATTTTTGCGACGACGAGGTGCACGCCTTTCCATTTGGTCAAGACTTTTTCCATCAGCGTGTTGTAATTTTGCACATTGTCGGCGTGTGGCGTGTCGCTGCTGAGCGAATCATTTGTGCCGACCAGCATCAAAATGACATTGGGCGTAAAGCCGTTCATGCCAAATTCGAGCATGTCGAAAAACTGATAGGTGTAATAGCCCGCATAGCCTTCATGATTGTCGTTGTCGCTGGGGGGGCCGAGTGGCCCGCGCCCGTGTTGTCCACCGACGAACTTGAATGGAAACCCTTTTTTGACAAGTTTGTCATATAAATACCCGCGATACCCACCTGCGTCGCTGTTTAGCCCGGCGGTGAGTGAATCGCCCATAGGCAGAATGCTAAAGTCAACAGGCGGCACGGGGCAATAACTGGATGTTGCAGGGGTTGCGGTTGCGGTTGCTGTCGCTGTCATGCTGACCGTTGCTGTGATGGTCGCCGTTAGGCCGCCGGTGGCAGTCAGTGTTGGTGTGGGCGTGTCGTTGTGTGGGGCCGATTGTGCGGCTTGGGGCAGTTGCGGCGCGGCGGCAAATACCAATCCACCGACCAACGCGACTAGCCCACCCAAGCGCAGTAATGGCGCTAACCCAAATGAAAATGGCTGATGAGACATCGAGGATGAAATGGCGTCATTGGCATAGGTGACAATGACGCGGCTGAAAAAATTTATTGAATTTGGGCGTTAATATGGCAAAATGAGACGGGTCGGTGACCCGTCTCTACATCAAAATTTGTCAAACCGTAAGAATTACGCCAGCGCCAGCGATGCCTTGATGCGTCCGATGCCTTCTTGGATGCTGGTCATGGCAAGCGCGTATGATAAACGGGCGTAGCCGGGCGCGCCGAATGCTTCGCCATGCGTCAGGCCGACCTTGGCCTCGGCGAGCAAATACAGCGCCACTTCTTCGCTGGTGTTGAGCACGCGCCCATTCTTGAGCGGTTTGCCCAAAATGCCGCGCAAATCGGGGAAAACATAGAATGCGCCGGGCGGATTGGCACATTTGATGCCCGGAATATTGTTCAGCGCGTTCACAATCCACTCGCGGCGTTCCTTGAACGCCACCACCATCTTGGCGATTTCGTCATCAAGGTTGGCGGTATAGGCCTTGAGCGCGGCGTGTTGTGACACCGACGATGGGTGCGAGGTGCTGTGGCTTTGCACTTTGCCCATCGCCTTGGCATATTCGTCGCGGGTGGTGGCGGCAAAACCGATGCGCCAGCCCGTCATCGCCACCGATTTCGACAAGCCGTTGATGACAATGGTGCGGTCAATCAGGTCGGGCGCAATTTGCAGCCAACGCGCATAGTTGCCATCGTAAACGATATTGTCATACAACTCGTCGGTGAGCAAAATGACTTGATTGCCGCGCATCCAATCCGCAATCATCTCAAGCTCAGCGTGGGTATAAACCGAGCCGGTCGGGTTGGAGGGCGAACACAGCAAAATCATGCGCGTGTTGGCGGTGGTGTGCTGGTCGAGCATCTCGCGGGTGACCTTGAACTCGGTCTCGATACCGGTCGAGATAATGACGGGTGTAGCGTCGGCCAACTTGACCATTTCGGGATAACTCACCCAATATGGCGCGGGCACAATCACCTCGTCGCCAGCGTCGCACAAGGCCATGATGGCTAAGAAAATGGCTTCTTTGCCGCCGTTGGTCACGATGACGTTTTGCCACTTATAGTCATAATTGGTCTGCGTCTTGAGTTTGGCGACAATGGCCTTACGCAGTGGCATGGTTCCGCCTGCGGGCGTGTATTTGGTCAGGTTGATATTGATGGCCTCGTGGCCTTGATCTTTGATGGCGTTTGGGGTGGGGAAATCTGGCTCGCCTGCGCCAAATGAAATGACCGGCTCACCTGCCGCCCGCATCTCGGCGACCTTGCCCTCGACGGCTTGGGTGGCAGATGCCGCCACGCGCTGGGTGCGTTTGCTGGTGCGAATAGGTATTTGAACGTTTGCGTTACTCATGGGGCGCGAGTATACAGAATTACGAATTACGAATTACGAATTACGGGGTGATGAGTAACGAGTAACGAGTAACGAGTGGCATAAATTTCACAACCCCAATTCGTAATTCGTAATTCGTAATTCCCACCCCCTAATCAACCTCATCCCAATTTGGCCCGACGGCGACATCGGCTTGCAACTTGACGCTGAGTGGGTAGGCGTTTTCCATTTCGCGTTCAATGAGCGTTTCCATAAATGGCACTTCGTTGGCGGGGCAGTCGAACACCAATTCGTCATGCACTTGCAGCGTCATCTTGGCCTGAATCGGCAACCCGTCCGGCTTGCCTGCCGACATGGCGCGATGAATATTGATCATGGCGAGCTTCATGATGTCGGCGGCGCTGCCTTGCACCGGGTGATTGATGGCCTCGCGTTCGGCGCGGCGCTTTATTTGCTCATTCACCCCCGGTGCTTTAAATTCGGGGAAATAGCGCCGCCGCCCCAATACCGTCTCGACATAGCCCTGCGTCGCCGCCAGTTGTTTGGTGTGATTCAGCCACGCCTGCACTTTTGGAAAACGGTCGAAATAGCGTTTGATGAAATCACTGGCCTGCGCCATCGTCATGCCGGTGTTTTGCGAAAGCGCAAATGGCCCCATGCCGTAGGCGATGCCGAAATTGATACGTTTGGCGAAGCTACGTTGCACGGCGTTGACATCGGCCAGTGCAATGTCGTAAATGGCGGCGGCGGTGCTGGCGTGAATGTCCTCGCCGCGGGCAAACGCTTCTTTCAGCGTCGGGTCGTCGGCCAAATGCGCCAAAATGCGCAACTCGACCTGCGAATAGTCGGCGCTGATGATGCGCCATCCGGCCCGCGCCACAAACGCCTTGCGCACACGCCGCCCGATCTCGCTCTTGATCGGAATATTTTGCAAGTTGGGATTGGTGGACGATAAGCGCCCGGTAATTGCACCGGCTTGGTTGAAATCGGTGTGAATGCGGCCCGTGTTTGGGTTAATGAGCAACGGAATCGCGTCCACATACGTGCCTTTCAATTTGGCGAGTTCGCGGTAATTGAGCAACAGCGGAATAATGTCGTGCTTGCCTTGCAACCCCTCCAGCACATCGGCGGCGGTCGAGAAGGTGACACCGCCGCTTTTGGTTTTGCTGGCGTTTTTCGGCACGCCCTGCGTCGGCAATTGCAATTTGCCAAACAGCACGTCAGACAATTGTTGGGGCGAATTGACATTGAACACCGTGCCCGACAAATCAAAAATTTGCTTTTCTAGGTCGCGCAGCCGCTGCGTGATCTCGACCGACAACTGTCCCAAATATTTCACATCCAGCGCCACGCCCGCCGTTTCCATCTCGATGAGCACCGGCACGAGCGGCAACTCGACCGTGTTTAGCAGCTGTCTCTTATACACATCT
>JAHBAL020000534.1 GCA_018500105.2 Anaerolineae bacterium
ATAGGCGCGTTCGCCGGAGGGTAAACCCGTCCGGCTGATCAGCGAAGCCCTATCGGGCTTTTCCAATTAGGTCATGCGCTGACTTTTGAACAGCCTTAGCCGTGCGCACCTGTCTTTACCACTGCTCGCGCAAAGATACGGCACGAAGTCGGATGACAATCGTGGCGTGAAGCGTTAGGATATGAGTTGCTACTCTTGTCATTGTGCATGTTCATCGAATCTACATCAAACCACCCAACGCGCACACCCATTGTCACCACCCTGCGCACATGGGGCCAAACGTGCGTGGCTTGGCTACAACAGCGATTGCCACGCAAACACGTGCCGGTTATTTTTCAGCTCAACGCCATCGAATGTGGCGCGGCGTGTTTGGCGATGGTGCTGAGTTATTATGGGCGCAACACCCGCGTGTCAGAATGTCGCAATGTGATGGGCATTGGGCGCGATGGCGTGAGCGCCCGCCAAATTGTCGAAACCGCCCGCACCTTTGGCCTAACGCCAACGGCGATGGGCATTCAAGATTTGTCGGCCTTTGCCGAGATTCCATTGCCCGCGATTTTGCATTGGGAAGGCAAGCATTTTGTGGTGCTAGAGCGTTGGAGCGCCAACGTTGCCTATATTGTTGACCCCGGCATGGGGCGAATGAAGCTGAGCCACGCCGAGTTCGGCAAGCTCTTTTCGGGGGTGGCGATCAGTTTTGCGCCTGCCGACACGTTTAAAGCCAAAGCGCCCGAACATCATTGGGGGCTTTGGCGCAAAAGTATTCAACAAACCATGTCGGCGCGGGGCTTTTGGCTGCGGGTAATGGGGTTGTCGGTGCTGTTGCAGGTGTTGGGCATGATCATGCCTTGGTTCAACCAAGTGTTGATTGACGAGGTGTTGCCCGCCAAAGACATGAGCTGGCTGTCAACGTTGGCGATCGGCGCGGGGGGCTTGGTGCTAAGTTTGGCCGTGCTGGGCTATGTTCGGGCGCGTATTTTGGTGCACCTGTATGCCAAAATTGACCGCGAGATGATGTCGGGCTTTTTTGCGCATCTCTTGTCGTTGCCATTTCAATTTTTTCAGCAGCGCAATTCGGGCGATTTGCTCATGCGTTTGGGCAGCAATAGCACCATCCGCGACACCCTGACCAGCGAATTGTTCACCACCGTGCTTGATGCGTTGCTGGCGATCAGTTATTTTTTTGTGTTGCTTTATACCGCGCCTTGGATGTTGTGGCTGGTGGGCGCATTTGTGTTGCTTGAAACGGCAATGCTGGTCATTAGCGATGCCAAAATGCGCTATCTGATGCAGCGCAGCATTGTTACCGAATCGGAAATGCGCAGTTATTTGATCGAATCGCTGTCGGGCATTGCCACCATCAAAACCAGCGGTATCGAAGACCGCGTCATGGCGCGTTGGCAAACGCTTTTCGAGCGGCAAATGTTGGCCTATGTGCGCAGCAGCCATGCCCGAATTGGCGTGTCGAGTGTGCTCGATTTGATGCACACGGCGGCCCCGACCTTGTTGTTGATGGTGGGCACGGCGCAAGTGATGCAAGGCGAGCTGACCTTGGGCACAATGACGGCGCTCAATACCATCGCCATGTCGTTGCTGGGGCCGCTCTCGTCCATCATCGCCAAAGTGCGCGATTTCCGCATGTTGACGGTGCATGTCGAGCGTTTGGCCGATGTGATGCTAGAGCCGCCCGAACAGGCGAATAGCGCCGCCAAAAAGACCTTTCGTGTGCGCGGGGCGATTATGGTGCGCGATGTCAGCTATCGTTATTCACCCCATGCGCCTTGGGCATTGCGCAATATTTCGATTTACATTCGTCCGGGCCAAAAAATTGGCATTGTGGGGGGCACAGGTTCTGGCAAAAGCACGCTCGCCAAATTGCTATTGGGGCTGCACACGCCCACCGAAGGCAATTTGTATTTCGATGCGTTTTTGCTGCAAAACACCAATCATCAAATGCTGCGGGCGCAATGTGGGGTGGTTTTGCAAGACCCGTTTTTATTTAGCGGTTCCATTCGTGACAATATTACCGTGAGCAATGACAAAATTCCATTAAAGCGGGTGATGTGGGCAGCCCAAATGGCGGGCATTCATGATGAAATTATGCAATTGCCGATGCAATATGAAACGCGGGTGGCCGAAGGGGGCAGTGGCTTTTCGGGTGGGCAAATTCAGCGCCTTGTGTTAGCGCGGGCTTTGGTCAATCGCCCAGCCGTGTTGCTGCTTGATGAAGCAACCAGTCATTTGGATAGCATGACCGAAGCTGTGGTGGAGGAGAATTTAAACCGATTATCTTGCACACGAATTGTGATTGCACATCGGCTTAGCACGATCAAAAATGCAGACCAGATTTTGGTCATGGATGCGGGGCAAATTATCGAACAGGGCACACACGTAGAGCTAATGACGCTTGGACAACGATACGCGCAAATGGTTCAGATGCAGTCTTAAATCCGTTCTAATCCGTTTTAATCCGTTTTTCATCCGGTCTTAATCCGTTCTTATTCTTGATCGCCGCCTTGGTTGTCGCCTGCTGGTGGCGGGGGTGGGGTGACCGTAACAGTTGGTGGCGTGGTCTTGGGCGTGCAAGTCTTGGGTGGGGTGCAAGGGTTTGTTCGGCAAGTGTAGCGCGGGGTGCTGCTGGTTCCGCAAGTGCGAGTGCTTTTCGGTTTGCAATTGCCGCTGTAGTTGCCGTAAGTGCCGCCGGTGATCGAATCGAGTTGTGTGTCATTGAGGATGATTGTCTTGTTCATGATGTTGTGCCTTGTTTTCGTTTTGTTTTGCTAATTTCCCTAATTTAATCCGTTCTAATCTGTTCTTATTCCGTTCTTATTCTTGGTCGCCGCCTTGGTTGTCGCCTGCTGGTGGCGGGGGTGGGGTGACCGTAACAGTTGGGGGTGTGGTCTTGGGCGTGCAAGTCTTGGGTGGGGTGCAAGGGTTTGTTCGGCAAGTGTAGCGTGGGGTGCTGCTGGTTCCGCAAGTGCGAGTGCTTTGGGGTTTGCAATTGCCGCTGTAGTTGCCGTAAGTGCCGCCGGTGATCGAATCGAGTTGTGTGTCGTTGAGGATGATTGTCTTGTTCATGATGTTGTTCCTTGTTTTATGTTGTTTGTTTTTTTAATTTGTATCTATGAACTTATCTTACGAGAGATTGACGTAGATATCATGGAGCGATGGACTGATTCCATGATAGGACGATAGTTGTATCATGTTTGTTGCGTTTGTTGCATGAAAGTTGCATTCATGATAGACTAACTGAGACATAAACGGCAGGAAAGCGGCAGCGCAATGCCAAATTCACGTGCAGACAAAGCCTTGCATTTCAAGCGAGTCAAGATTAAAATGCCGTCCTTAATATTATGGCAATTCGGCTTTATCGCAATAATTCATTTCAGCGCACCTTCACCGCGACCGTGAGCGAGGTCACCGAACACCAAGGCCGCCCGGCGCTGGCCCTCGACCAAACGGCGTTTTACCCCACAGCGGGCGGGCAGCCGCACGACACCGGCACACTCAACGACATGACCGTGATAGAGGTGGTCGAACGCAAAGACGGCGAAATTTTGCATGTGCTGGCCCAGCCTGCGCCCGCGCTTGGCGTTGGCAGACCTGTCAATGGCGAAATTGGGTGGGCGCGGCGTTTTGATCACATGCAGCAGCACAGCGGGCAGCATGTGTTGTCGCAGGCGTTTGTGGTTGTGGCCAATCTCGACACGGTGGCGGTGCATATTAGCGCCGACGATTGCACACTCGACCTGCCCACGCCCAAATTGAGCGCAGAACAGGCCGCCGCCGCCGAAGCCGAGGCCAATCGCATCATTTATGCCAATCTGCCTTTTGTCATTTACGAAGTGAGTGATGCCGATTTGCCGCGCATTCCATTACGCCGCCCACCCAAAGTCACCGGTCAAATTCGTATCGTCGAGGTCAAAGATTATGATTGGTCGGCCTGTGGCGGCACGCATGTCAGCCATACCGGCCAAATCGGCCTGATCAAGATCACGGCAGTGGAAAAGCGCGGCAACGAAACCCGCGTTACCTTTCGCTGTGGCGGGCGTGCCATGCGGCATTACAACCTCGTCAATGGCGTCGCGAGCCGCATCGCCAACGATTTTAAGGTGGCAGTGACCGATCTCGAAGGCACGATTGGCAAATTGCGCGACGATGCGCGTAGCCAATACAAGCAATTGGCCGAGACCCAAGAGAAATTGCTGGCCTACGAAGCCGAGGCGTGGGTGCGTCATGCGCCCATTTGCCAAACCGACGTGGGCGAGGTGAAATGGGTGTGTCGCCTCATTGACCGTGATCCGGCCCAATTGCGCAATATGGCAAAGGCAATCGTGGCACATTCGGGCGCGGTGGCGGTCTTGGCCTGTGTCACCGACAAAACCTCGTTGTGCTTTGCGCGGGCCGCCGATGTGAAAGCTGATGCGCGGGTGCTGCTCAAAAATGCGCTGGCGGCGCTCGATCCAAATGCCCGTGGCGGCGGCTCAGCAGATTTTGCGCAAGGCGGCTGTGCCGGTAATGACGCTGGGCGGGTGCAAACCGTGCTTGAAAATATTCGTTTTAGCGCCTAAAATGGCATTTGCAAATTGACAAACGCCCCCTATGTTTGATAAGATTAAACCAGAGAACACATGATAACATCAGCAAAACCCGTTGCGCCACTCACCCAATTGGCGAAGGGTATTTATATTTGGCAAGATTCTGACAACGGTAATGTGGGAGCCGTGATTGGCGATGATGGTTTTGTCGCCATTGACTTGCCGAGCACCCCCCAAGATACCTTGTTGTGGCGCACCGAAGTGGCAAAAGTGACCGATAAGCCATTGCGTTTGGTAATTTTCACCTCATCCACGCGCATGAATGGCGAATCACTTAAGGCGCTGTCTATTCAGCGCATTCCGCCGCCGGCCATTATCCAAGATGATGGCTGGGCACAACTGTATAGCGTGTTAGAGGCGGCTTATCCGCACGCGCCCGAAACCGGCATTCCACTACAGGTGCGGGCCGATGTTGGCTTTCCTGACATGGCGTTTGCCGATAAAACCACGTATATGCTTAACAGCGCCAATTATGGCAATCGGCAACCGATTTATATTGACATTACGCATGTGGGTGGGTGTGGGCCGGGCGGGTCTTATGTCACCA
>JAHBAL020000387.1 GCA_018500105.2 Anaerolineae bacterium
ATTGTAATTCCCCGCCACCGTAATCGGCACCTCAATCGTGCGTTCGACCATGCCTTCCGTGTTATTCAATTCGTTAATGATGCTGGTGTTGTTGATCAAAATCGCCACACCGCTGTCGGCAGCCACATTAAACAAATAACGCCCAGTGCGGGTAATGTTGATCGTGCCATCCCACTTAACCGAAAAACCATCTGGCGACACGCCAACCGGCGGCAGCGCCAATGACCAATCCATATTAATTTGGGAGTCAATGCTCTTGTAAATGATGGCGTTGGCGTGTTGCAACCCGTTGTAATATTTGCCTTGGAACGCCCCGACAGACGCATTCAGCTTGCGCCATGACACTTCGATGGTGGCGTTTTGCGTCTCTTCCATATATTCAACCCGAAGCGTGTGCGGGCCAGCATTGACAAATTGCGAGACCTGAATGGTGCGCAATGGGCCAGAGCGAAACTCAATTTGCGGCGTGATCAGCGTGTTGTCTAAATACAAACGCATGCCATCATCCACCCGAATCGTAAATTCGTATTGGTCAGATTCGGTAAAGACCTCGCTGCGTTCCCAAATCGCCGAGAAATTATCGGTGGGCACACTGGCTGACGGCGAGCCTGTACCCCAACTAAACGCAAGGTCTTTGGCCGCTGGCATGTCATAAACCACATTGCCGACAAAGTCTTTGTTTGCATAAAAGCGCCCAAACCAGTAACCAGCCGCGCCAGTTGGCACGGGTGTGGGGGGCAATGGCGTGATGGTAGGCGACGGCATTGGCGTGGTGGTGACCAGTGCCAGTGCCGTAGGCGTGGGTTGCGACGGCATGGGCGTGCTGGTCGCTGCGGCTGGCAAATTGTCACATGAACGCCCAGTCACCCCACCGCTAATCATGGTCTTGTCAATTTGCAACACCGAACACGTCAGCCGCTTGTCTGAGCTGGCGCGTGCGCGGACAAAATAAGGCGGGTTGAGCGTGCTGGGAATGCGCACATTATTTATGCTAAATGTGCCATCGGGGCCGACGCGATTTGTGCCCAACGCTTCGCCAATCACCGTCCAACGGTCTGGAGGTGCGTCGCTCGTGTTCGACAGCAAAATATCAACACTGTCGCCCGATTTAAACCCTCGGCCCTGTACAGTGAAGGGTTGAATAAGCACAAAATCGCCCACAATCGCTATTTCACCCGCGCCCCAAGGGTTGGGCGTAACGGTGGGGGTAACGATAATTCTGGTGAAAACAGGTAACGACGCATTCGCCAACAGACAGCCGATGCTTACGGCTAAAAGAATAATAAATGATACGGCTGCGATCAAGTGTTGCGCGAATCGTTTCTCCACGTCCATGAGTAATGCTCTATTTTATACATAGATTCGTAACCGCTCAATAATCAATCAAACTCAGCTTGCGCGAGGCTGACGAGGCGATTTTTGAACAGCCTTGGTTGATTGACTTATTGGGAGGATACCCAAAATACGTTTAAAATAAGCTTACCCCCGACATTATGAATAATCAATCCACATTAAGAACGAGTCACGAGGCTTATGGTCTACTGGCGCGATACTACGATTTACAACACAGCGCCCTCATTGATGATATCCCCATGTATATAAATTTGGCCCGCGAATACAAAAACGCGGCTGGGCGCGATGCTGTGGCCGACCCAGTGACCGTGCTGGAAATTGGCTCAGGCACGGGCCGCATTATGGCCCCGCTCGTGAGCGTTGGCATTCATGTGGTGGGGGTAGACGAGTCGGAGGCGATGTTGGCGATTGCGCAAGAGCGTTTGGCGCAACTGCCCAAACACGACCGCTATACCCTAATCACAGCCGATGCGTGCAAGATTGAATTGGGTCGCACCTTTGATATGGTGGTGGTTGCGCTAAATACATTTTTACATAACCTCACCCGCGATAATCAATTGGCGATGCTGCGCACCGCCTACGCGCATTTGCGGCCCGGCGGCAGCCTAATCATAGATTTGCCACCCAACGACGAAATGGCGAACCAGCCCGATGACGGCGAGTTTGAATTTGAAGCCCGCATCATTGACCCAATTCGCCAAACTGAAATTAATAAATATGTCGCCAGCCGACTATTTTGGGCCAATCAAAGCCAAGAATTGCGCTATCGAATTGAGGAAACTGACCAACATAAACACAAACAAGCAACCAGCGTCGAATTTCGGCTACGGCATGTTTTTCGGCATGAAATGGATTTGCTGCTCATGTTGGCTGGGTTCGAGGCGGCAAATTGCCGGTGGTATGGCAATTATGATTTAGATCTTTATGATACGGTGGGTGATCACATGAAGGCCAATGCGCGTATGATTGTGATTGCAAAAAAATAACATGCCGATTCGCACTCGTTTAACCATTTTATACGGCACGATCTTGACCGCCATGCTGACTTTGTTTGGCGCGGCGGTGGTGGCAGTGGTGGCGGTGGCTTTGCCGCGCACAGTGGATGACGTGTTGCGTGAAACGGCAAAGGCCATCCTTGAGCAAAGCACCGGCCCAATTGACACATTTACCATTCGTGATTTTCCAAATCTCGATAGCCTAAGTGATGTTGGCGTGGCGGTGCAAATTATCAACCGCGAAGGCGTGGCCGTTAATACAAATTTGAAAGGCAATTTAATCGGCTTTCTAGATTCAGATTCGCTCAAAAAATCGTTGGCGGCGCTCAATGGCCCTTATGTGGAATATCAAACAACGGTGCGGCAACGCGGAATGCGCCCCATGCGTGTGCTGACCTACCCAATTGTCGGTCTAGAATCTGATCAAGTATTTGGCTTTATTCAGTTGGCTCGCCAAATTGATGATCTCGAAGGTGCGATCCAAACCCTCATTTTTAGCATGTTGATTATCGGCATTGTGGGGGTGGTGTTGTCGGCGGTGGCCGGGGCCGCCATTACCCAGCGCGTGTTGGGGCCGGTAGATCAGATCACCCGCACAGCGCTCGAAATTTCACGCGCCGATGACCTCAATCGGCGTGTGCCAGTGACCGGCAATGATGAGGTCGGGCGCATGGGCATGGCGTTTAACGAAATGCTTGAGCGCCTAACCTCGCTTTTTCGCGTGCAACAACGCTTGGTGGCCGATGTGTCGCACGAATTGCGCACGCCGCTCACGGTTATTCGCGGCAACGCCGAACTGATGTATGCAATGGGGTGTGTAGATATCGAGTCGGTAGAGGCAATTGTGAAAGAAAGCGAGCGCATGACGCGCATGGTAAGCAATTTGCTCTTGCTCTCGCAGGCCGATTCGGGCCAATTGCCGATGAAGGTTAAATCACTCGATATGGGCGCGATTTTGGAAGATATTGAGCGCAGTGCCAACATTATGTCGGCAGGGCGGCACGAGATTCGCATTAATGTATGCGGCGATTTGGTGGTGCGTGGCGATGAAGATCGCATGAAGCAAGTGTTGCTTAATTTGGTGGATAACGCCATTAAACACACCCCCAATGATGGCCGCATTACCATTGCCGCCGATTGTGTGATGGGGCCAGATAAAAATCAGCAGCAGGTTAAATTGAGCGTGAGTGATAGCGGGCCGGGCATTCCGGCGGCAGATTTGCCGTATGTCTTCGACCGTTTTTACCGCGTAGACAAATCACGTTCACGCGAGTTGGGCGGCGCTGGGCTTGGCCTTGCCATCGTGCGCTCAATCGTCGAGGCGCATGGCGGGCATATTGATGTTGAGAGCGTGCTCGGCGAAGGCACAACCTTTAACGTATGGCTGCCAGCCTACGAACCGAATTTGGTGTGAGGGGGCGGAGAGTTGCAGGTTGCAGAGTTGCAAGTTGCAAAGTTGAAAAGTGGCAGGTTGCAAAGTGGCAAAGTGGCAAAGTGGCAGCCTTGCTCCACGCACCTGCAACTCTGCAACCTGCAACTCTGCAACCTGCAACCTGCAACTTTGCAACCCTGCAACCTGCAACCTGCAACTCTGCCCCCCTGCCCCCCTTTCAACCTTTCCTCGCCATCGGCAAAATCTGCAAAATGGCGAAGGCGAAGGCGACCCCGCACAGGCTGAACATGGTGGCGTAGCCAAACACGTCAATAATAAGGCCGATGGCGCTGGTGGCGATCATGGTGAGGCCAATCAGGGTATTGGTCAGCCCAAACCACATCGAACGGTCATCCGGTGGCGCAAGCTCCATCACCATCGGCCCGCCCGATACTTGAATGGCGGTGTTGGCGATGCCACTCAGCACAAAAAATACGGGCACAAGCGGCAGCGAGATGCCCAGCGGCAACACGATAAGCAGCCCAACGCCACACATCAGCACCCCAAAGATTCCAGCCAGCACAAAATTGATCGGGTTGCCTTTGGTGGCACTAATACGCCCAAACACAAAATTGCTGAAAAAGTTGGCCGCGATCGTAACGGAAACCATCGCGCCCAAAAAGCCATCGTTGATGTTTAACACCCGTTTGGCGTAAACCGTGATAAAGGGAATGGCTGCGATGCCGACGCTAATGCTGAGCCGACCAATTAAAAATCGGCGATATCGGTTTTCATTGCGAATAATGGCGACGGCCCGCGCAAGTTGTTGACGCAGATCGAATTTTGGCACAGGATTGTCATCTGGCGGCTCGACCGTTTGCCCATACGACCAATAGCTAAGCGCAAAAAACAGCGTGGCGAGGGCAAATAGCAGCGCATAATTGCGCGGGTAAACCAGCCAACTCGACGCGCCGCCGTTTGCAAAAACCAGCACCACAATACCGCTGCCCAAAATACCCATTAACGTGCCAATCCCGTTGCGGGTGGCAAACAACATACCGCGTTTGTCGGCTGGAATGGTTTTCGATGTCACAATCATCCAAGGCAAGCCGCTTAGCCCATCCGAGAGGGAAATGAACATGATGCACAAAAAGAACAACCCTAAAATTAGCCCCGGATCATGTAAGAAAAAGATGCCGATCACCATCGCGATCCACGCAATCAGCCGAATTGAAGCATTTTGGCGATAGAACACCATTTTGACCCGATAGCGCTCGATAAACGGGGCGGCCAAAAATTGCGGCAAAAACCAGCCCGTCATTCGCATCGGGGCCAATAGGGCGATGAGCGTATTCGAGTTGGTGAGCTGGCTTAAAAATGCTGTCATCACAACCCGCGTGTCTACCAGCGACTCGCCCAATGCGTAAAAAATGGCATTGCCCATGCTGTAAAGAAAATTGCGCCGATAAAGTCGCTCTGGGCTGTCGGCAGTGGTTTCGGCGGTTGAATCGGGCGCTGGATTGGTGGCAGATGCGGGTGAATGCGACATGATCGCGGCAAATTATAATGATGAAAATAGAGATAGCGTTTTATGGCAACACCCCAACATCAAGATTCCAAGATGGTGCTCGTCGTTGATGACGAACCCCGCATGATTAACTTCATCCGCATGAACCTAGAAATGGAGCGATTTCAGGTGATATCGGCCAAAGATGGGCTGGAGGCGGTGAAAAAGGCGCGCGAAATGCTGCCCGATTGCGTGCTTTTGGATGTGATGATGCCCGAAATGGATGGTTTTGAAACATTGCGCTCGATTCGTGAAGAAAGCACCGTGCCTGTGATCATGTTGACGGCTCGCAATGACGAAGAAGATAAGGTGAAAGGGTTGTCATTGGGCGCCGATGACTACATCACCAAGCCATTTAGCCCGCGTGAATTGGTCAGCCGCGTCAAGGCCGTCATCCGACGTTCAGAATTGCCGTCGCAGGTCGAAAAATCGTTAGTGAAGGTTGATGACCATTTGGCGATTGACTTTAACCGCCGCGAAGTCATCATTGACAACGAACCGGTGAAATTGCGTCCAACTGAATGGCGCTTGCTTTACCATTTGGTGCAAAACGCCGGTTGGGTCGTGCCGCACGAGACCTTGCTCTCGAAAGTGTGGGGCTGGGAATATCAGGACGAAACGCAATACTTACGGCTTTACATTACTTATTTGCGCCAAAAAATTGAGAAGGATTTGGCGCACCCGCGCTACATTTTTACCGAGCGCGGGGTTGGGTATCGTTTCGTAGATTTTAAAAAGTAGCTGACGAAAAACCATCGCACACAGCGTGCCTAAATCGTAGGCAAATCACCCATAAGATCGAGTGCTTTTGGCCGAGAACGGTTCTATAATCGCTCATGTAATGGATGCCTTAAATTCTAAAAATCCAAATATTCGAGTTCAGTCGCTTGGGCAAAGTTTCTGGTACGATAATATTCAGCGCAGTATTATCCATAACGGCGAATTGCGCGAATTGATTGACGAGTATGGCGTTCTAGGCATTACTTCTAACCCCGCAATTTTTGAAAAAGCCATTGCCGCCAGCAGCGATTATGACTCGGCGATGCTGGCCTTGGCCGAAAGCGGCGCAGACACCCAAACCGTTTATGAGCGGCTGGCGATTGAAGATATTCAGGCCGCCGCCGACATGCTTGAGCCAGTGTACGAGCAAACCCAAGGTTTAGATGGCTATGTCAGCCTTGAGGTGTCGCCGTTTTTGGCGCGTGATTGTGACGGGACTGTTGCTGAGGCGCGGCGTTTGCATGGCGCTGTCGGGCGCAAAAATTTGATGGTGAAAGTGCCCGCCACACCCGAGTGCATCCCCGCCATTCAACAATTGATCGAAGATGGCATCAATATCAACGTCACCCTGATTTTTTCGCTCGACGGCTATGAGCAAGTCGCACGTGCATTTGTGGCCGGGCTGGCGGCGCGGGCCGCCAAAGGCCAATCGCTCGATATCGCTTCGGTGGCTTCGTTTTTTGTCAGCCGTGTAGATGTGTTGGTAGACAAACTGCTGGACGACAAAATTGCGCTTGCCAACGAGCGTGACAAAGCCAAATTGAGCGCACTCAAGGCCAAATCAGCCATTGCCAATGCCAAACTGGCCTATGAAATTTTTGAGCGGATTTTTGCCGAGCCGCAATGGCAAGCCTTGGCTGAACATGGCGCACGCCCGCAACGGGTGCTGTGGGCCAGCACCAGCACCAAAAATCCGGCTTTACCCGCCACCTATTACGCCGATGCGCTGATCGGCCCGCAAACGGTCAACACATTGCCACCGGCAACGCTCAAGGCATTTCGCAGCCAAGGCACAGTGTCGCCCACACTCAGTACTGAGCCACAAGTTGCCCACGCCGTGCTAAAAGGCTTGGCAGAGGCGGGTATTTCGATGCAACAGGTTTGGCAAAAATTGCAAGACGACGGCGTGACCTTGTTTGCCGATGCGTTCAAGTCATTGTTGCGCAGCGTCGAGGCCAAATTGGCCGCAATTGCCATGCGCGGCATGGGCAGCAACCTTGGCGACGCTGAAACTTATGCTCACGAAGTGGCGAAATTGAAAGGCGCAAGCAAACTATGGGCCAAAGACACGACATTGTGGTGCAACGACGCCGAAACCGCCAAATTAATCGGCAATCGTTTGGGCTGGCTCAATAGCATTGCCTTTATGCGTGAAAACTTGGCAAGTGTAAAAAAATTGCACGACGATCTGATTGTGGCGGGCTACACCGATGTTGTTGTGCTGGGCATGGGCGGCAGCGCACTCGCCGCCGAGGCATTGCGTCTTATTTTTGCAAACCAACCGCCAAGTGAAAGAGGCGCATTGCAACTGCATGTGCTTGACACCACCGACCCCACAACAGTGCGTCGCCAAACAGAATCGCTCTACGATATTTGCAAAACGCTGTTTGTGGTGGCCAGTAAATCGGGCAGCACGATCGAGGTATCGTCGTTTTACACCCATTTTCGCAGCAAAATGGATGCCTGCGCGGGCGAAGCGGCGGGCATGCGTTTTATCGCCATCACCGACGAAAACACGCCTTTGCAACAAATGGCAGCCGATGAACAATTTCGCCATGTGTTTATTAATCCGGCGGATATTGGCGGGCGTTATGCGGCGCTGTCTTATTTTGGGCTGGTGGCGGCGGGGCTGCTTGGGCTTGACCTCGACAAATTGCTCGACCGCGCCGAAGCGATGGCGAAATTGTGCAAACCCGACAGTTTGGTTAATTCGGGGTTGTGGCTGGGCAGCACGTTGGGTGGCGCGGCATTGCTGGGACGCGACAAATGCACTTTTCTCATGTCGCCCCAAATTGCAGCATTTGGCCTGTGGCTCGAACACCTCATCGCCGAAAGCACCGGCAAACGTGAGCGCGGGATTGTGCCAATTGTGGGCGATGAAGGCAATTTGAAAAACACCGAACGGCTGGGCAAAGACCGCGTATTTGTGAATTTGAAATTGGCGGGCGATACAACCCACGACAAGACCATTGCCGCGCTAAAAAAGGCCAATTTACCGGTGATCGAACTCACATTGAACGATTTGTATGATCTCAGCGGCGAGTTCTTTCGCTGGCAGTTTGCCACCGCAATTGCTGGGTCGGTGCTGGGCGTCAACCCATTCGACGAGCCAAATGTGGCCGAGAGCAAGAAACACACGCAGCGTTTATTGGGCGAATATGAGATGACGGGCCAGTTTATGATCGAGGCCAGCAGCCGCAGCCCCAATGGGCAATTGAATAAATTTTTGCGCACGGCCAAGGCGGGCGATTATGTCGTTTTACAAGCCTATGCGCCATACACCCCACAAATTGACGAATTGCTGCAAAAATTTCGCCTCAGCATCGGCTCGCGCTATGGCGTGCCGGTGATGGTGGCCTATGGCCCGCGCTTTTTGCACAGCACCGGTCAATTGCACAAAGGCGGCACAAATCGCGTGCTGGCCTTGGTGCTGACTTACGACGCGGACCATGACTTTGGCGTGCCGGGTGCGCCATACACCTTTGGCACGTTGATGCGGGCGCAGGCATTGGGCGATTTCGAGGCGCAACGGGCACATCAGCATCGCGTGATGCGGCTACATTTGGGCAAAGACCCCATCGCCGCCCTGCGCCGCTTGGCAAAATCAGCCAAGGGACAAGTGCGCAAAACCAGAGTTGAGAGTTGAGAGTTCAGAGTTGAGAGTTAAGAGTTGAGAGTGACAACTTAGAACTTACGCGTATTAAAAACATTTCACCACAAAGAACACAAAGCTCACAAAGAAAAGAAAGGTTTCCCAATGCAAATCTTCGAGTTCTTTGCGCGCTTTGTGGTGAAAATCACACTTTTGCGTAAGTCCTCAACTCTCAACTCTCAACCCTTAACTCTCAACTCTTTAAGAAGCCAGCGACGATGCTATACATTTTGTCAACCGCCTGCGACATTTGAAGCTGTGTGGTGTTAATAATAATGGCATCCTCGGCAGGCCGTAGCGGTGAAGTCACCCGTGACGAATCAACATGATCACGCTGCTTCATCGCAGCCAAAACATCGTCGTAATTGCTCAGTTGTCCACGCCGCAGCTCCTCTTCGTGGCGGCGGCGGGCGCGAGCCTCAGCCGATGCGGTAAGATAAATTTTGAGCGGCGCTTTGGGCAACACCACCGTGCCAATATCGCGCCCAGCCATCACAATGCCGGGGGTGCTGCCGTTTTCGCCAATGCGCCGTTGCTGGTTCACCATTTGCTCGCGCACCTTCGGATACGCCGAAATACGCGACACGCTCGCATCCACCTCTGGCCTGCGAATCTCCCACGTGATATCTTGCCCATCCAACACAATATCGGCTTGTCGCCCATCGTCAATGCTGGCTGGCCCAACTTCGATCACAATCTTTTCAGCCAAAGCGGTGCAAGCCGCCTCGTCGTTTAGGTCAATTTTCGCCTGAATGGCGGCCCATGTCGCCGCCCGATACATTACCCCTGTATCAAAATAAACAAAGCCTAATTTTTTAGCGACCTGTGCCGCCACCGAACTTTTACCTGACGCCGCAGGCCCATCAACTGCAATTTGCATAGAAGGCCATTTTAAATGAGTGAATGGGTGAATGAATGATTGAATGAATGATTAGGGAATGGACATGAGAGATTGGAGAGAAATCTTAATCCTTAATTCCTAATCCTTAATCCTCAAGCCCCCATCAATCACTCATTCAGCCATTCACTCAATCACTCATTTAAAATGGCCCGCATGTTACGCCGAAGTTCTGCTCGTGCAACGATGTGGTTGGCGACGCTGATTTTGTTGGCAGCGGCGCTGCTGCGCTTGACCGATATCACCACGCTGGCGCACGGGCTGCATTATGACGAAGCCGCCTATGTGCTCAATATCCGCGATATCGCCTATCATGGCGACCGGCCTATTTTCGTGCGGGCGTTTGTTGGGCGCGAAGTTGGCTTTTTGTATTGGGCCGCACCTTGGCTCATCATGGCTGGCGATGCCACATGGGGCATACGGCTGGCCTCGGCCATGCTCAGCCTGATCGGCGTTGCCGCCACGTTTTCGCTCACCCGATCGCTATTTGCCAAGCACCCACAGCGCGACACCATCGCGCTGATCGCTGCCCTATGGCTGGCGGTCAGCATCGCGCCGCTGATTTTCGGGCGTTACGTCTATCGGGCGGGTTCGCAGCCAGTGGTGCAGGCGCTGGCGCTGATGGCATTATGGCGCGGCATGAATACGGGCCGTTGGCGGTGGTTTGTGGCGGCGGGCGTTTTTCTCGGCTTGGTGGCCTACACCTATTTGGCAGCACGACTATTCCCCATTCCGGTGGCAGTGGCATTACTGACGTGGTTGGCATTGCCCGCCCAGCTTGGGCGCGGGCCACGTTTGGCGCGGGTTGGGGTGATGGGGTTGGTGGCGGCCTTGGTGTTTGCACCGTTGGGCTGGTTTTTTATCCAAAATCCCGATATTTTTGCCGCACGGCTCGACCAAGTGAGTGGCAGCGCTGGCTGGCGCGAGGTGGCATGGGCGTGGTGGCAATGCTGGCGCGGGCTATTTTTGCCCAGCTTCGGCGACCCAAATGTGCGTTATAACTTGCCAGATGTGCCAGTAAGCGGCGAAATCTTCTCGCTTTTTGGGTTAATTGGAGTGATCGCGCTTTTTATTCCCCATAAAAAAACCTCCGAGGTCTTAAAGACCTCGGAGGTTTACACTCATCCAGCAACAACCTCCAAGAACTTAAAAACCTCGGAGATTTACGCCACACGAGCATTATTACTCTCAGGGCTAGTGGTCATGCTCGTGCCCAGCGCCTTGGCGGTCAAAGACATTGTGCCGAGCAATATCCGCATGATCGGCGTATGGACTTTTCTCGCGCCAGTGATCGGCTATGGGGGCGTGACCTTGTGGAACATGGCGTCGCGTTTGCTCAAAATACGCCCAATCCACCCCCGCTGGCTGCAAATTGGTCTAATTGGCGCATTACTGGCGACCAGCCTGAGCGCATGGAGCCGCTATTCGCGCTGGAATCACTCACTCGACCTATTCGTCGCCACCGACGGCAACATGACCGTCATCGGGCAAGATTTACAGCGCCGCAGCGATGCCAACCTCAAAAACACCAGCCTCTACGTTGCCTCGATTCATTATCAGTCGCCGACAGTGGCGGCATTGACTCAGCGTTTTGCTCAAGTGAAATGGCTGACCGGCGGGGGGGGCCCAGTCCCGGCCCCCAAGGGGGACGGGGTGGATTTTTTGCCCCCCTTTGTTGCCGGCTCTTAAACACAACTCCGAGCCCACGA
>JAHBAL020000175.1 GCA_018500105.2 Anaerolineae bacterium
CGTCATTTAATTTGCCGCAATAGTCAAATGGACAAACACAATAGACCCCGCATATTTTTACCTGCCAATTTTCAGATGTTTACAAGCAAAGATATGTGCGAGCTTTAATTGATTTGTCTATTAGGTGCTAAAACTATGCCAACCCTAAAAACAGCCGAAGACCTTGTGGCGCTGCCCTACGTGCCACCCACTCACCGATTCATCTATGGCGACCACGACGGCGCACAACAATTTTGCGATCTGTATTTGCCTCAATATCGCGCCAGCGATGCGCTCATCCCAGTCGTCATCGCCATTCACGGCGGATGCTGGCGCGCCCGCTACACGCTCGACCATCTCAGCCCATTTTGCGCAGCACTTGCCGCCAAAGGTGTGGCGGTGTGGAGCATCGAATATCGGCGGGTGGGCAATGGCGGCGGCTGGCCCAACACCTTTTTAGATGTCGGCAAGGCTGCCGACAAATTACGCGAGATCGCCCCTCAATACGGCCTCGACCTCGACCGCGTGGTCGCGGCGGGGCATTCGGCAGGTGGGCATTTGGTGCTGTGGCTGGCCGGGCGCTCACAATTGCCCACCAGTAGCCCTACTTATGTGCCAAACCCGCTCAAATTGCGCGGCGTGGCAGCGCTGGCAGCCGTCGTTGATCTGGCCGATTCGATTGACTGCGACATTTGCGGCGGCAATGCGGCCAATTTGATGTTTGGCGCACCCAACGATCTGCCAGAGGCTTATGCGCAAGCCTCACCCATTCATCTGCTGCCGAATGGCGTGCCTACCATTAATGTGGCTGGCGAATATGATGACACTGTGCCGCCAAAGCACACCCGACCCTATGTCGAACGCGCACAACAACTCGGCGACACCGCCGATTGGCTCGAAGTCAGCAACATCGGGCACTACGAACTCGTCATGCCCAACTCAATCGCCTTCCCATCGGTGTGGGGAGCGATTGATCGGTTGTTATAAGGTGGCAGGTGGCAAAGTGGCAAGGTTGCAGGTTGCAGGTTGCAGATTGCCCCTTTGCCCCTTTGCCCCCTGCCACCTGCCCCTCTGCAACTTTGCAACTTTGCAACTTGCCCCCTGCCACCTGCCACTTTGCAACTTTGCCCCCCTGCAACTCTGCCATCCCGCCCATCCATAGTGGTATGCTTAAGCCAATTTCATGAAAAAGATCACCCCAGAAAGTTTGTGCGAATTGGTGACGCTGAGTGACCCGCGAATTTCGCCCAATGGCAAATATGTGGCATTTGTGCGCAACAGCGTAGACCGCGCCAATAATCGTTATAACAACACCATTTGGTTAAAAGAACTCGATAGCGATGAACCAGCCCGCCCCTTGAGCAGCGGCAACAAAGATGGCTCACCGCGCTGGTCTGAAGATGGCAGCAAATTGGGCTTTATTTCGGGCCGCGATGACAAGCCGCAAGTATTCGTATTGCCCATTCGCGCCGCCGGTGGCGAAGCCCGCGCCATTACCAAGCACCCAAATGGGGTGCAATCGTTTGAATGGTCGCCCGATGGCATGCGCATCGCGTTTGTTGCCGCCGTGCGTGCCGACGAACGGGCGGCTGAAGACGCGGCTGAGACCGAAACTGCCGCACCCGCCGTGCCCAATCCCCCCAAAACAGCGTGGGACGCCAAACGCGACAAAGAACAACGCCAACACGATGACGAGCTGCGTTTTGACCCGCGTGTGCTAAACAAAGTGCCCTATCGCAGCGGCACAACCTATTTTGAAGATCGCACCCGCCATGTGTATGTGCAAAGCGTGCCGGGCAGCTTTGCCGAGCCAAACACGGCCAAGGCGTTGCGCGTCACCGACGGCGATCTCAATTATGGACAGCCACAATGGTCACGCGATGGGCAAACGCTGTTTAGCAACGCGACCCGCGACCCCGAACAAGGTGAGTTGTTTTTGTATTCGGATGTGCTGAAATTGAGCGCCAACGCCCGACGCGACGCGACGCGGCTGCAATTTGCCGGCTTTACCTCATCAAATGCTGTTCCTTCGCCCGATGGCAAATGGGTAGCAATGTTGCACGCGCACGAAGACGAATTTGCTTATCGCAACCCCGAAATCGTGGTCGCACCTGCTGATACCAATGGCGACCTCGCCAGCACCCAAAATTTGACCCACACAACAGATCGTGGCACGACGGGGTTGGTGTGGAGCGCCGACAGCCAATACGTGCATTTTGGCGTGGCAGATCATGGGCAAATTAATTTACACCGCGCCAACATTGTCAGCGGTGGAATTGAGAAATTGACCGATGGCATTCACGATTTGGCGGCATTTGACGTCGCCGCCGATGGGCGCATTGTGGCGGTGGTCAGTGGAGCCGATGAAACCGCAAAATTAATTGTGCGTGAGGTGAATGGGCAAATTCGTTCGTTGTATCAGCCCAATGCTAAATTTGTCAGCGCGTATAGTGTGTCACCGGTCGAAGAAGTTAATTTCAAGAGCGGCGACCTGACAATTCAGGGCTGGATTATCAAGCCGCCCAATTTCGATCCCAGCCAAAAATACCCGCTGGTGGTGCAGATGCACGGCGGGCCACATGTGATGTGGGGGCCGAGCGCAGCTGGCACGTGGCACGAATTTCAGGCAATGGCGAATGCGGGCTATGTGGTATTTTATTGCAACCCACGTGGCTCCGATGGCTATGGCGATGCGTTTTGGCTGGCATGTCGCGGCAACTGGGGGCCGGGGCCGATGAGCGATGTGCTCACTGGGCTAGAGTTGGTCATCGCCCAAGGCTATGTTGACACCAAACGCTTGTGTATTACCGGCGGCAGCTATGGCGGCTACCTCACCGCGTGGATGATCGCCCATGACCAACGCTTTGCAGCCGCGTGTTCGCAACGCGGTGTGTATAACCTGCTCTCGATGCGTAACACCACCGATATCCCTTGGTTTTGCGACCGCGAAGCCGGTGGCATTAGCCCTTGGCAAAACCCCGACAAACTGTGGCAAAGCTCGCCCATTGCGCATGTTGCCAATATGAATACGCCGCTGCTCATTGAACACAGCGAGCAAGATTTTCGCGTGCCAATTGAGCAAGCCGAGCAGCTCTTTCAGGCGCTCAAACTCATGCGCCGCACCACCGAACTTATTCGCTGGCCGCGTGAAGGGCACGAAGTTTCACGCACAGGCGAGCCACGCCACCGCATCGAGCGCCTCCAACGCATGATCGCATGGTTTGACCGCTACAGCGCGTAAAACCATGAGCCATGGGCTTGAGATATTCAAGCTCATGGCTCACGGCTCATGGCTCATGGCTCATGGCTCACGGCTCACGGCTCATGACTCATGGCTCATAGCTCCATCTCATGGCTTTATAATTCATGCCGATGAAAAACACCAAGCTGTATCACACCGCAAAAGAGCAACGCCCAGAGGTGAAACAATTCGTCAAATTTGCTATTGTCGGTGGCAGCGGGTTGATTGTTGATTACATTGTGCTGAATATTTTGCGGCACGTCTTTCAAACCAGCTCACAAGTGGCTGTGACAGGCGGATTTGTAATTGCGGCGTTGAGTAATTTTTACTGGAACCGCAACTGGGTTTATCCACAATCGCGCACGGTAAAAAAGCGAAAACAACTTCCTCAGTTTTTGCTCATCAACTTTGTGGGTTTGATCATCAACCTTACGGTTGTGCATTTTGCCGAAGTGCCCATGACCCATCTCATGACCGATTTGGTTAAAGCAATTGGGCTAAATCGCGGCGGCACATTTTTGGGCTTGAACATTACCAAGGCCATCGCCGCCATTATTGTGATGGTGTGGAATTTCGTGGTCAATCGTTTGGTCACATTTCGCGGTATGACAGGCACATCAGCCTTGCCTGTGCCTGATGAAACCGTCGAAAGCGTTTTGTAGCGAATCACTTTGTCCACCATCACCATTGATATCACCTCGGCGATTCACCAAAGCGCCGGGATTGGCCGCCTCACCCGCGAAACTGTGCGGGCGTTGATGCAGCAGCAACCACCCCATCATTTTCGCCTATTTTGCATGGGACGAGGGGGAAATTTAAAATTTAGAATGGAAAATGGAAAATTGGGGACGGTGAGTAATTTTCAATTTTCAATTCTAAATTCTAAATTTACCGACCGTTGGTTTCATCGGTTGTGGTTTAAGGCCAATGTGCCGTTGCCGGTTGAATGGCTAGGGGCGAAGCGCAGTGATTTGTATCACGCGACCGATTTTGTTTTGCCCCCCACCTTGCCCAGCACAAAAACCGTGCTGACGGTTCATGATCTGACTTTCGAGCGCGACCCAGCCTCGGCGGTGCCGACCTTGTTGGCGTTTTTGCGCCGCGTCGTGCCCCAATCTGCCAAACGCGCCAGCCACATTATTGCAGACTCATATGCCACCGCCCGTGACCTGACTGAACTTTATGCCATCCCGCCCGAAAAAATCACCACCATTCACAGCGGGGTAGATGGGCGGTTTTGCGTGCGCAACGATGTGCAACAGACCAACCGCATCGAGGCCCTACGCGCAAAATACAGCATCGGGTCTGCGCCGTTTATTCTCACGGTTGGCACAATGCAGCGCCGCAAAAATCATTTGGGGCTGGTGCGGGCGTTCGCCCAATTTTGCGCCCAACCACCCGCCCAACCCTCGGCTGTAACGCCACCCAATCTCGTCATTGCGGGCGGCAAAGGCTGGCTATATGACGAAGTGCTCGACGAAGTGAAAAAGCTGGGCTTAACCGAGCGCGTCAAATTCATCGGTTTTGTCAACGACGATGATTTGCCAGATCTATACCGCGCCGCCTCAGTGTTTGCTTTTCCATCGTTTTACGAAGGATTTGGGTTGCCCTTGCTCGAAGCGATGGCTTGCGGCGTGCCGGTGGTGTCATCCAACGCATCGTCGTTACCCGAAGTGGTTGGCGATGCGGGGATACAAGTCGTTCCAACCGATCAATCTGGCTTAGCGTCCGCACTTGCGCAGGCGTTTTACGATGCAAATTGGCGCACCGAGGCGATACAGCGCGGGCTGGCGCGAGCCAAACAGTTTACATGGGACAAATCTGCCCAGCAAGTGTTGCGCGTTTACGAACAAGTTTTGGCGGGCAAATAAAAAAATTCACCACGAAGGGCCAAGGATTGATGCCAAAAGCATTTAAATCTTTGTGCCTTTCGTGGTGAATAGAAAAACGGTTTGATATTGCGATCTACCCGCCAGCTTTTTGAATTTGCTCTTCGGCAACCCAACAAGCCGCAAAATGGCCGGGCTTCAATTCCTTGAAGGGGGGTTCCTCGTGCTTGCACTTCTCGACAGCAAACGGACAACGGGTGTGGAAACGACAGCCGCTTGGCGGGTTGACCGGTGATGGCACATCGCCTTGCAAAATCATACGGTCACGCTTAAGCGTGGGGTCGGGCATGGGGATGGCCGACAACAGCGCTTTGGTATATGGGTGCAGTGGATCAGCGAAGATCTGATCACGTGGGGCCAATTCGACCATCTTGCCGACATACATCACACCAACACGGTCGCTAATGTGTTCGACAACGGCGAGGTTGTGCGCAATAAACAAATAAGTGAGGCCAAAGTCTTTCTGCAAATCTTTAAGCAAGTTGAGCACTTGGGCTTGAATAGACACGTCGAGCGCCGACACTGGCTCATCGCATACAATGAATTTGGGGCGCAAAGCCAAGGCGCGGGCGATACCGATACGCTGGCGTTGACCACCCGAAAATTCGTGTGGGTAACGCTTGGCATGGTAGTCTTCCAAACCAACGCGCTTGAGCATCTCCATCACCGCGTCGTTACGCTGGCGTGTATCTCGCATTCCATGCACCAACAACCCTTCGCCTACGCTTTCGCCAATTGGCATACGTGGGTCGAGCGACGAGTAAGGGTCTTGGAAGATGATTTGCATGTCTTTGCGCAAGGCTTTCATCTCATTGCCATTCAAATTAAAGACTTCTTTGTCATCAAAGATCACCTTGCCGCTCGTGCTGGGAATAAGGCGCAAAATGGTGCGCCCGACTGTGGTTTTGCCACAACCCGATTCGCCGACCAAGCCCAACGTTTCGCCGCGCTTGACCGAAAAAGAAACATTATCAACGGCTTTGACTTGGGCGACAGTGCGCTGCAGCAAACCACCGCGAATGGGGTAATGTTTGACCAAATTTTCAACGCGCAAGAGATCTGCGGCGGTTGTGCCGTCCAGTGCGCTGGGTTTCTTTCCGTTTGTGTTGCTCATGTTTTTCGTCTAAATAACCTTTAATCTTTAGTTGGGCAATTAGTTATATAGCCACGTGCGCACCCAGTGACCGGGTTCAATCTCTCTCAATGGCGGCACTTCGTTTAAGCAACGCTCACGGGCAAGACCTTGGCAAACGGTGCAGCGAGGTTCAAAACGACAACCCGGCGGTGGGTTGAGCAAATTCGGCACTGAGCCTTGAATCGTATCGAGGCGATCGCGCACCACGCCCAACACCGGAATAGAGTTGATCAAGCCTTGGGTATAGGGGTGCATGGGTTTGGAAAACAAGGTTTTCACATCGGCCATCTCAACCACTTGCCCAGCATACATCACCACCACGCGCTCGGCCATTTCGGCCACCACGCCAAGGTCGTGGGTGATAAGCACAATGGACGTGCCAGTCTTGTCGCGCAGCCCGCGCATCAAATCGAGAATTTGCGCTTGAATGGTCACATCGAGTGCGGTGGTTGGTTCATCGGCGATGAGCAATTCGGGGGCACAAGCCAACGCCATCGCAATCATGACGCGCTGGGCTTGACCGCCTGAGATTTCGTGCGGGTAAGCATTGGCGCGTTTTTGCGGTTCGGGGATACCCACCATGCGCAGCAACTCGATGGCACGTTCGCGGCCAGCTTGTTTGCCCATTGATTTGTGGATATTCAACACTTCGGCAATTTGATCACCAATTTTAAAAACGGGATTCAAACACGTGGTCGGTTGTTGAAAGATCATCGAAATGCGATTACCACGAATCTTGGTCATCTCTTTCTCTGACATCTGCAACAGGTCTTTGCCATCAAACATGATGCGACCGCCCACCACTTTGCCGGGTGGCGCAACCAAACGCATGATTGAAAGCGATGTCACGCTCTTACCACACCCTGATTCACCCACGATGCCAACGGTTTCGCCTTTGCGCACTTGAATGTCAATGCCGTCAACAGCTTTAACCACACCATCTTCGGTGAAGAAGTGTGTTTTCAAGCTCTGTATGTCGAGCAAAACATCATTGCTCTTCCCATGATTGTCTGCCATTCGGGTAATTTTCTCCTATGCTGTTTAAAAATAAGTTCAAATGATCAAAAAAATAATCCACAGAACATTGTATATCTTAACTGATTTTCCAAGTGCTTAGATCAATTTCTCGACCCCAAATGATGCCCCATCGAAAATTTGAGGTTGAGCTTCATCTCACATTATTTTAAGCATTATTATAAAGCATTACAATGCCAATGTGACATGGTCCAAATTGAGTTTTGTCGCCAGCGTCAATTTCCACCAAAAAACCCATGCACATGGCTTTGCTAAAAATACATCTAGGCCATAAAAAAACAGGCGTATGAGTCATTCATACGCCTGTTTTGCTAATAAAGAATATTACCGCAAGATTTAGAGCAATTCGCGCTTCATCACGTTTCGCTCAACCGAGGGTGACCCGGGGCCGGTAAAGAGCAAGGCCAAGCAGGCCAAGAGCAACATCACTTCAATGCGCACCGCATTCCAGCCATTGGGCAAGCCCAAGGTGGCTAGGCCTTGTTGCCCGCCCATTTTGGCAGCCAGAATCGCCACCACCATAGTGCACGCCAGCAATAACGCCGCCAAGCGCGTGCCAAACCCAAGCAACAACATCAACCCGCCTACCGTTTCAAGAATAGCAATAAAAGGGGCCATGATTTCTGGCGCAGGGATACCAATTTGTCCGAAGAAGCCAACCGGGGGCGCATTTAGTTTTGCGATCCCAGCAAACAAAAAGGTAAGGCCAGCCCCAATTCGCAAAAGCAGGGGAACGATTGACGCATTATTTCCAAAGGTTTTCGATAGCATAAATTTAAATGTCTCCTATAAATAAAACAAATTGCACCGCTCGATCAAGATCCGAATCTTGACCAGTAACGAAATGCACTTAACTATATAAACAATGTAATATCAAGAATTGGATCTGTGTAAGGCAAGCGATTTGGCAGTATAAAATCTATTCATGCTCAAACGAAATTCACATTGTAGCTACTGCGGCACCGCCTTTGCCACCGATCTGGCATGGCCGCGCACCTGCGCCAACTGCAACAACATCAGCTATATCAACCCAATTCCAGTCACAGTCGTGGTCTTGCCAATTGACAATGGCCTTTTGGTGGTACGGCGCAATATTGAGCCTCGGCGAGGCTATTTGGCGTTGCCGGGCGGCTATGTCAATTTTGGCGAAACATGGCAGCAAGCTGGCGCACGCGAATTATTTGAAGAAACTGGGGTAGTAATCATGTCTGACGAGCTGAGCCTGATTGACATTCACAGCACGCCACACGGCCAAATCCTCATTTTTGCCAAAGCACACGCCCGCCGCTGGGCCGACCTGCCGCCATTTGAACCCAATGACGAAACACAAGAAGTGATCGTGCTACAACACCCGACCGAACTGGCTTTTCCGATGCATACGGCAATCGCAAACCGCTTTTTCACCATGCAACCGTAATAAGCACTTTTTTCATCAAAAAGTTGTATGCGGTGTAAACTGTAGTGTGATGCACAGCTCAGCAATACGTTGTATACTCGCAACGTACAAGCTTTTCTTTGCTTGCTGGCCCATTTGGGTTTATTTTGAAAAAGAACAAAAAAGAATAAATTAGGAGAACGACGTAAGTATGAGTCAATCACCTTCACGGCCTTTGAGTGCGCGTGAAAAACACCGTGCGAAATTCAGTGCCATGATGTTAGCCACTGTATTGGCCGTCAGCGCCTGTAGCACAGCCACACCTCGGCCCAGCACGGCCTCAATCAAGGTGCCAGTTGCGGCTGGTTCACAACTAAAAGTAGGGGACAAAACCACCATTGAAGGCAACGCCACCGGGGCAAATATCACCCGTGTCGAAGTATTGGTCAATGGACAACTTTACGCCACACAGACCACCCAAGACCCCACCCAAGGCGTAGCCGAATTTAAAATGTCGCCCTTGCCTTGGTCGCCCAACCAATCAGGGACCAATGTCGTGCAATTGCGTGTTTATGACAAAGACAACAAAAAAGTTGCCGAATCTGAGCCTGTGATTGTGATGGCGCAAGGCGATGCCCTGTCTCTTATACACATCT
>JAHBAL020000121.1 GCA_018500105.2 Anaerolineae bacterium
AGGTCGGCAAAAGCAACTTTGCGCCATTCACCGCCAATGCTTGGTAAACCTGCCACGCCACTTGTGTTTCGCTCCAAGTTGGATGATCGGCGATGATTTGCAAAATGTGCTCGCGCCACAAGTGCATTTCTTTTTTCAGCACATTGCCAACGATGACTGGGTTGCTGGTTGCACCCGCCGTGCCACGTGCAATGGCATACGTTAGCTCCTCGACAGAGCACGAGTCATTTAAGAATTGGGTAGGGGTAGTCGCTGCCATTTCATGCAGCGGGCCGTTAAATGAAGACATTTTGTGAAATGGGTGAATGAGCGAATGGGTGAATGAACAATTTTTAATTCACCCATTCGCTTGTTTAACGATTAACGATTAACGATACAGAGGCAATCTCGAATCTGTGCCTTTGTAATGGTGCTTGACCCAAGTGTGATTCGGGTCATCTTGATTGGCGAGGCTTTGGGCGCTGCCCGCTAAGACATTTAAATAATAGGTGGTGTAGCCGGGCGCACTCACCACCGGATGATAGCCTTCTGGCACAAGCACGGCGCAATTGTCCGTTGTCATCATCACCGCGTCAATGGGGTAACCGGCTTGGTGCAGCGGCGAATTAGCATCGGTATATACGCGCTGATAGGCGAAGCCATGTGGCTGGTCGAGCTTGAAGAAATACACTTCTTCGAGATCGGCCTCGATCAAATTGCCCGCCGCGTCTTCGAGATGCACATCGTGCTTGTGGGGTGGGTAGCTGCTCCAATTGCCGCTGGGCGTGTAAACTTCGACCAACACCAAGCGATGCACCGGCGACCCCGGCGGTAGCAAATTGTTGATTTGGCGGCTAACATTGTCGCCGCCGCGAATATCGCGCTGCACTTGATCGGGCGTAATCAGCCAAGGCGCGTGATCGCGGTCGGTCGGAACCCACGCCACCGCAAATTCGCCGCCTACTTCGGCGGTTACGGTGAATTGGGTGCGGCGTGGCAAATAGAGCGCGTGTGCGCCAGCGGCGAAAACATTGGCGCGCCCGCCGATGCCGCGCCATTCGCCGCGATTCGACTGCACGTGATAGCGCCCGCTCAAATTGACGATGGCTAGCTCGTTTTCGCCACTGTCAAACGACCAACTGTCGCCGCTGGCTAAACGCCGCGCCTGAAAAGAAATGAAATCCCAACCGGCCTGCTCCGGCGTGACCGACAAAATCACCTCGGCATGTGGATCTGGGTTGGGTTTTACCAACATATTTTGGGCTGTGTATTGCATAAATGAAAAATGAGCAAACGTTTGCGCAAACCCAAATATAACATCTATATTGGCTTCTGTCAAGTGGCTTTTAAATGCCTGTATCATTGCATTCCAATAGGAGATTTATGTCAGATTCAGTTGTTCTTACCGAAACCCGCGACAAAGTTGGCCTCATCCGCCTCAATCGCCCCAAGCAGCGCAACGCCCTCAATGGGCAAGTGATGGGCTTGGTGGTGGCGGCTGCCGAGGTGTTTGACGCCGACGCCAATATTGGCGCAATCATTATCACCGGCGACGATGCCGCGTTTGCGGCAGGGGCCGACATTGCCGAAATGGCCGGCGCGACCACCGTTGATATGATGACCAACGGTCGTATCGAGTTGTGGGATCGTTTGAAGAAGATTAAGAAACCCATCATCGCTGCCGTGTCTGGCTTTTGTTTGGGCGGTGGCTGCGAATTGGCGATGTCGTGCGATATGATCGTTGCATCCGAGACCGCGCAATTTGGACAACCCGAAATTAACATTGGCGTCATTCCGGGTGCTGGCGGAACCCAACGCATGACCCGCGCCGTCGGCAAAGCCTTGGCGATGGAAATTGTGCTGAATAATCGCTGGCTGAGCGCCAAAGAGGCGCAGCATTACGGGTTGGTCAATAAAGTATTGCCCGTCGAGAGCTATTTTGCCGCCGCACTCGAACTTGCCAGCCAAATTGCCGCCCGTGCGCCGCTGGCGGTGCGTTTTGGCAAAGAAATGGTCAACCAAGCCGCCGAGACCTTTCTCGGCGATGGTCTCGCCGAAGAACGCCGCGCCTTCTATCTTCTTTTTAGCACCGAAGACCAAAAAGAGGGGATGCGTGCCTTTGTCGAAAAGCGCAAACCCGCTTGGAAAGGCAAGTAACCAAATGATGAGTTATGAATTATGAATTATGAGTTATGAATGATGAATTTAGGGTTTACGCGAAATTTTATTTTCATCCTTGTCTTTGTGAACGTTGTGTTCTTCGCGGCGAACTATTTTTAATGTGCGCAACCCCTTAGTTGCGAAAAAAATTCATAATTCATAATTCATAATTCATCATTCATATCAGACGTTTTTGCGCTTTTGCGAGCAAACTTCTAGCTGCCATCTGGGCTAAAAATCGGCGACAGTGAGAGTAAAGGCGCGGCCAAACCCAGCGATATAGCGCCCGCTTTGGGGCGTGATGCGAAACAGGTCGAAATCGGGCAGGCTAAACATGATGGCCGAAGTGGGCAGTTTGGCGAGGTAGGCTGCCTTGGCGGCCTCGTAGGCTGGGCTGGTTTTGTCTAGGCGAATGGCTGTGCCTTGAATGGATACCCGCTGCAAGGCCAATACTTCGCCAGCGCCAGTGTCGGGCTGGCAAATAAGCACGCTGCAACGCGGTTGCGCCAGCAATTGGCGTTTGTGCGCTGACAAATTGCTCAGGTGAATGAGCAAACTCACCCCGTCCACATCGAGCGCATACGAGACCATTGCCGTAAACGGTTCATCATTTTCCACCACCGCCAGCGTCGCTTGGCGGCAATTTGCAATTAGTTTGCGCAACTCTGCGCGGTTGTCGTCGGACATGGTTTGAGTGATGGGTGGTGAGTAACGAGTAACGAGTAACGAGTAATAAGTAATTATTTACTCGTTACTCATTACTCGTTACTTATTCGTCTAGCCCCACCGTCGCTCGACCGGCGTAGCCAAATAGCTCACCGACGAGTGGGTGACTGATACGGATGCTAATTTCGATTTCGTTGGGGCCGATGGCGCGTTCGACGCCGACGCCGACCATGTGCATAAAGCGCGGCAAGGGCAGCAGTCGTTGCCCAAACACCAAATATTGCCCGCCTTGGGTGCGCATATTCAGCACATTGCCGCCTTCAGCCACCTCTAGCGCCAATTCGAGCGCCACTTGCGGAAAGCCAGCAAAGCGGTCCATCACAACGGGGTAGAGGCGCGGCTGTGGCGGCGGTGTGGTGAGGGTATAGTTGTTGAATTGTCCTTTTGGGTAGGTGAAATTGCGCTGCCACTCAAAGCAAACACGGCCTTGGGCATCTTGCACGCCGGTATTGATGACGGTTGTTGGCAGATTGTCGCCGGGCTTGGGCGTGAATGGCATGAGCGGTTGGGCAAATGCCAGCCGGTTCCATGCCCGCATGGTGGCATGCAGGGTGATGCGTTGGCCTAGGGTTAGGTCGTAATGGCGTTGAATCGCCGGATGCAGTTGGTCAAATGCTGGGCCTAATGCAGTGCGGTAAAGTGAGCGCGATGACATGGCGTTAGGTAATGCTTAGGGCGGCGAGTTTGGCTTCTAATTCAGCGATGCGCTGCTCGGCGAGACGGCGGGCGTTCGCTTCGGCGTTGGCGCGTTGCGTCTCGGTGTTAGCGCGTTCCGCACCAGTTGGGACGAGGTTTTGATCGCGGTCATACCAGCGCAGCCACGTGGCGTTTACGCCTTCGTAAGGGCCATCCCAAAGCTGTAAAGCCAGCCCGACATCATCGAAATAACGGCGCGACGTCAGGGCGTAGCCAGTGCGCGAGCTGCGCTCATAAACCCGTAATTGCCCCTGCTTTAGCGTATTGAGCGGGTCGAAAATGACATAAAATGGCACATTGGCGAGCGCATATTTGCGCAATTTGCCCATTTCGTCATCTTCTTCACCGACTTTGTTCGATACAATTTCGATCACAATGTCGGGGGCTTTGCCATAGTCCCAAATCATATAGCAGCGGTGGCTCTTTTCCCACAATTCATCGGGGGCTTGCACATCAATACTTAACAGTGCGTCGGGCACAAGTGGGGCGCTGCGCGTGTGGTAATACATGCCCACATTTGCCATTGCGACAAAGGGGCGACCATCGCCGGGGCCTTGCCACGACGAAAAAAGAGATTCGGTGAGTAGTCGCTGTTGTTTTTCAGAAAACAGATTGTCCACTGGCGTGTCATCCTCGGTGATTAGGTTGTTGACGATGTCGCGTAAGTTGTCTTGCAGCGCCTGTGGCAGGT
Organism: Anaerolineae bacterium; assembly: GCA_018500105.2. Taxonomy (GTDB): domain Bacteria; phylum Chloroflexota; class Anaerolineae; order J036; family Brachytrichaceae; genus AQU-03. The sequence continues at coordinate 4,253 of JAHBAL020000121.1, forward strand.
AGTGTCCGTTGCCGTTGGTTTTGGGCAATTGGGTAGCCATCGGGTAGGTTGGCGCTGGCGGGTTGCTATCGGTAGTTGGGGTGAGAACAACCATATGCCAAAAGTATATATCAATTTGCTGAAGACAGCCTGTGTGGATGGGGCTTTGCTAGGCCGTGCAGCGTGATTAGGTGAAAATCGCCTCATTCATAAAGCGAATGAAGGCCAACAACACGGCGGGGCTATAAAATTGCGAACGCATGAGCCGCCCGTGGGTGAGGATGCCGCACGCGCCTTCGTGTATTTTCGAGTCGTTGCGACCGAACACGAGGTCGTCAGCTTCGCCCAATTCCATGCCTTGTTGCACCAGTTCGACCACACGTGGCGGCAATTGAAAGCGGCCTGTGCTCGCCATGCCGGTTTTGCCCCAGCCGTCAACTACTACGCACCATGCACAGGCGAAAAGTCCCCCGCGCACCGATACCACGCCGCCCTCTAGCCCAATGCCATATTCAGCGCCGGGCACGGCTTCGAGCGCGGTGATGGCGCGTTGGGCCGCACCGGTGATGCACTCATCGTCGTCAAGCGGTTGCGCCCGCACACCCGATTCGACAATGCTGCCAATAATGTCTATGTCGCTGGGCTGAATGCGCAATTGCCCATTGGCATCGGGCAGGCTGAGAGCTTGGGTCGCGCCAATGCGGGCGGCCTCAAGTTTGACGGGGTTTTGTGAGCCAACGGCGATCAGAAGCATGGTTTTATTTTAGATTTTGGATTTTAGATTGCCAGCCGATTAATTGAGCGAGATATAGCCTTGTTTGGTCGCAATTTGTTGCCCGTTCGGGCCAAGCATCCACGCCACAAATTTGCGGGCTTCGCCGTCGGGTTCGTTATTTGCCATTAAATAAACTGGAATTGGCAAATGATAACTGCTATTGCTGAGCGTGGCGCGGTTTGGCAGGGCGTTGTCAATGCTAATCATTTTGACCCGCGGCTCTTTGCTGGCGCGTGAGGCGGGCACATAGCCGATTGCGCCGGGCTGCAAGGCCACAAAATTAAGCATGACTTCGATTGACGGCAAAACGATGGCATTGGGTGATGCCGCAAGTTTGTTCATGACCATAGTCTCAAACAAATTGCGGGTTGGGTCGTTGGCCTCGCGTGAGCCTAAGTCAATGTCGCCACTCAGGGCGGGGTCAATGTCGCTCCAGCGGCTGCGCGAGCCAGCGTAAATTTCGCGTAGCTCGAAGGTGCTCAGGTTGCTCAGTTTGTTTTGTGGGTTGGCAATGACGACCAAACTGTCGAGCGAGAGGTCGGTGAACCAAGGCTGGCGGGCGTTTGGCCCGCCTTGCACCAGCGTACTCGGCATAACCGAAACGGCGGTTAATTGCGCCCGTCCCAACCGCATGGCCTCATACGCGGCGGGGGCGTTGCCCCATTCAAGCGCGAAGCTAACATTGGGGTAAGCGGCGCTATAGCCATCGGTCAACGCCCGCATCAAGGGCAATGTCGCGGCATCGGTTGCAAGTCGAATTTGCACCGGGGCCGGGGTGGGTATGGGTGTAGGTGTGTTATTGCACGCCGTCACCAATACCCCAGCCAAAACAAGACGCGCCGTCAGCGGGCGTAAAACAGGCATTCGTCAGTTGAATTATGAATTATGAATTATGAATTATGAATTATGAATTATGAATTATGAATTATGAATTATGAATTATGAATTGTTCATAACTCATAATTCATAATTCATAATTCTCAGTTGTTTTCAAAGGCTTCGATTTTGTCTTTTAAGCTCAGCACGTAACCGATTTCATCTACGCCGTTAAGCATACAACTTTTTGAAAAGCCGTCAATGGGGAAGGCGACATTGCGACCATCGGGCAGGGTGATGGTTTGGGACGAGAGGTCAACACTCACTTGAAAATCGGGGTCTTCGCTGGCGAGGCTGAATAATTGCTCATGCGTGTCGCGGTCAACGATGATGGGCAAGAGGCCATTTTTGAGCGAGTTGTTGCGGAAAATATCGGCAAATGAGGTGCTAATAACGGCGCGGAAACCAGCGCCGGTCAAGGCCCAAGGCGCGTGTTCGCGAGATGAGCCACAGCCAAAATTGTCGCCCGCCAATAACACTTGGCGACCTTTCATTTCATTTTTATTTAGAATAAAATCGGACTTGGGGCTGCCGTCGTTGCTATAGCGCCAATCGGCAAAAAGCGCTTCGCCTAAGCCTTGCTTGTCGGTCACCTTGAGATAACGAGCTGGGATAATTTGATCGGTGTCCACATTTTCAGCCGGTAGTGGAACCACTTTGCTAGAGAGCGGGGTAAACTTGTTCATAAAATACAGATAAAGATGATAACACGTCACATATTGATTGCTTCTAACAATTTGCACAAGCAAAAAGAGTTTCGAGAGATTTTTGATAGCGTCGAAACGGGCAGCGGGGTGCAAATTGTGTTGCATGCACCGCGAGAATTGGGGATGACGCTTGACCCTGACGAAAGCGCCGACACATATGTGGGCAATTCGCAAATTAAGGCGCAGGCGTTTTATGCGGCTGTGCGCGATAACCCGCCGCTGACTGAGCCGTTGTGGGTGATGGCCGACGATTCTGGGCTTGAGGTTGACGCGCTGGGCGGTCGGCCCGGCGTGCTTTCGGCGCGATATCACAAGGCCGCGCCAAATGGCGATGGCTGTGCCGAGTTATTGCGCGAGATGCTGGGCGTGCCGGATGTGCAACGCACCGCCCGTTTTCACGCGGTCATTGTGCTGATCGCGCCCGATGGGCAAGAGGCGGTGGTGCATGGCATTTGCGAGGGCCGCATTTCGCACGAGTCACGCGGGCGCGATGGCTTCGGCTTCGATCCGGTTTTCTTGGTGGCGGCCCACCAGCATGAGCGCACAATGGCCGAATTGTCATCGGTAGAAAAGCATCGCGTCAGCCATCGTGGGTTGGCGGCGCAACAACTAAAAATAGTGGAAAGTGCAAAGTGCAAAGTGCAAAGTAAAAAGTAAAACACGAGTTATTTCCACTTTCCACTTTTTACTTTGCACTTTGCACTTTCCACTTTGCACTTTTTTGTAACCTATGAAAAACATACTTGTTCTCCACGGTCCAAATTTAAATTTATTGGGTTTGCGCGAGCCGCAAATTTATGGCAACACCACGTTAGATGATGTGAATAATCATTTGCTGAGTCTTGCCAAGCAACGAAAAGCCGATTTGCGTATTGTGCAGTCGAACCACGAAGGGGTGTTGATTGATAGCATTCACGCGGCGCGTGAGTGGGCGCAGGGCATTTTGATTAACCCGGGCGGGCTGACGCACACCAGTGTGGCCTTGCGTGATGCGATTAGTGGCGTTGGCTTGCCTTGCGTCGAGGTGCATTTGTCGAATATTCACAAACGCGAAGAATTTCGCCACCACTCGTTTATCTCCGGCATCGCCGTTGGCGTTATTTGCGGCTTCGGCTGGCGCAGCTATACGATGGGTTTGACGGGGCTGCTGGATGCGATTTCAGACAAATGAGTGAATGGATGAATGGGTGATTGAGTGATTGAGCGAATGACTGGGCAATCACTCATTCACCCATTCACTCATTCTCCAAAATACACACCCGCCGTTTCAAGGGCACAGCGCCGCCAAGAGAATTGCGCGGCGCGACGAGGGCCGCGTTCGCGCAGGGATTGCGCAAGTGCGGGCTGGGTGAGCACGGCATGGATTGCGTTTGCAAGCGCCGTCACGTCGAGCGGGTCAACTTGGAGCGCGGCATCGCCGACGACTTCGGGCAACGACGAGGTGTTTGAGGTGACGACAGGCGCGGCGCAGGCCATGGCTTCGAGTGGTGGCAGGCCGAAGCCCTCATAAAGCGAAGGGTAGGCGAAGACGGCGGCGGCGTTATACAGCACGGCGAGGTCGTCGAGCGGCACACGCCCCAAAAAGCGCACCTGTTCGGCCAGCCCCAGCTGATTGACCTCGTGCTGAATTTCGGCAAAATGCCAACCCGTTGGCCCCACATGCACCAGCGGCGCGGCAATGCCCCACTCACGACACTTCGCATAGGCATTGATGAGGCGCACTAAGTTTTTGCGCGGCTCCAGCGCCCCGACGGTCAAAATAAAGCCGGTGGGCAAGTCAAGTTGGTAGCGGCGGGTTACCTCGGCGACGGTAGCGGCGGGCAAAGGGCGATAGCTTGGGTTGGCGGCGAGGTAGGTGACGACGATTTTGCTGGCTGGCACATCGAAACAGCGCACAATATCGCGTTTTGACTGCTCGGAATTGGTGAAAATATGCGCCGCATGACGTGCCGCCAAGCGCGTAAAAATGCGGGCATAGTTGCGATGCCACAGCGGAAAATAGTGCGGCGTGTCTATGATGGTGGTGTCGTGAATGAACACACCGGCTGGGCAAGGCCGCCAGAGCGGAATGGTATTGGCGGGCAGGTGCAGCAAATCGAGCCGATGTCGGGCGGCTTGTCGCGGCAGGGCGACATGCATCCACCACAAGTCGGTGTAGAG
>JAHBAL020000027.1 GCA_018500105.2 Anaerolineae bacterium
AGATGTGTATAAGAGACAGTCATTCAACCGGTCAAGGTGGCATGGGGCGATGTGCAAAAAGGCACGTTCAACATCAGCAACAAACGCGATTTCACCGACTTGAGCGATTTGCGCGGCGAATGGGAATTGATCGTAAATGGCGATCATGTGGTGGGCGGCGATTTGGGCCGCTTGAATATTAAGCCCGGCGAGAGCCGCGAAATGATGATTAACTTCGGCGAAGTGTTCAAAGATCACGCAGGCGAGGCGTTTGTCAATTTCACCTTTTTCCAACGCCACGATACCTGGTGGGCCGAGCGCGGGCACGAGGCGGCGTGGGAGCAATTGCCCGTGCCGCAAGCTAAATCGCGCGGCAAGCGCAAGACCGCGCCCGCCAATGCCGAATCAGCGCCGGTGTCGGTCAGCACGCACGAGAACCAAATTGCCCTGACGGCGGGCAATGTTCATGCCGTGTTTGACCAAAACAGCGGCTCGCTGACGCATTTTGGCGTGGATGAACGCAATTTGCTAGCGCAAAGCCCGCTGCTGAATGTGTGGCGTGGGGCGACCGACAACGACGGCATCAAGCTATTCGATGATGTGTCGGATAAAGTATTGGGTCACTGGTATCAGTTGGGCTTGCCCAATTTGGTGCGGCGGTTGGTCGAGGTGCGTTTGATCGAGACGGACGACGACGCGCCCGCCGTCGAGATCACCCACGCCGCCAGCGGGCGCGAGCAGTGGGATGACTTTGTGCATACCCATCGCTATACGCTGACGCCGCATGGCACGTTGCGCATTGAAAATGTGGTGCGGGTGGGCGAAGGGGTGAACGATTTGCCGCGAGTTGGCCTGCAATTGCAGCTCTCACCCGCACTGGAGCAACTTGAATGGTATGGGCGCGGGCCTTGGGACAACTACAGCGACCGCAAGGTTTCGGCCCCGATTCATCGCTATCAAAGCACGGTGCGCGAGCAATATGTGGATTATGTGATGCCGCAAGAGCATGGGCACAAGACCGATGTGCGCTGGCTGACGTTGAGCGACGACAGTGGTCACGGGTTGAAGGTGACAGGCGATGTGCCGTTTGAATTTAACGCGCTACATCATACGGATGCCGATTTATTTGCCGCCAAGCACACATACGATCTACACGCCAAGCCAGAGGTCGTGCTTAGCCTCGACCATGCCATGCGTGGCCTCGGCACTGCCAGTTGTGGCCCCGACGCGCTGCCACAGTATCGGCTGATGGCGGGTGAGTATCGGTTTGGGTTTGAGTTGAGTGTGGTTTAGTAAATGCTGATTTCACGATCTACTTCTTACCGCTACACTGTGGGAGGTAGATCATGAAATCGGCAAAACCTTTCATCAACTCAGAAATTTGCTCAAAACGAAATTGCACCAAAATCGCGGCTAATGCAGCCGATAATCTAGCAGATTGGGTTGCCTTTGCATTAGCTCTAACAACACTTGGGCTGCGCCACTGGGTGTGCGTGACCCTTGTTCCCATTGTCGAACAGTTGATGGGCTGACACTCAGCATTTGGGCAAATACGGTTTGACTTAAATTGGTACGGATACGTACCGCCCGAATTTGTTCGGGGGTAAGCGACACTGGTTTAACTTTAATGCCCAACATATTCATCTCTTTTTGCGTAAATGAAGTGCTTAAATCATTATCTACAAGCCCCTGAACGGTATCTCGAATCGCTTCTCGCATTTTATTCATCGCTTATTTCCTCCGTAATCTCATTGATTTCTTCGTTTAACACATAAAAAACATTGGCAGTAATCGCTTTCGCTAGGTCAATTTCAGATAACGCTAACAGATCTTTGGCAAGCTTTCGAAATAGCTTTAACTCAACTGCGTCAATATTATCTGTCTCTGACTTTGCGAATCCATAAACTACAATCGCCCGATCTTGCGCCCGATAGACTATTAGGGTGCGATAACCACCACTTTTGCCCTGTCCGAGACGCGCAACACGCACCTTGAATAAGCCTGATCCCAAGTCAACGACAGATTTTCCTAATTCGAGTTCTTGAATCACAGCCAGTAAAGTGCTATCACTCAGCTTTTCTTTTAGTGCCCATTTTCGTGCTGCACGTGTTATCAGCCGCTGCATGGCCTTACTATATCACATTGTGATACCACATGATCGTTGGAAGGGACAACAACTCTAAATCTGAGAATTAACCCCAAAATTTAACTTTGATGTGTGCAAAAACTATCAAAACAGATAATTTGCTGGCCCCTCTATATAATCCCTCCAACATGGACTTCTCACTCTCTCCCGACCAACAGCAAAAACGCGAGGAATTTAAGACGTTTGTGCAGCAATATGTCGCGCCGGTGGCGGCGCAAATTGACCGCACCCGACGTGTGCCGCTGACAGTGGTGCGTCATGCCACCAAACGCGGCTATTTGGCCCCCACCGTGCCGATTGAATACGGCGGTTCGGGCTACGACATGCTGACCTTCAGCCTGTTGGCCGAAGAAATCGCCAAACACAGCTTGTCGCTGGCGATTCCATTCGCCATTCACACTTGTTTGGCAACCGGCAGCATTTTAGATTCGGGCAGCGAAGCGCAAAAACGCCAATTTTTGCCGCGTCTAACGGCGCGGGGCGAGATCGCCGCCTTTGCCCTGACCGAGGCTGGCGCTGGCTCAGACGCGGGCGCATTGGCGACGCAAGCAGCCCCCGTAGCGGATGGGTTTGTCATCAATGGCACAAAAACATGGGTGTGCAATGCGGGGTTGGCCTCGGTGTTTGTGGTGTTCGCCAAATTGCAGGGCGATGGCAAACACGGGCGCATCAACGCCTTCATTGTCGAGCGCAAAATGGCAGGCGTCAGTTTGATCGAGCGCGAAGAGACGCTGGGCTTGCGCGGGGCCGACATTCGCACCGTGCAATTTGAGAATGTGCATGTGCCTGCCAGTCACCAATTGGGCGAGATCGGGTCGGGTTGGGGCATCGTGATGCGGGCCTTTAACCGCGTGCGCATCGTGTTGGCCTCGGCGGCACTGGGCGCGTCTGAACGGGCGCTCGATCTCGGCATTCGCTACGCCGCCCAGCGCAATGCCTTTGGCACGACTTTGGCCCACAAGCAGCGCATCCAAAATTTTGTCGCCGAGTGCGTGGCCGAGATCGAGTCGTTGCGCCAAACCATTCGTTACGCGGCGTGGCTTGCCAACACCGGCCAAGATTTTGGCGTGCCAGCCAACATCGTCAAATATTTGGGCGGGCGCGTGGCGGGTGATGTCGCCGACAAAGTGCTGCAAATTCACGGCGGCGCAGGCTACCGCGAAGGCGAAGAAATCGCTCGCATCTATCGAGATGTGCGGGCACTGCGGCTGTTGGGCGGCACAGATGAAATCCAGCAATTCGCCATCGCCCGCGATGCCTTTCGCCAGATCGGGGTAAAAATTGACCCTTAAGATGATATAGAATAGCCACACCATGAAACTCGTAACTTATGTAAAAGACGGGCAAAATTATGCCGGTGCTGTTGACAAAAACGACAATGTGTTTGATGTGAGTGCCGCAGGCGACGTGCTCACCATTATGTGCAGCGCCAGCGCCCGCCGCAAAGCCAAATCGCTCATGAATGCCAAAGATGCGAAGGCGGTGGGCAAGATGGGGCGCTTGAAATTACGCGCTCCGGTCACCCCGCAAAAGATTTTGGCGATTGGCGTAAACTATTTGGAACATTTCAAGGAAATGGGGCGCACCGATTTGCCAACCAAACCAGTGGTATTTGCCAAAATGATCAACTCGTTGGCCAACCCCGGCGACACCGTGACATGGTATACCGATGCCACGCAAAAGATGGACTACGAGGCCGAGTTGGCGATTGTGATGGGCAAAAAGTGCTACCGCGTGAGCGAAGCCGACGCGCTGAGCTATGTCGGCGGCTACACTGCGGCCAACGACTTTAGCGCCCGCGATATTCAAAACGGCGACGACGCCAAGCAATGGGTGCTGGGCAAGAGCTTCGACGGCGCGTGCCCCATCGGCCCCAGCCTCGTCACCAGCGACGAAATTCCCGACCCGCAAACACTCGACATTCAATGTATTTTGAATGGGCAAGTAATGCAGCACGCCAACACCAGCGACATGTTGTTCACCTGCAAGCGCTTGGTTAGCCACCTCAGCCATTACATGACGCTCAACCCCGGCGATGTCATCATTACCGGCACAACGCACGGCGTGGGCGCGGCCCGCAAACCGCCAGTCTTTATGAAAGATGGCGACGTCGTCATTATTCAACTCGAAAAAATTGGACAGCTAAAGAATAAGTGTCGGGTGCTGTAAGCGAAAACGATCACGCCCGTGAACAGCGCGAGGCGGCGGCGCGGCGGTTTGTGGCGACCGGTCAATGGGAAGATGCGATTCACCATTGGCTGGCGCTGGGCAATATCGCCGAAGTGGCACATTGTGTGCTGCAAGCCGCGCCTCGCGCTATGGCCGAAGGCCGTTTGGCGACGGTCGAGGATTGGCTGCGTGTCATTCCCGACCGACGGGTGAATGACGATGCCGCGCTGCAAGGGCTGCGTGGCAATTTGCTGCGGCTGCGCAGCCAATTCGATGCGGCGCTACAGTGTTTTGCTCGCGCCAGCCAACTGAGCGAAACCGCCCGCGACGATGCCGGACTGCGACAAGCTGTGTTGGGGCAGGTGCAGGTTTACCTCGACACCGTGCGCCCGCGCCAAGCCGAGCCGTTGCTCGAGCGCGTCATCGCCATGACCCGCGCCGAGCCAGCCGCCCAAGAACGGGCGGCGTTGTTGCTCATTTTGGCCGAAAACAAGCTCAATTTGGGCAAACCCAACGAAGCCACCGCTTTGTTAGATGAGGCGCGGTCGGTGATAGGGGCCAGCGGTGACGATGCAGTCGTGCGAGCACGCATTGCCCTGCGCACCGGCAAAATGCGCGAAGCCGCGCATAATTTGGCCGAATTGGCCGAACAAGAGCGTGATCGCGGGCACGCCCCGCGCGGGCATCGTGAAATTCCGCTGCTATTGTCGCTCATCCACGCTTTTTGGGGCAACGCCGAGCGAGCAGTGGCGCTGGCACAAGAAGGCATCGCCTTGGGGCGGCGTTTAGGCTCGCCCTTCATCGAGGCGGTGGGCTATATTCGCTTGGGTCACGCCCTGCAATTACGCGCCCAAAGTTGGCGCAACACGGCGGGCCAATCGCAAAACGACATCGCCGACGCCATTCATTGCTACAACACTGCCGTGAGCATGGGCGACCAAATGGCCGTGCGCCGTTTGCGTAGCGAGGCAATGTGGGGGTTGGCGCGGGCGCATGGCTGGCGCGGCGAATTGGCACAAGCCCGCGAGGCGGCGCACAATGGGCTGGAGGTGGCTTCTGTCGCAGGCGATATTTGGATTGCGGGGTTGATTCATTTGGCGATGGGTGCGGCCTGTAGCCGACATCGCGCTTATGCCGAGGCCACGCAATGGCTGACCCAAGCACGCACCCATTTTGAGGACAGCGCCGACCCGTTGGGGCAGGCGGCGGCGCAATTGTGGCAAGTGCTGTCGGCCCAAACCGACAGCGCCGCAACGTTTCGCCAAATTTTGCGCGAGGTCGAGGCCCATGATTTGGGCTTTTTGCTCAGCACCGCCAACTTGCTCGGCCCACCCGATGTGCGCCAAATTGTGCCGTTGCTCATTTCGGCGCGGGCGCAACACGATGCGAGGGCAACGCAATTGCTGCAAACGCTGGGATTGGCGCGGGTGAGCAAACATTACGGTTATCAGTTGCGCATTCAAACGTTGGGCGATTTTCGGCTGTGGCGCGGCGATGCCGAAGTCGGCGCAAACGAATGGAAACGCACGACAGCGCGGCGGCTGCTGTGGCAATTGATCGCCGAGCGTCACACATGGCTCCCACGGGAACGGTTGATCGAAACACTGTGGCCCGAACTTGACCCCGACGCCGGGCTGACGCATTTCAAGGTGACGCTGAATGCCCTCAATCGGGTGTTAGAGCCAGATCGTGCGGCCAACGACGAGCCGACATTTGTGCAAGTGAGCGATCAGGCGTATCGCCTCAATCCGCAAGCCGACCTTTGGCTCGACCATGCCGAATTTGAAACGGCGTGTAATCGCGGCGACTGGCGAGCCGCGCAGACGTTGTATCAGGGCGATTTTTTGCCGATGGCGGCCTACGACGATGTTTGCATGGCGCTGCGGCAGCGGCTACTCTCGCGCTGGCTGATGGTGATGGATCATTTGGCAACCGATGCGCTGGCACGAGCCGAAATTGACGAGTGCATGACGTGTTGCGAGGCATTGTTGGCCCGCGATACGTGTTGGGAAAATGCCTATCGTCTGCTCATGCGAGCGCATTGGCGGCGCGGGGATGTGGCACAAGCGATGCGCGTTTTTCAGCGTTGCGAGGCCGCGCTCAAACGTGAATTGGGCATCAAACCTGCCACAGCGACCACGTTGTTATTGCGTGAAATGACTGCGGTTTCGGTAGTGCCGTCCGTAGCGCCGTCCGTAGCGCCGTCATCTTGACGGCAAATTTTTTGTTGCACCGAGGTGGGAATTGTAGCGCCGTCATCTTGACGGCGTTTTTGTTGCACCGAGGTGGGAGGCTTTGACGCGGCTACTGTGCCGTCAAGATGACGGCGCTACGGACGGCGCTACGGACGGCGCTACCGAGGTTGTAACCGCATTGTAACCTTGGTTAATATACTATTTACAATGCAAAGCAACTATATCCACGTCAATGGCATTCGCCTTCATTATCTCGATCATGGCAGCCCCAGCACCGATGCGCCATTCGCCGTGTTGATGCACGGGTTGACGGCCAACGCTCACGCCTTCGACGGCCTCATACCAGCGGGTATTACGCGCAATCTGCATGTGGTGTCGGTAGATTTGCGCGGGCGCGGCGAGAGCGACAAGCCAGAGACCGGCTACAGCATGAGCGACCACGCCCACGACATCATTGGCCTGCTCGACACACTTCAGGTTGACAAGGCGATTTTGATTGGGCATTCGTTTGGCGGTTTGCTTTCGATGTGTTTGGCGTCGCAATATCCGACGCGAGTGGCAAAAGTGGTGCTGCTCGATGCCGCCATGCGGATGCACCCCAATACCCGCGCCATGCTCGGCCCCACGCTCAGCCGTTTGGGGCAAACATGGCCCTCGTTTGATGATTACCTCGCCAAAATAAAATCTGCCCCTTATCTCAACGAGGCGTGGTCAGACGACATGCTGAGCTATTATCGCGCTGATGTGATGACCCGCGAAGATGGCGGCGTGACCACACGCTCTGGCATGTCACACATCGGCAAATGTCTTGAGGCTGCCCTGCATGAGCCATTCGAGCATTACGCCCGCAACACGCATGCGCCGACGTTATTGCTCAACGCCACCGCCGAATATGCGCTGGGTGCGCCGCTTTTGCCGCCCGAAAATGCCGCCGCGACCGCCGCGATTATGCCCAATTGCACGGTGCAAGCCGTGCGCGGCAATCATCAGACCATGCTGTACGGAGATGGCGCGGCTGATATTGTGACGGCAATTCAGGCATTTGTGTCAGTTTAGAACTTACGCAAAGCGTTATGTTTACCACGAAGAACACGAAGGGCACGAAGGATTTAAAAGTTTATATGGCAAATCCATTTTTATCTTCGTAAAACTTGTATCTTTGCTGAAAAACATTTCTTACACGCGTAAATCTTAAGTTGTTATCAACATTAAAAGGAGAAAGAAATGAACCCCAAATTTAAACCCACATTAAGTGCTGCTGGTATCGCTATGTCGCTCGTATTGGCGGCCTGTGCCTGTCTCTTATACACATCT
>JAHBAL020000449.1 GCA_018500105.2 Anaerolineae bacterium
CCGTCGGTGGTGTCGCTGCGCTCAACCACCGCCTCATGTGAGAAACCCCTTCGGGGTGATTTTGACCTGTAACTCACCGCCAGTTGCGAAAATGAACCCGAAGGGTCCGTGCCAATTAGGCGGTGGTTGGGCGAAGACCGTCGGTGGTGTCGCTGCGCTCAACCACCGCCTCATGCGGGAAACCCCTTCGGGGTGATTTTGCTCCACAACTCACCGCCAGTTGCGAAAATGAACCCGAAGGGTTCGTGCCAAATTAGGCGGGGGTTGAGCGAAGCGACACCCCCGACGATCTAGATGCGCTCAACCACCGCCTCATGTGGGAAACCCCTTCGGGGTGATTTTGCTCCACAACTCACCGCCCAACACGAAAACGAACCCGAAGGGTTCGTACCAAATTAGGCGGGGGTTGAGCGAAGACCGTCGGTGGTGTCGCTACGCTCAACCACCGCCTCATGTGGGAAACCCCTTCGGGGTGATTTTGCACCACAACTCACCGCCCAATACGAAAACGAACCCGAAGGGTTCGTGCCAATTAGGCGGGGGTTGAGCGAAGCGACACCCCCGACGACCTAGCTACGCTCAACCACCGACGAAGGCTAACAGTGTTTTGCCAAACCTCGGAGGTTTACGGCTGGCGCAAAACCTCGGCCCGCACCCATTGCCCATCTTCAAACCACAAACGCACGCCTTCGCAATAACTAAATGTCTTGCCCCAACTGGCATGATCGGCATCGGGCGCGAGCGCAATGGCGTGCGCCTCGACGATGCCGCCATGCGACACGATGAGCGCAGCCCCGTTGTCGGGCAATGCCTGCACAATGGTGTGCAAAATTTCACCCTGCTGTTGCACATAGTCGGCGGCAGCAGGCCGCTGACGAACCGCATGTGCAATCTCGCCGATGCTGCCATCCGGCGACCAAGCCATGTCGGCACTCATATCGGCAAACGCCTCTAGCTGCTCGTCAACGGCATAACCCATCGCAATGGCGGTTTCGTAAGCGCGAGGCAATGTGCTGGTAAGCACGAGGGTAAATTTGCCCATTTTGTTGCCGATCTTACGGGCCAAGCTCACGCCTGCCTTGTTGAGATGCACGCCCGGAATGTTGCGCATACTATGGCGGCGCAACTCGATCATGGTTTTATGTGGCATTTCTGATTATTTTTATCCACCCAATACCCGATCTAACGCCTCGCCAACACTGCGGGCGGGCAAAAGTTTGATACTGGGCGGCACATTTTCGATTGGGCGGGTGGTTTTGGGCACGAGACAACGCAAAAAGCCAAGCTTGGCCGCCTCTTGCACCCGCTGGCTAAGCTGAGCCACTTGGCGCAACTCGCCACTCAACCCAATTTCGCCAATGATGGCGAGGTCAGAGGGCACGATTGCGCCCTTGGCGGCGCTGGCAATGGCGAGCGCGGCAGCCAAGTCAGCAGCCGGTTCGTCAATATTCAACCCGCCCACCACGTTGACAAACACGTCTTGGTCGTGCAGACGAATACCGACCCGTTTTGCCAAGACCGCCAGCAGCAAAAAGAGCCGGTTGTGATCGAAGCCGTTGGCGGTGCGGCGCGGCATCGGGTTTTGGGTAACCGAGGTCAACGCTTGCACCTCGACCAAAATTGGGCGCGTGCCCTCCATCGTCACCGCAATCGCCGAGCCGGGCGCGTTCATCATGCGCTCGGCCAAAAATGCCTCGCTCGGGTTGGTCACCTCGGTCATGCCGCTGCCGGCCATCTCAAACACGCCCACTTCGTTGGTCGCGCCAAAACGATTTTTGATCGAGCGCAGCAACCGGAAGGTGTGAAATCGGTCGCCTTCGAGCTGCAACACCGTGTCTACGATATGCTCAAGCACTTTCGGCCCGGCAATTGTGCCTTCTTTGGTGACATGCCCGACGATAAAACAGGCAATCCCGCGTGATTTTGCCAATTGTTGCAACCGCTGCGCCGATTCGCGCACTTGGGTCACCGTGCCCGCCGACGAGGCCAGCGTGTCCACATACATGGTCTGGATCGAGTCAATGATGGTCAGTTTGGGCTTCATTTGCTCGATATGGTGAATAACGGCATCGAGGTTGGTCTCGGTCAGCAAATACAGTTCGCTGTCGCCCACGCCCAGCCGCTCGGCCCGCATCTTGAGTTGTTGGGCGCTTTCTTCGCCGCTCACATACAGCGTCGTGCCGCTGTGCTTGGCAATGGAAACTGCCGATTGCATGAGCAAAGTGCTTTTGCCGATGCCCGGATCGCCGCCCACCAACACCAACGAGCCGGGCACGATGCCGCCGCCCAACACCCGCGCAAATTCGCCGATGTTCAGCGGGATGCGTTTGATGTCATCGGGGCGAATATCGGCCAGTTTTTGCGGCGCATTGGTCAGCGATGCCCCGCCCGCACGCGGCGCACCGGCACTGGCGCGTTCATCCACCACCTCTTCGACCAGCGTATTCCACTCGCCACACTCGGCGCACCGCCCCGACCAGCGGCTATACACGCTCTGGCAAGCGCTGCACACATATTGCGTCTTTAATTTTGGTCCACTCGGTTTTGGCATACAGCAAGTATAGTGGGAAGTGGGGAGTGGATAGTGGATAGTGGATAGTGATAGTTGATAGTAGAGGGTTGAGGGTTGAGGGTTGAGAGTTGAGGGTTAGTCACAAACACTATCCACTATCACTATCCACTATCACTATCCACTATCACTCTCAACTTTCCCAAAAGGGCAATCGCCTTAAGCGGGTCGGGGCCGAGGGGCGGGCCGAAGCTGATGTGGGTGACGCCAGCGGCGATGAGGGGGCGCAGCCGCGCCAGCAAGTCGTCCACATTGCCCACCACGCCGATGGCGAGCATCTGATCGTTCACCATGTCAATGGCCTTGGCTTCGTCGCGCTCGACGTTGAGCGCGTGTTCGATAGGCGCGAAGTCGGTCTGCGTCAGCCCCAACCGCGCATAAATGAGCGGGCTAAGTGCGTTGCCGTAATAGGCCACCTTTTGCGCCAACCCCCGCCGCGCCGCCTGCCGATCTTCGTCCAGCGACACCCAAATGCAAGCCGCGAAATCGAAGGCGGCGGGGTCTTGGCGTTTGGCAAGACCTGCATCAACCACAGGCCGCACGCCAAAATAGTGTTCGGGCGGAAACAGCAGCGGCAGCACGCCATCGGCCAATTCGCCCGCCAGCCGCAGCATGCCCTCGCTCATGGCCCCGATGTAAATGGGCGTTTGGCGCGGCGACGCGAAACGCATATAGGCATTGTCGCTCCATTGCAAAAATTGGCCCTGCATCGGCACACGCTCGCCGCGCTGTAGCGCCTGAATCGCCAAAATCGTCTCGCGCATGGCGGCCAGCGGTTTGCGCTGTTCGAGACCAACCCAGTTCAAAAATTCGCCCGCGCCCGCCGCAAGGCCGAGATTGAAGCGATTGCCGCTCAATTCGTCCATCGTGCTGGCAAACATGGCGATCTCGGCAGGATTGACAGTATATGGGTTGAGGATGCACGTGCCGAGGTGGATGCGGCGCGTGGCCTGTGCGACGGCGGGCAAAATGACGGCGGCGCTGCGCAAAAACAGGTCATTACTCACCCAAAACTGGTCAAACCCCGCCGCCTCGGCGGCCTGCGCCAAGGTCACATAATCGCCGAGTGGTAAATCGTTGTTGAGTCGGATGCTGAATTTCATAAATGGGTGAATGGGTGAATGGGTGAATGGGTGAATGAGTGAATGAGTGAATGGTTGATTGGTTGATTGGTTGATTGGTTGATTGGTTGATTGGTTGATTGGTTGAATGAATTAGGGAGTAGGGATTTAGCCAAAAGTTTAGAGCAATCCCTCAATCCCTCATTCACTCATTCACTCATTCACTCATTCCTGACAGATTCGGGCGTAGTTGCCGGATATGCGCCTCAAGTGCGCTGATTGTATTGCGCCGATGACAATGCTGGACAAGGGAGCGGATTTTGGCGATTTTGGTGTCTCCACGCAAGTTTTCATCGTCAATGCCCATATTGAAGCATAGATGCTTAAAATCATCCAAGTTAAAGTGGTTATTTATCAACAATACAAACGCCCGAACAGCTTGAGGCAAGTTACTAGTAGGATCATGAAATTGTTCAAGTCCTTGGTAATTATTTAAAGCACTCTCAAGTAATGCAAAATAATTATCGGATGATTTACGTTGAGTTGTTATTTCGTGTTTTATAGCTTCGGCAAGGGCTTCAAACCGTTTTAACTCATTGAAATATTGCTCGTTTAATATAGATTTATTCGCGTCCGGCGCTACTTTAACTTTTATATTAAACCCGTTTTTGCCACGCCGTTCCATTGCAACAACTTCCAGTTCATCATCAGGGTTACTTTCTGACACAACTTTAAATGCCGTTGCCATAGCACGTGGATCTGTGTATTGGCTATGATATAAATCTAGTGTGTCTGTAAATGGGCGTATAAATTCCGCAAAGTCTCCGTCAGCAAAGGTTGTATTCTCGTTATCGGGTTTGCGTAGGCGGTTGGTGACGCCGCCACCCGCCCCCCGCATGAACACATGGGTGCAGCGAATACCGTCGAGTTTAGTGCCGACCGTGATGCCCCAATCCTCAATCGTCGCGCCGTGCAAGGTGGCCTCGCTCAGGTCGGCATCGTCAAGTTGGGTTTGCTTCAGCACAGCCTCGCACAGGTCAGCCCCGCGCAAATTGACATCGTTCAGGTTAGCGCTGACAAAACTGGCCCCCTGCAACTGCGCCCCGGCCAAATGCAGGCCGCTCAGGTTGAGGCCGTCGTAAACCTGCCCCCGCCCATCGCGCTGGATAGCGAGGGTGCGCAAGGCGGGGGTGTTGAGGTAATCGCGGTCAAATTGGGCTAGGTTGAGCTGTTTGGTGTTGGCCCAGTTTGTGCCAATTAAGGTGGCACAGCGGAAATCGGCGAAACGCAATTTTGCAGCGCCAAAGTCGGCATGGCTGAGGTTGGCGCGTTGGAAACAGGTGCTGCCGAGGAGTCCGACCCGCACACCGCCCTCATGCAAGTTGGCAAATTTGGCATCGCCCTTGTGGGTGCGCCAAGCGACGTAGAAAACAAACAGCGCAGTTGCGACTGCGACTGCGACTGCGAATGCGACTGCGCCTGCGCCTGCGACTGCGACTGCGACTGCGCCTGCGACTGCGACTGCGCCTGCGACTGCGAATGCGAATGCGAATGCGAATGCGAATGCGAATGCGACTGCGACTGCGAATGCGACTGCGAGTAATGTTATTATTTGATTGTTAAGGCCGTTGCGGATGATCCAGCCAAAGACCACGATGATAAAAACCATGCCAATAATACCAGAAATTTGATCTGCGCCAGTTGAACGAAAAGCCAAAGAAACGATTACGGCATTAAACAACGCCGCAATATAAGTAAACACAAATGACAAAGCAAAACCAAGCAAGGCCTTAAGCAAGGCCACCTGCCAACGTGGACCACAGATGGCCTCACTCAATACCGCCATTTGCAAATCACAGCCAGTAAAGTTGGCGCTAAGCAGCTTGGCCTTGTGAAAATTCGCGCCAAGCGCCCGCGTTTTGTCTTTTTTGCTGGGCGAAAAGCGCGCCCCAGTCAAATTTGCGCCGCTAAAATCCGCGCCGCTCACATCCGCGCCGCTAAAGTCGGCGTCGGTCAGGTCTTGCCCGGCAAAATTGCGGCCTCGCAGGTCTTTGTCACGATAGTTTTGCGCCATGCCCGTCTATCATACCGTCAAAATGGCGGGGTTCGCGTAATGAGTAACGAGTAATGAGTAATGAGTAACGAGTAATCGCTCGTTACTCGTTACTCGTTACTCGTAATTCTTTAGAGGGCAAGAGGATCGTGGAATCGTCATTTCGACGCGAAGCGAGAAATCTTTGTAAAACATACGCCTTTAGCTTCAATTTATGCAAAGATTTCTCGCTTCGCGTCGAAATGACAGATGTTACACAAAATGACGATTTTGCGATTCCGCTATCATCTTGACCCTTACTCATTACTCGTTACTCATTACTCATTACTTGTAATTCACAATGAAACCTACCTGCGGACAAAAGACAAATACACCTTCGACTCGTTCTGCGGCACGGACGAGCCGATGCTGAGGGTATAGGCATCGGCGGTGCAGGTGCGGGGTGATTCCGAAGTCATCTTTTGGTTGGTAATAATGGCTGTCAGTTTGACACAACTGGCTGGGTCAACGCTTGGCACAGTGGCCGACTTTTTGCCCAACACCAGTGGCGACGGCGACAGCACAGTCAAGGCCGTGCCGGTGTCGCACACCACGCTCATGCGCATCTCGCCCGTCGCCGAATTGTTTTGCAGCGTCACCGCATACGGCGCAGTATTCAACGGCAAATCCACCCCTGTCTCTTATACACATCTCCGAGCCCACGA
>JAHBAL020000344.1 GCA_018500105.2 Anaerolineae bacterium
AGATGTGTATAAGAGACAGAGCCCAGCCTTGCCAGCACCCACACTCAGCGTCTCGTCCACATCAAATAGCTGGGCACTGGCCTTTGGCACTTATAACGAAGTCGCAAACACAACCCACACCATAGATTTGCTGTTTACCGTCACCACCACCGATCAACCCTTTGCCGATCGTTTGGTATTTTCAAACCTCGTCAATTCGGTGCAAGGCACAAATGCCTCTATCGAGGCCAACAGCATCACCCCAATTCGCCTGCTCGAACCGGCGCTCAATATTCGCAAGGGCGTGGTGAGTAATGGCTTGGCTGGCTCGATGCCATCGGGCGTGAGCTTGCTCGCCGCCCCCGCCTGTGCGCGATTGAGCGGCACGGTCACATCGAGCAATGTCGGCAACGGGTTTAACTCAAACCTCAGCCCCGCCGACGCAGGCGATTTGGTCACCTTTGCCATTGTGGTCGAAAACACCGGCTCAAGCACTGCCTTTGACGTAATGGTAAGCGATACTTTGCCCAGCAACTTTAGCTTTGTGCCCGGCACGTTATGCGTGCAAGATGGCACAGGCGCAAGCATGACCTATAGCGGGGCCGAAGCCAATTTATTTAGCCAAGGCATTACCCTCACCGACCCCGGCCCAACCAACTCGGCTTTGCGCTTGGGAGCGCTCGATCCGGGCCGTGACACCCAAGGCACAGTCATCACCGATGGGCGCAATATCGCCATTTTCGTCTTCGATGCCACCATTAACAACACCGTGCGCCCCAGCCAAACCCTGACCAACACGGCTGGACTGCTCGCTTATGCCTCGGTTGAGGGCGGACGCGACTTCTTGGCGGTCAGCTTGGTTGACACCGCCAGCGTCGTCATCAGCGCTCCGGTCTTTTCCAAACAATTGGTCAATACCGAGATCGTCACCGGCGGCAATAGCAGCACCCAAGTGGTGGCGGGCGAATTGCTCACTTATTCCATCGTTATTACGTTGCCCGAAGGCACAGTGCCCAACCTGCTGGTAAGCGACACTTTGGGCAGCACCAGCGGCGCATTGGCCTATGTGGATTGCGTCAGCGTGACCGCCTCGCCCGATGTTACCCGCACCGGCGGTTTCGATTGTAGCAACCCAACCCCCACCGTGACCAACAACGGGCGCAATGTGTTGTGGTCATTTGGCGATGTGCTCAATTCAAACACCGTAAATGCCACAACTGAGCGCATCACCATTACCTATCGCGCTGTCATGCTAAACACCGCCAGCCCAAGCTCGACCCAACGCCGCAACTCGGCGGTGGTGTCGTGGACCGGCACGACCTTGCCCGCCCAACAAGTGACCGTTACCCGCATTGACCCGGCCATCTCGATGAGCAAATCGCTCGCGCCCAGCACAATGGACGCAGGCGATCGTGTGACCTATACCATCGTCCTTAGCAACAACGTCGTGGCAGCTTACGATGCGGTCATTACCGACCCATTGCCGATTGTGGCTGGCATTGGGGCATTGCTGCAAGACCCCGTGCTGAGCGTGACCGACAACGCGCCCGCTGCCGGATTCACCAACACCCAAGTCAGTCTTGCGCATTTTTCGCTGAATGGCACCAATGCCAGCGGCCACACCCTTGTCACCAACACGCCCTTTACCATGCCGGTCAGCGCCAGCCGCCGCATTACACTCACCATCAGTGGGATTGTGCCTTCTGGTGTGCCAATTGGCGCCACGTATAACAATATCGTCACTGGCACATGGACCTCGTTCCCCGGCAACTTAGGGGCGCGTTCGCCCTACACCACCACCTCGACCGAATCTACGCACACCGGCACAGCATCGGCACTTGCCACCATTTTCGGCCTCGCGCCCAACAAAATTATCATCGGCAGTTCCGAGCCGCATACCTCAGACGCGCTTGCCCCGCGCCCAGTAGCAATTGGCGAAATTGTGAGTTATCAATTGCAGGTGCGTGTGCCGCAAGCGTCAGCCATCAACCTACTCATTGACATTAACGAAAACCTGCCCGCTGGCTTGGTTTATATGCCCGATTCAGCCAAAGTCGCGTTTGTCGTGCCGCCAATCAACCCCATCAGCAGCTATATTACCTCGTCGCTGGTCAACACCGCTACGGTTGGCAATGTGTGCGGGCTGTATATTCCCTCGCTCACGCCCAACGTCAGCCCGGCTTGCAATTTCCCCGGCGAAACGCTCGACAGTGTCGGCAATCCGGTCTTTAATTTTGGCTCGGTGGTCAATAGCGACAACAGCCCAACCGGCACAACCTTTATCGTCATCGAACTGGGCACACAGGTAGTCAACACCGCCACCAATCAGGCTGGGCGCTTGGTCAATTCGGCGGGCATCACCCTAACCAACTCCTTCACCGCCTCGGTGCGCGATGCGTCATCGTCACGCATTGTCACCGCCAGCATTTTCGCCACCAACACACTTTTGGTGGTCGAGCCGCAACTGAGCGTGAGCAAAAGCATCGTCGCGCCTGCGCCCAGCGACGCGGGCGACGCCGTGACCTATCTCGTCGCATTGCGCAATTCTGCCGCCACCACTTCGACCATTGCCTACGAAGCCGTGTTGACCGACGTATTGGATGCGCGGTTGTCGCTGCAAAGCGCCAGCATTTTGGCCTCGGGCAGCGTCACCAACGCCAACGTCACCAACAGCGGCAACGCCATTACCCTGACCGCTGATGCCATCTCGCCCGGCGGATTTATCACCCTACAGGTGCAGGCCAATTTGGCCGGTAATGTGCGCGGCGGCGATATCATCCCCAACTCGGCATGGGCAACCTGGACCAGCTTGCCCGGCAGCAATGGCACACCCGGCGCGCCGACCATCGGCCCCAGCGGAACCTATACCGGCGAGCGCACCGGCAGCGGCGGGGTGAATAGCTATATCGCCACCGGCGCGGTCAGCAACACCCTCGCCACACCGAGCATTGCTAAATTGCCGCCCAACCCCAGCCAATACGCCATTGGCAGCGACATCACCTATACCTTGCGGATTACCTTGCCCGAAGGCGACACGCAAAATTTGATCATTGCCGATACGTTACCGACTGGGCTAACTTACCGAAGCCACAGCGTGATTTTGGACGCAGCCAGCAGCAGCGGAAACCTGAGCGCCGACTATGTCGGCAGCGTTGGCACATCACCGTCGTTTGGCAATAGCGCAGGGTTGCTTACCTTCAACTTTGGCTCGGTCAATACCACCGCCGACAATGTAACAACCAATAACAGCTTTTTAATTTTGGTGGTGGCCCAAGTGGCCGATATCGTTGGCAATGTCAGTGGCACAGTGTTGACCAATACTGCCCGCTTGACCTATACCCACCCCGTGAGCGGCGTGGTGGGTGTATCGGGTGGGGCGCAATCGGTGTCGTTGATTGCGCCGGTGCTCAATTTGGATAAATCGGTGCAAGTGCCGCGCAACCCGGCCATGCCCAGCGACGTGGTGACCTATACCCTGCGACTAACCAATACTGGCAATGCACCCGCCTACGATATCACCCTGACCGACACCTTGCCGTCTGGCGTGTCATTTGTGGCAACCGTGAGTAACACCGTTTCGTCGCCAGCCGGCACGTTGGATGACACAAATGTGGCTGGATCGGGTGCGCTGACCTACACCTTACCGCAGCTCAATGTTGGCGGGGTGGCAGTAATTCGATTCACGGCCCTCATCAGCACTTCGATCAATACCAATCGCATTTTGACCAACACCGCCCGCGCTACATTCTCCAGTTTGGCGTGGCCGGTGGTAGGCGAACCCACCGCTGCCAACCCCCTCGATGACGCAACCGTGCAAGTCATTGTGCCGACATCAACGCCAACGCCCACATCAACACCAACGAATACGCCAACCCCAACGCCAACCAATACGCCGACTAACACGCCCACCCCAACGGCGACACCAACCAACACACCGACCAACACACCCACCTCAACGGCGACACCAACCAATACACCGACGAATACCCCCACCGCCACAGCGACAGCAACGGCGACTCAAACGCCTACCAACACGCCTACCGCGACGGCAACAGCGACAGCTACCGAAACACCAACCAACACACCGACAGCGACCGCTACCGCCACCGAAACGCCGACCAACACACCGACAGCAACGGCTACCGCCACCGAAACGCCAACCAACACGCCTACCGCGACAGCGACGGCTACCGAAACGCCAACTAACACGCCTACCGCGACAGCAACGGCTACCGAAACACCGACCAACACACCCACCGCGACGGCGACCGCCACCGAAACACCGACCAACACGCCTACCGCGACAGCGACGGCTACCGAAACGCCAACTAACACGCCTACCGCGACAGCGACCGCCACCGAAACGCCGACTAACACGCCA
>JAHBAL020000420.1 GCA_018500105.2 Anaerolineae bacterium
ACCCTTCGCCGGCAGCGTCAGATGTTTATAAGAGACGGGACCGGCGGCGGGGAACAGGCGTATTATGAAAAATTTAGCGGCGGCCGCGGAAAAGGCATTGTGCCGTTGGTGGGGATTTATTCGCCCAGCCCCGCCGCTGAGGTGTTTTATAGCGAAGGCGCGGTAAAAGAACCGCCAACCGGCAATATTTTGCCAGCCAAGGGCGTTTTTCGTCAAATTGAGTTTGCAGGTATTATGAAGAAAGCCAAAGAACCGGCCCTTGCCAAGGCGTGGATGGACTTCATGCTGTCGCCTGCGGTGCAAGAAGATCTCGCCCCAAGTATGGCGGTTTACCCTGCGGTTTCTGCCACCAAACTAGAGGACGTTTTTGCCAAGTTTGGCGCGGTGGTCAACGAGCCAGCCGAGATTGCGCCGGATGTCATCGCCAAGAACCGCGATAAATGGATTCAAGAATGGACGCAAGTCGTGTTGCGTTAGGCCAATGCCACTGGCCTTGATGAACAGATGCCCGAGCATCTGATCTGAACGGATATCTGAACGGGCATTTGAAATAAGAGAAGTGGAAAATGCAGAAAAGCGGTATAGAGATAAAGCCGTTTCTCCGCAAATTCCGCTTCTCTGCGTTAAATGATGAAACAGGTTTTTTGAGTTGACGTCACTTAGAAATTTGCTTGAACGTGATGACTGAGCGCGTCTTTCGTATTCTGCCGCTTGTTTTTCTGGGTTTGTTTTATTTCTACCCATTATTCTTCATTTTTCGCATCAGCTTCGCCCCCAAAGGCACACTCGACCTTGCCCCGTTTGCCGAGTTGGCCGCCGATGAATATTATTGGCGTGTGTTGTGGTTTAGTGCGTGGCAGGCTGCGCTCTCAACCCTGCTCACCTTGCTGACGGCGCTACCGGCGGCGTTTTTATTCGCTCGTTACCAATTTCGCGGCAAAACGCTTTTGCGGGCCATCGCCAATGTGCCATTCGTGTTGCCGGTGTTGGTCGTCGCCAGCGCCTTTAGTGCCCTATTTGGCCCGCAAGTGCAAGGGTTGGGGCTGATGCTGCTGGCGCATGTGTTCTACAATTACACCTTGGTGTTGCGCATCGTCGGCAACTTTTGGGCCAACCTCGACCCCCAATTGACCCAAGCCGCTAGCGTGTTGGGGGCAAGCCGCATACAGGCCCAACGCGAAATCACCTTGCCGCTGCTTTTACCGGCCATCGGCTCGGCGGCCTTGCTCATTTTCATCTTTTGTTTCGGCGCATTTGGCACAGTGTTGCTGTTGGCTGGGCCGCGCTATGCCACGCTCGAAGTTGAGATTTACACCCAAGCCACCAGCTTCCTTAATTTGCCGGTGGCGGGTGCGTTGTCGTTGTTGCAAATTGTCGCCTCGCTGCTGTTGACCTTGCTCTATAACCGCCTACAAACCCGCACCGCCGCGCTCAATTTGCGGGCCGCCGCACGGGTGCAGCGCCCATTACACGGGCAAATGTGGCTTTTGTGGCTGCTGGCGATTGGCGTCATCGCCGCCCTCATCGTGCTGCCCTTGCTCGCCCTGTTAATTCGCGCCGTCATCGCCGCGCACACGCTCGGCTGGGGCGCTTATGCAGCGCTATTCAGCCAAGCCAGCAGCGCCCTGTTCGGCGTTGCCCCCATCATGGCGGTGCAAAATTCGCTGGTGTATGGCCTCATGACCGTTGTCGTGGCGCTGGGCGTTGGCTTGCCCGCCGCCTATTGGCTGAGCGACAAAAGCGCTTCCGCTATCCGCACTGCCTTGCTCGATGCGGTCTTCATGCTGCCGCTTGGCACATCGGCAGTGACGTTGGGGTTTGGCTACATCGTGGCGTTTAGCGGGCCGCCGCTCGAATGGCGGGCGTCGGCATGGCTTGTGCCATTTGCCCATGCGTTGTTGGCGTTACCGTTTGTCGTGCGCACCCTCACCCCCACTTTGCGCAGCATAGATCCGCGTCTGCGCGAGGCGGCGCGGGTAATGGGGGCCACGCCTGCGCAGGCATGGCGCGAAATTGACTGGCCGATTTTGGCGCGTGGCATCGCCGTTGCCGCCACGTTTGCTTTTGCCATCTCGGTGGGCGAATTTGGCGCGACGCTGCTGCTGGGACAGCCTGATTACCCGACCATGCCCGTTGTCATTTACCGCTTTTTGGGTCAGCCGGGCTTGCGCAATTATGCGCTGGCTTTGGCGATGAGCTGCGTGCTCATGCTGGTCATGGTCGCCGCCTTCGTCATCATCGAGCGTTTACGCATCACCGACAGCGAGTTTTAGCCATGTTACAACTTCAACATATTTCAAAAGCCTACGCCCAAACCCGCGTGTTGCAAAACGTCAATTTCGAGGTGGCACAAGGCGAAATTGT
This sequence comes from Anaerolineae bacterium, assembly GCA_018500105.2. Classification (GTDB taxonomy): domain Bacteria; phylum Chloroflexota; class Anaerolineae; order J036; family Brachytrichaceae; genus AQU-03. The sequence continues at coordinate 2,365 of JAHBAL020000420.1, forward strand.
GTGTTTGCTTGGCCCGTCGGGCTGCGGCAAATCCACCTTGTTGCGCATCATCGCTGGGCTAGAATCGCAAGATGGCGGGCAAGTGCGGCTGAATGGCGAGCCAATTGACCCCGTGCCGACGCATTTACGCGGCTTTGGCTTCATGTTTCAAGATTTTGCGCTTTTTCCGCATCGCACGGTTGCGCAAAATGTGGCTTTTGGCCTGCGGATGCAGCACTTGTCCGCCCATGAGATTGACGAGCGCGTGGCATCGCAACTGCGTTTGGTCGGGCTTGACGCGGCCAAATATGGCAGCCGCGCCATTGACCAACTGTCGGGCGGCGAGCGGCAACGGGTGGCGTTGGCGCGTAGCCTCGCCCCGCAGCCGCGCCTGCTCATGCTCGACGAGCCGCTCGGCTCGCTCGATCGCGCCTTGCGCGAGCAATTGACTGACGAGTTGCATGAGCTTATCAAGCGGCTTGGCCTTACCGCTCTGTATGTTACGCACGATCAAGCCGAGGCGTTTGCATTGGCAGATCGCATTGTGCTGATGAACAGCGGGCAAGTGGCGCAAATTGGCACGCCCGCTCAACTTTATCGCCAACCTGCCAGCCTGTTTGTGGCGCGGTTTTTGGGGTTGAATAATGTCATTGCCGGGCGCGTGTTGGGCCATGCGCATGGGTTTGTGCAAGTCGAGACGGTGCTGGGTGTGATCGAGGTTGCGGCGGATTTCACGCCTTTGCCCGCGCTCGGCGCGGCGGTGCAGCTCGTCATTCGCCCAGAGGCGGCTTGCCCATGCGACACTGTGCAGGCGCAAAATGTGCTCATCGCCGAGGTGACACAGCGCAGTTTTCGCGGCGCGACCCAGCGCATTCAGGTTCGCCACGCCAGCGGGCAAATGCTCACACTCGACTGGGCCGCCACCGCCTTGCCCAATCCGCTCCGCTTTTGCTTGCGGCCTGACGCGATGAGTGTGATGTGAGGGGGGGGAAGTGTCAAAGTGTCAGGGTATCAAAGTGTCAGATGATGACGATGACCTGCACCTTGACACTTTGACCCCTTGACACCCTAAACCCTTGCGAGGTGACGGGCGTTTGCTATGGAGGCGATATATAATCATTCATTAGCATGGCACGACGAGATTATCATCATGATATTGTGCGAGATGCACTTATTGCAGATGGTTGGATAATTACAGATGATCCTTTACGTTTGTATTATGGTGGGCGTAACCTTTACGTAGATATTGGGGCGGTGCGTCCGATTGCAGTCGAAATTAAAGGATTTATGGGTGAGTCTGATGTATATGATCTAAGCTCAAGCCTTGGGCAATATCGGGCGTATCAGCTATTTTAGAGGACACAAAAGCGGATCGAGTGCTGTATTTGGCTATTCCAAATTACGTTTATACGAGTATTTTCCAAGAACCGTTGGGTCAATTGGTATTACGTAAAGATCATGTGCAATTGATTGTTTTTGATGAAATAAGCCGGAGGATTGAACAATGGATAACCTAAACAACCTTGATTTTTACCGAAAAGCTATTGAGACCGTCATTCAAGACCATGCACAGCGCCCCTCAAATGGCGACATTCAATCAGAATTGATCGTTGACGCGGCAAAGCGGCATTATGAGGTGATGTTTGTCGGTTGGGATGGTATGCGCCGTGTTCATGGCTCGGTATTGCATATTGATCTTATTGGCGATAAAATCTGGATTCAACATGATGGGACCGCGCCGGGTGTGGCACTTGAGCTTGTTGAGGCTGGTGTGCCAAAAGACAAGATTGTGCTTGGGTTTCGTCCGAAGCATATTCGGGAAATGATGGGTTATGCAGTTGAGTAAGCCAGTAACTCAAAGCTGCCCCGCACCCACAAATAGGCTTGTTTCCTTGTGATAGGGGCGCAGGTGCAGGGCATCGCCACTACCTGCAACGCTGCCACTTTGCAGCTCTGCAACTTTGCCCCCACAAAATGGGTATAATACCTACCCAAAGCGTTGATCGAGACACGCATTGGCTGACGGGTGTTGACAGAGAGCAAATTCGGTGATGGGTGAAAGAATTGCAAACAACCAAGCCAGTGTACCCCTCGTGAGCGCGTGGCGAGGGATGCGCCAACGGGTAAGTTTGCGCATTAGTTAAGCCACGACGGGCACGCCCGTGACAGCGAAAAGAGTGCCATTGGCACGACAAGCCGGTGCAGTTGGGCGCACAATTTGCCGGTTGGTTAAGCCATTTGCAGAAATTGGGTGGAACCGCGAGATAACCGCTCGCCCCAATGTGTCGCAAATCATTATGATTTGCCGCATGGGGTGGGCGGTTTTTATTTTTCTAAAAAAAATGGACGCATACAACAAACTGATTGCATTGCTCGATCAACATCAAGCGAGTTATCGCTTGATTGAACACGAGGCCGAGGGCCGCACGGAAGTGGTGAGCCAATTGCGTGGCAATGCTTTGCCACAGGCCGCCAAGTGCATCATCGTAATGGTGAAGATTGGCAAAAAGGAAAAGAAATATGTGTTGGCCGTCATCGCTGGCGACGCCAAACTTGATATGAACGCGGTAAAGGCGCTGGTGGGTGGTGATTACGCCACGTTTGCGCCTGCCGAGATCGCCGAGCAACTGGGCGGCTCGCCCATCGGCACGATTTTGCCATTTGCGCTGAATGACCAACTGTTGCTGGTGGCTGACCCAGCTTTGCTGGGGCATGACGAAATTTATTTCAACGCGGCGCGGCTTGAATGCTCGTTGGCGCTCAAGACGGCGGATTATGTGCGGGTGGCAAACCCGCGCATCGAAAAAGTCGCGCAGTCGGGCGAGGGCAATCCAAAGCCGAAAATCCAAAATCTGAAATCGGACGAGGTGATAGCCTATGGCAAGGGCAAGACGATGCCGGCCCAACTGTATAAGATTCGGCATTCGTTGGCGCACATCATGGCACAGGCCGTGCTCGACTTTTTCCCCGATGCCAAGCCGACGATTGGCCCGCCCGTTGAGAATGGCTTTTATTACGATTTCGGCGTGCCCAAGCCCTTCACGGCAGAAGATTTGGCCAATATCGAAGGCCGAATGCGCGAGATTGTGCGCAAAAATGTGGCATTTGCCCGCCGCGAGGTCAGCGCCGATGAAGCACGGGCCGTGTTTGGCAATAATCCGTTCAAACTTGAATTGATTGATGGCCTTGCCAAGGGCGAGGATGATATGGGCGAAAAGGGCGAAGGCGCGGCAGCTTCGACGGTTATTTCGCTGTATACGCAAGATACGTTTACGGACTTGTGTCGCGGCCCGCATGTGCTCAGCACGAGCGAAATTAATCCCGAAGCCTTCAAAATTTCGCAATCGTCGGGTGCATATTGGCGCGGCGATGAGAAAAATGCCATGCTGCAACGCATTTACGGGCTGGCGTTCGAGAAAAAAGAGGAGCTTGACCATCACCTCAATATGATCGAAGAGGCCAAAAAGCGCGATCATCGTAAGATTGGGGCTGAGCAAGAGATCTTCATTTTTGATGACGAAGTGGGGCCGGGCTTGCCGTTGTGGTTGCCGAATGGCGGGATTTTGATCGAACAGCTCGAAGATTTGGCGAAAAAGATGGAGTTAGACGCTGGTTATGATCGTGTGCGCACGCCGCACGTGACGAAAGACCAGTTGTTTTTGCGTTCAGGCCATTTGCCGTATTACGCCGAGAGCATGTTCCCGCCGATGGAATTGGACGGCGTGACGTATTACATGAAGCCGATGAACTGCCCGTTTCATCACAAATTGTTTGCCGCCCAGCAACACAGCTATCGTGATTTGCCGGTGCGTTTTGCCGAATATGGCACGTGCTACCGCTACGAGCAATCGGGCGAATTGCAAGGCTTGATGCGGGTGCGCAGTATGCAAATGAACGACGCGCATATTTATTGCACGCCCGAACAATTTGAAAGCGAGTTTATGGCTGTCATTGACTTGTATCTCAAGTATTTCAAAATTTTCGGCATTGATGCGTATCAAATGCGTTTGAGTTTGCACAGCAAAGAAGGGTTGGGCAAGAAATATGTCAATAATCCTGAAATGTGGCTAAAGACGGAGGAGATGGTACGCCGCGCCATGATTAATGGCAAAGTGCCGTTTGTCGAGCGCGAGAATGAGGCTGCCTTCTATGGCCCGAAGATTGATGTGCAGATTTGGAGCGTGGTTGGGCGCGAATTTACGCTGGCGACGAATCAGGTGGATTTTGCCGTGCCGGAGCGTTTTGATTTGAAATATGTGGATAAGGACGGGGTGGAGAAAGTGCCGTTGTGTTTGCATCGAGCGCCGTTGGGCACGCATGAGCGTTTCATTGGCTTTTTGATCGAGCATTTTGCGGGCGCGTTTCCGCTGTGGCTGGCCCCGCAACAGGCCACGATTATTCCCATCGCCGATCGGCATGTTGAATTTGCGCAGCAGGTCGCCAAGCGGCTACAGGCTGAGGGGCTGCGTGCGAAGGTAGACAACGGTCATGATCGGATGCAAAACAAAATTCGCAAGGCGCAAATGCTCAAGATTCCGTATATGTTGGTGATCGGCGATAAGGAATTGGCGGCAGATTCGGTGGCGGTGCGGTTGCGCACGGGCGAAGACCTCAAGTCTATGACGGTCAACGCCTTCGCTGCTCGCGCCAAGCCGATTATTGATAGTTACGCGATGACGCTGTAATGGTTGCAGGTTGCAGAGTTGCAGGTTGCAGAGTTGCAGAGTTGCAGGGGCAGGTTGCAGGGTTGCAGGGGGCAAGGGGCATTCTTGCGGCTTAGTCCCT
>JAHBAL020000477.1 GCA_018500105.2 Anaerolineae bacterium
CGTCTCGGCCCCCGCAATCGGCTCTGAGACCAACAAGCACGTTTCAGCATCGCGGGCATAGCGCAAATTGTAATATTCGCCGCGCTGTTGATACATGCTAAGCGCATACACTTGTATGCCGTCTGTCAGCCCAATATTGCATGCGCCAATAAATTGGGTATGCGCAATGAGCCAATCGCGCAGCCGATTCAGCGCGTCGGGCGGCGACGATTCGCGCAAATAGCCGCGTAAAAGATGCCACAATTTTTGTGCCCCAATCTCGCCCGGCACGCCAGCGCTAAAACGCACGCCCTTTAGCCAGCCATTAAATACAAAGGCATACCCCTCGCCAAGATACGGCTGATTGACCTCGATCACGCCTTTGCCGCGATCAAATGAGGCCGCCCGCGCATGGGCTACCACGCAAGTATTGGCGGGCACTTGTGCAAACGCCCCTCGATCTTCCCAAACCGGCCTCAATGATTTATACAACTGCCAGCGATCATTCGCATCGCGCCAAGCCACCCCCCAGCCATCGCCCTGCCACTTGCCCGGCGATACTTGGCTATCACGCGCCATATCGGCAAACGCATGTAAGCGTGTCTGCGCATTTTGTGGGGTGCGCGTCGTTTGAATAAGAAATCGGCACATTGATACACGCTATTTTAGCCCTGTATCGGGTATGATACAAATAGTATGTTGCGCTATTCCTTAAACATCTCAACCTTGCTCCGCGAATATCCTTTTGCCGAGCGATTTGAACAAGCCAAACACCTTGGTTTCGATCATATTGAATTTTTGTGGCCCAATGACGAAGACCCGCTCGAACTGGCAAAACGAGGCCGCGCCGCCCAAACCCAAGCTGTGCTCATCAATTTTTATGCCGGAAACTTGCAAAATAACGATCGAGGGTTGCTCAATTCACTTGACCGCTGGGATGAATTTTGCGCCCAAGTGCCCATTTGCATGGGCTTGGCTCAGGCGCTAGGCTGCAACAAAATGCACGCTTTGGCGGGACGTTGGCATACCGACGAACCACGCGAAACCCAATTGGCGCGGCTGCGTGACCGTTACGGCTGGCTGTGTCATCGCGCCAAAGCCGAGGGCATCACCGTGCTCATCGAGCCGCTTTGCCAGCAATGGAACGGCGATTACATTTTCAAAACCACCCGCGACACCTTGGCCTTTATTGACTCGGTTGGAGCAGACAATTTGGGCTTGCAATACGATGTCTTTAACGCCCAACGCGCCGAAGGCGATGTCATTGCCACGATTCGGGCGTTATCATCGCGCATGGCGCATATTCAAATTGCCGATTCGCCCGACCGACACGAACCCGGCACGGGCGAATTGAATTTCGGCAATATTTTGCAAGCCATCGAAGTATCTGGCTATGCAGGTTTTGTCGGGCTGGAATATTGGGCCAGCGGCACGGGTATGGGCAGCACCGCCCAAAGTTTGGCGTGGCTCAACGCCTTAACGTAATTTGCAGTTGGTCAGCCGCATGATGCCATTTTGCTCCACAAACACAAACGCACCTTGCACCACCAATGTCCACTCTTCATTGCTCCAAATCTTGCCCGACTGGCTGGGCTGCGGTCGCAATTGGGCCGATTCGGTATTGAAGTCGAGCAAAACCCCAGTCGGGTAGTAGGCCACGCGGAAATTCTTGTTGCCATCGCAACCAAAAAATGACTGCGCCGACGGCGTGCCAACAGCAATTTGAGCGGGCTTAGCCGGTGGCGCTGTCGGCACAGGCGTGGCAATGGCGGGTGCAGTGCTCGCGGGCAACACAACCGCAGGCACAAGCGCCCCACCCGTCGGCGTGGCCGTTGGCGCAACAGCAATCGGGGTAGCGATATTCGCTACTGCTGCCGCTGAGGCTTGAATGGCAGCCGCGCTGCCTTGTTGAGCGCGACAATTGTAATATACCAACTTGCCGTTTTCTTCCACAAACGCATCGCTGCCTTGGGTGAGCAAGGTAATATCGCCACCGGCAAACAAAACCCCTGATTCGCTGGGCATACGCAATAATTCAGTCGTTTTGTCGGGCAACTGCACAATGGCCTTGTTCTTATCAAAAATGGCCTTGAACGATTTGCCGAGCGCACACGCATAGCTTACTGGCGGAACTGCACTGGTGGGCTGCACAGTCGCAGTCGCAGAGGCCGCCTTTGTCGCAGGTTGGGTCGTGGCTGTCGGTGGTTGCGGCGTCGCTGTAGCCGCAACTGTCGGCACTTGTGTTGGGCGTGCGGTCGGTGGCGCTTGTGTCGGTACAGGTTTAGTCGGCTCGATGATATTAACAACGATGGTAGGCGTGCTCGAATTAGATGCAACTCGGTTTGTGGCCGTTGGTTGCAATGTGGGGCCACAACCTTGCAGCAACCCACTGATGGCAATAAATGATATGACGTAGCTGAATGTGCGTTTCATGGACAGACACCTCGTATTGGACAAAGTTGTCAATCATTAAGAATGATGTTGGTATTGATAAGTTTGTTGCAGCTAAGATTACTCCTATCGTCGCAGTAGTGTCAAGGGGACGATAGTCGTATCTATCATTTTTTGTATCATTTCAGCAACAGTTTGCAATAAAAACGACACACCTTGCTGATAGCACGCCCCGCAAAATGCAACACTGTCTTGCTCGCTCAGGGTAAGATTCAACTTGCGTATGGCGAAAAAAACACGACACCCAAATC
>JAHBAL020000051.1 GCA_018500105.2 Anaerolineae bacterium
GGGGGAGGGCCTGTGACAATGACAGCTTGAGGCGGTCGGGTCGGGGCAGCACAGGCCGCCAATATGGCACCGGTTGCCATTGCCAGCACCAGCCACTTGAGTTGACGCCACCATCGCACGCATCGCATACCCCAATTTTAGCCTGTGCGCAGAGTGTTTATCGGCTGGGGGCGACCCATGCCGTTGTGGCAATGGGCACACGCTCGGTGGCACGGGTGGCAGCGCGTGCGCCGAGTTGGTCGGTGCGGATGAGCAGCCATAACGAGAGTGCCATGACGAGGCCACCCAGTGCCGCCAGCCCAATGGCGCGGATACGGCGCTTATCCATAAGTATAAATTTCTTGCATGCGCGTCCATTTGCCCAGCTTTTCGGCGGGATAGTGGGCTTCGTGCAATTCTGTTTGGAAGGTCTTCATCAACACGTCCCATTCGCGCATCCGGTCTGCGATGTCGGGCCGCCAAGGTTGGTTGATTTTGGCGACCTCGGCAATTTCGATGAGCATGATGAGGCGGTAGCCCAGCCGGAAAATGTGCGCCGAGCGCACGCCGATATCGCGCCAGTGTTGCGCCACTTCGGGGTATGGGTTGGCGTGGTATGCCTCGTAGTCGTGGATGTGGGCCGGGTCGTGGCTGAGTTCGAGGGAGTAGGCGAGTAACATAGTTATGATTTTATTTCGGTTTGTTCTAATAATGCAAGCCGCTCTTGTTCCAATTCTTGCCGTAGTTCTTCTTCGGTTGGCAAGATTAATTTATAACGACTGGCAAACAATTGCTCACTGTCTTTTAATACCGAATAACGTACCACCGCACTATCTTTTTGCGAACATAAAATAATGCCGACCGTGGGATTATCGTCTGTGCCGCGCTTCAAGTCATCATACATGCGCACATACATATCCATTTGTCCAATATCTTGGTGCGTCAGTTCGCCGGTTTTGAGATCAAACAGCACAAAGCATTTGAGTAAATAGTTGTAAAACACCAAATCAATGTAAAAATCTTTGTTTTCGGTGCTAATGCGTTGTTGACGTGCCACAAATGCAAAACCTTTGCCAAGCTCAAGCAAAAACGCTTGCAATTTGGTCATTAGGTTTTGCTCAAGTTCCGATTCTAATAAGCGGCCCGTGCCGGGCAAGCCCAAAAATTCGAGCATAACCGGGTCACGCACAAACTCACGCGGGTTGCGATTAAGCGGCTGCGTGTTGGCATTGGCCTCGGCCATGACGGCAGCCTTGTCTTGGCTTGCCAGCAGCCGCTCATAATAGAGCGTGTTGATTTGGCGTTCTAAAGCACGTGAACTCCAGCCTTGTGTGACCGCTTCGTGCATATACCATTGGCGGGCGGTTTCATTTTCTATACGCATTAAGCGGCGGTAATGGGTCCAGCTTAATTCATGACGCACTGCGTCACGAATTGGAAAAGCGAGGTAAAACTGTCGCATATAGCGCAGGTTAGATACATCAAAACCCTTTCCAAATTCTTGGCTTAATTGCTCGGCCAATTGTGGCAACAGCCGCGCTCCATAGGTGGCACGGCTTTGCCCTTGTTGCTCAAATGTCACAATATGCTGCCCAATTTGCCAACACGTGCGCACCTGAATGACATCAACCGCTTGCAAAGCCTGATTGCGGGCTTGGCGGATAAGCTGCTGTAATTGGTGATAGAGGTTGCTTAATTCGCTCGGGCTGGTCATCTTATTTCTTCTCTATCTAAATATGACTGCTTTATAACCATTTTATTGCAGCGCAAACCGTCCTAATTCCTATAATCATTCTGCGCCACCACTGGGGCTGGGTTGGTGCGATGCGCCTCGTAGTCGCTGATGTGGGCCGGGTCGTGGCTGAGTTCGAGGGAGTAGGCGAGGAGGGTCATGAGGTAAATTATATACGCCGCACTTGTCCCATGCCTTGGGTGGTTTGATATCCTACACCCGCAAAACGGGCAAAATCGGCCAAGATATTGAATAAACTTAGCCAATAACGATCACCATGGGTAGCGACAAAGGTGGCATAGCCAATAAACCCAACTTGTGCGCCAAAATCTTTGGCGCGTAATACGCGGGTGCGCCCTCTAAATTGGCTGAGGGCAATACATTCGTCGGCAAAACGTTTGAAATCTTCGGGTAAGGTGATGGGTGCAAATGCATTCCATTTGTCGAGCAAACTCCCAAAAACGCTGCCGGGGAGGGGTAAGGGTAAATGTTGACCGCGAGACCGAAATGCCATTGGCGAAATGAATTTGAAGTCTACATGTTTGTTGGGGCTTTCGCGTGATATCAAATGCGGGGCGGCTAATGCTTCATAGGTGGTTTGGGTTGCACGTGGGTGTTGCTTTTCGTCTAGGGTTGCGCCTGTGATCCGAAAATTAATTTTATCTAATTCGATGGTTGTGGGCGGGTTTTGGCTGATTTGCGTCAGCGCCTGTGTCATATCTGCATTTAACCCGGTGTAACGTAACCATAACGCATCATTTGGGGCAATGCATAGGTTGGCGTTTTCACGCCGCCCACCAAAAACATTGGAGCAGGTGAAAGGTTTTGTGGTGTTGGGTTCGTGTAGGGCTTCGGTGAGTTTTGGGTTTTGTTGTTGTAAAAGCCGAAAGAGCAACCCGTGTGAGGCTCGACCCAGATCACGCGGAAGCGTGACCTCGGTATCGCTGGTGAAGGTGAGGACGAAGCTGGTGAGCATGGTTTAACTGCGGGTCTTGCGGGCGTTTTCGCGGATGACGTTTAAATTGAGTAATTCGGCCACCTCGAAACGTGGCGGCAAAGCATCTTTGACGGGACGAAGCCGGATGCAGGGCGGGAAGTAGCCCATGCGCCCGTGTAACTCGGCCAAGAGCAGTGCGGCGATGAAGTTGAGGCTGGGCAGGTTGAGCAAGATGGGGACGGTCTGCCATTCGGCAGCACTGAGGGATACTTTGCTCATCAAGTTAGCCAATTGCGTGTCGAAGTTTTGTTGATGATCGAATTGGGCGGGCACATGCACTTCACGGGTGATGCTCGTGCCGCTCAGCTTTTCAATTTGGTCCCGTTGTGCCTCGGTGATGGGGTGTGAGAAGTTGAGGAGGATCATGGGTTATGGTTGAATACCAAAATCATATGCTAGTTCATCTAACATTGGCATTGTCTCATTAGCACATTTGACAATTCCTTCTATGCTTTTAGGTTGTGCTTGATATCCAGCATGATTCAACGTGTTTCGGACATCATTTACTGATTTAAACCAAACATTGACTAGTTTTCGCCATAAAATGGCATCCCATTTTGTGTAAATTTCATATCCTTGATCATTCAAATCAGATATGAGAAATCTTCGTTTTTCTTTTGTCGTAGCGTCCGTAATATTGCTTTTGCTTTTGAGCAAAGACAAGCCTGAAATTGCCCTTGCTATTTGCTCTTCGCGTATCTGATGTTGTGATGAAAAAGGGAGTTCTAATTTAAATGTTACAGCATTAATTAACCATTCTCTAACTAATGTCATTGCTTGGATTAATTGATTATTCTTGTGATACCATTTAATTAAATTAAGCTGGGCTTGTAAAAGCCCCTTGAAATCATCTTTCTCGTGTACAAATGGGCTAAAGTCATCTGTTATTCGCTTTCTTAGCAACTCAAAAGGAGGAACTTTGGCTTGTAAGCTGTCTTTGGCTTTTTCTAATGAATTGATTAAGTCTTTTGACTTTTGGGCTAAGGGTAGGGGTTGACATAAGAATGCAGCCATAGAAACATCTTGTACACTTTGAGCCGCAGATGAAACGTCTGTATTCCCGTCAGCAACTTGTTCCATTAAGTCAGCCAGATTTCTTGCATCGCCAGTTTTGACAAAGCGGTTTGTGGCATTTGTCCAATCGAGCAATGCTAACATGGGCGTTAAGTCAAAAATAGGGGTTCTATGGGGGGTAGATGATTGATCCCGAACATCGTAAGCCCCATAAAAGACATGCTGAATATTAACTTTTTGGCTAGCACGAAGAAATGCTGCAACCAATAGGCCAAGCAAAGGAAAAGAGCGCAACCCATGTGTAATATCAAAGACGATTTTTTCATCTGAATTGACTGACCGGCTGATGACATCAAATATTTTCCATAACTCAATCTCGTTCTTGCCTAAATCAACAGGGATTGGATTCACCTTAATGTTTGTTGGCACACTTTGTTCGAAGTTTGGATAAATTTTTTGATGTACTTCCTCAGTTAAAAATACAGTGATAGATGTGATGTTTACTATCTTTGCGGTAGCAATTGGTGCATATTTTGCGAGATGCATTTGCCCATTCCATGTGTAAGCAGTTTCACTGTAGTTCCCAGTACCTAAAAATGTTAATAGTTTCATAAGTTAATTTTGAAATTGATGGTTAATTTACCTTTTTAAAACTCACCCACGCCCAACCCAATGGGTATGCGGCTGATTCTGTTATGTTTCCACGCGTGTCACGTTGGTAGTTCATTGTTATGCGGCGGCTTTTGGGGAAATCATCACCGATATGCCTGCGTCCTCGTGCAAGCCGATAGCTATTAATAATGTGCTCCATAAAATTATCGTTGCTTTGCAAGCGTGAGCCAAACGTTTTGCTGCCCCAACCCGTCCCCCAGCCCAATTGCATCAGACATTGAGTGGGAGAGGCTTTTGTGGCAGATTGCGCTAGTTCGTTGTAAACACTCGCAGGGGTTGTTGCATTTCGAGCATTTTTAAACCATGCCGCTTCTGCCGAAATACGATCTTTAGAATGGGTGTGGGTGATGCTTGCTAACTCGGTCAACCAATCTTCATGTTGTAACTTTAGACCTGAGCTGCGCGCCCAATCGCTAAATAAGGCTCGATCTATTTTGACGGTTAAGCGAAAAGTGGTTTCTGGGCGAATGGCTTCGATCTCTATGGGTGCGCCCTGTAGCCCACCTGCAGTAACTACTCGAACGTTTGCAACCATTAATTGTGTAGAGCTAACTTCGTCACTGTCACTGACAATCAAAGCACGCATTAAGTTTTTATTGGGAGTCGGACCAAACAATTGATTTTCAAAACGTTGCCCGGCAAATTCACGCTTGCGTTCTAACTCAGGTGTCTTTGTTTGTAAGTTTTCAGTCATCCACCCATGCCATGCTAAGGCGGTACGTAACCCTCCTTTTAATGCTGTTCCGGGCAAATAAGGGGAATCGCTCAACGTGGATTTAATTTGTTCTCGTAATTGTGCCCCAACCCCGTTTGAGCGTGGTATGCCCTTCATGACATAGCGAAATAATTTGCTTCCATTGACAAAATCGGTTGGGTTTAGTAGTTGTGCTGGGGGCGTCTGTTCTAATTGCTCAATGATTTTAGGATCTTCGGCATAATGTGCATCCAAAAATTCAGCTTCATTGATACGCCATGTGTGACCTTGTCGAATCGCATAATCATATTCGTTGAGCAGTAGCCGCCCATTGCCAATATGCATGGGTGTAAGCAACCGGACAACGACGTTATAACGATCATATGAGTTCGTCATTTCTGTTTCCTTACTGGTTCGTTTTTAGCATCGGTTGCTGTGAATGCTGACCAATCAATAGCGAGGGCATGTCCATTTCGATAAACTTGATGGGACAATTCTCCTTGTTTGTTGTCGAAAGTGGGGGTTACATTTGCTAGGTTGCCAATCGATGCGTTGGCGATGCTTACAATGCTGCCCGACTCTATCATCATGACTTGTTTGCGGCGTTGAGACCCGCCAGCAATGCTGCGTAGCCAGCCACCTACTGTCACCAGCGTGTAAGCTGATTTGGCCCCCAATGCTTCAGCTAGTTCATCGGTATTGGGGTGATAACGACTGAGCAACAACCCCAGCTCATGCAATTTTGGATCTGGGAGGCGTAAGACAGGTTTTGACTCAACTGTAAATGCACCATAACCAGACCCTCTTTCCCCGCCGAGACCATCGTGCTGTAACATACTTATTAACTGATCGACTTGCATTTTTGCTTCAGTTTTTTTTAACTGTAGCCCAAACCATAACCCACACCCAGATGCAAAAGTAGTGCGCCCAGTATGAAATATTTGGCTTTGTTGTGTCTCGCGTGATACTGTGACCCGCGGGACAACATCACGTTGCCAAATTTGTTGTTTAAATAAAGCAATGCGTTTTTCACCGGTTAGTTGCAGCGCTTTTGGCATGTGTGTTGTTTCATTTAGCAATATCCATATTTCTCCCCGCTGCAAAGCTGCACCTTCTGTGGGTAAAACATTGGCCTTAGGGAATAAAAAAGTTGAAGGCGCATCCCCCTTGAGCAAGCGCAATAATACGCCCTCTGAGATGAACTTAATTTTTTTTAAGGCTTTCCCGTGTGTTTCACGATCATTTGGGTTGAATTGTGACAATAACCCAATGGGCATCGGATATAACCTGATATTGCCCACGCGCGGAAAAACACTGGTCAGCAAAAAGGGAGGATCGCTATTAAATTGTTCAACAAAATGTGTGGCGTTTTGCCCTAAACGGCTGACACAATCGACCAAGGCCGAAAATAACGAATCGCTTGGGATGGATGGGCTGGCTTCTTCAAGGTTTACACCGCGTGTGCCAACCCGAAATCCATTTATCAAATTGAGGTGATACGGAATGATGTCGGGCATATCCTAATGGTTTAAAAATTGAGCCTTTAATGTTTCTTGAATTTTGGGGAGCGCGGTTGCTAATACGGCTAAATTTTCAAAATTTTGTTTTTCCATTCCATTTTGGGTATTGATCTGAGCGTCATAGCTTTCTGAGTTTCGCAGTATTAAGCTAATATTCTTAAATATCACCCTGCCGCTTCCGCGTGAGCCTAACCCGCCAAGATAATCATCTTCTAACAACTGCATACCGAGGATTAACTTAGAAAAATTATCGATATCACGTTGTGCTCCAAACCCATTGCCTTGGTAAATAGAGTAAACCATAACGGCATTGTCTGTTTCACCAAAGATTGTGCCAGCGGGTATCCGCTCCATTTGACGCGGACTGGCGGCACTTGTTACACGGTCTATAGCGACTTCAGTCTTTACCTCGCTAAATGGCAAATCGGTGCGCCCAGAGGCTTTTAGGGCGTTTACGCTCGTGGCGCTCATCATCATATCGCGCACCACTAAGCGTGATGGCCCACCAAAATCTCCTTTACCAGAGATACCGAAAATTTGGGCAACCACCGATTTATCATATTCAGTTGCACTTTGTGCGGTATGAATCATGCCTGTGCCAATGCGCTCGTTTTGTGGTAAGCCCAAGTATTTTTCAAGCAAACTACGCACTTTGCCACGCAGGGATGACCCCGGAATATAGGGTTGATTGGTGAGCCGATCGCGTATGATGGTTTTATCGACCCCACCGATTTCGATGCCGGTATCGCTGCCGCCAATGTGTAAGCCTGTTTGGGCTACGATCTGAAAACTGAGTAATACTCGTCCCTGTAGTTTAATGTATTTATCGTCGTTCATAGCTAATTCTATTTGCCTCCTGCTGCTTTGTGATAGGCCAAAATGGCCTCAAAAAATTCAACAAACCGCGTAAAATTGGCGGCTTGTTCGTTGGTTTGGGCTGTTACCACATAATTGAGTGCCGGTTCTAATACCTCAACCAATTCTTTTACGGCTATGCCCGATTCTTTCTTGGCCCGATACGCCATTTTGGGTTTGAGCAAAATTAAGCGACGGCGGGCTTGGCTTTGTTGTTCGTTGCCCATGCTCCACAACCCTTGAATTTGGCGCACCTCGCCAAATAAGGCGCGGATTTGGCTGGTGGTTAGCCCCGACTCTTTTAAAGCCTTGCCAAATTGTTCGGCTTGTTTTACCAATAATTCAGCTTGTTCTGAATTCGTTACAATTTTTTTGATGTCTGGTTCTGAAATTGTTGCCATAAATTACCTTTTATTGGATGTATCTTGATATATCCTCGCTTGAAAGATCTTTTGCTAGTTCAAGTATCTGAGATCGTAAATCGGGTTTTGATTTTTTTAATAAATTTGTTATTTTTTGATCTTCTTTTGCGCAAGCTAATAAGTCGATATAGGATGCAGCATAGTAGCAGCGGACAAGATGATTGAAGAAGATGATTAAATGATAATTAGGATGTTCACGCAAAATGCCAAGTTCTAAAAAATGAATTAGTCCTTGATTACTCAATAATCTGTTTGCATATTTATATTGCATAGGGTTATGTTCCCCACCATAATGCCAAGCTGCATTACATAAATATTCACGCCATAATTTTGCTTTATGTTCTATATTTGCATCTTTTTTTAATTCTCGCTCCCAAAGACTTCTTATCAATCTATCAAGTAATACCGCTTTAGAAATTTCGATGGTTTTCCCTTCTAAATCCAATCTGGGTTCATTTGACTCGACTTGATTTGGGAAGGGTTCAGATAATTCTGAGAAATCAATATTTACAGATTTTAATTTGGTTGATTCTATTTCTAAATTCTCGGAAGGAACAGGATTGTTTATGAAACCTGCCCTTCTAAGATCAGATTGTTTTGTAATAGGCTTTGAATTTCTAATAGGCCTTATTGAAGATTCTAGTTCTGGTTGTGAGCTTGGTGTGGGAATGAGATAGGATGTTGCTGCGACTATATACATTGGGTAACAGATGATTTCTTTTATGTCTGAATTCTCATTGATCCATTGAAGCGTATTCTTAACTATATCTAAATCATTTAAGCCATGTGTTAGTAAATTCCTAATCTGTATATCTGTAAGTGGTGCCAATTTTTGACATACCAATGCGATGTCTGGAAATGCAGCATTCCAGTCTTTAATTACTGGACGGCTTACTAAAATCATTTTTACTCTTGGATGTTGTTGCAAAAAAAATCTAACCTGATGGCATATATTTTGACGTTTATTGGGGTCGCATTCGTCAAGGCCATCTAACATGATTAGCCATTGAACATGTTCCAAGTCGAATATTTTTTCGATATGTTGTGGTTTTTGTGACAATAATCCAAAATGTATCAAGTGGCGATTAATGGTGCTTGATAATGAATCATCTCGCTCACTTATTCCCCGTAAAGAAATACATAGTGATACTAGGCCTATATCCTCTAATATTTCTTTGAAGTCACGTTGTTTTATTCGATAATTTAATTGTTCAATTAAAGATTGACATAGTTGTTTGATCAAAACAGTTTTCCCAGATCCTGCTTGTCCTTCAACGATAAAAAGGCGTTTGTCTTCGTTTATGAATTCATTTAAAGACTCAATTGCCTTACTTCTATTGTGGAAATATAGGGTTTGTAGGTTTATTGCCTCGGATTGATCAATCGTTTTTATATGATTTTTGCAGTATGTTAACCACTGGTTTGGTAAAAGCCAAGGAAGCAATTGATAATTTAACCGTGCAACAATGTCGCTGGGTTTTACCTGTCGTTTGCTATCGTCGCTCCGAATCCAAATATCCCCTTCATGAACTTCATCTTGTGGATTATCTTTGTTTCTAAAAGCTCTTTTAACTTGAAATGGTTTCTCTGTTGCCGTTGGTTCAAATTCGATGCAACCAAAATGCTTGCCATCTTCATCTATATGTGAAACTGTGATTAGAAGGGTTGGCTCAATATAGTCTTTTGCAATATTTTCGAGTGAACGTTTATAGCGTTCCCAATAGACAATAGGCTCAAGTCCGACATAGGGAACTCCTACTTTTTCAAGATCATCGTTTACGCCAATTAGAATGTAACTATATTTGCCTGTTGAACGACTAATATTTGCAAAACTAATTGCATCGCGAATAAATTCTAATTTCTCTCTGCCCGTCTTCACCGGATATGATTCTTTTCGATCAAAAAATAACCCTTCTTCAAGACTATCAGGTTTAGTAAGGTTTTTCCAAGCAAAAGCCATAGTAACTACTCCGCCACACGCCCCTCCAACTCGGCCCAACGTGCCGCCATGCCCACCCACTCGATGCCACGAAAATTATCAGCCATGATGGCTTGGGCAGCTTGTTGAACCGCCTCTTTGTGTTTCCCAGATGCCAACCGAGCAAAGGCATAGGCCGCCCGATAATGCCAAGGGCCAAATAGTTGTTTGCTTTGTCCCGCCAATTCGCGCTGATGATTCACTTCGGCGTATTGGGCGTAAAATTCGGCTAATTTGCGAATGAGCGACTTATTGCCCATATCGTTTTCAAGTTGGCGCAATAATTGTTTGACCGCAGCAGCATTTTCCCCGCCCGGAGAAATGTTTTGGTAGCCTATGCGCCGCCAAGGCAGAGCTTGCCCCAAGAAACTAAGCGCATCTTTTTGGCGTTGTTCGCCCGTTTCATCATACCAAATCAAGCCTTTGGCTTGTTGCTCAGCCTCTTTTAGGTCTTGAGCAGCGCGATAGAGTGGATATTTTCCAGAGGTGAGGACGATGGCGGCGCTGGCATGGATGCCAGCATGATGCCCAGAGTAGTCATCGAGTGCTGCTCGCACTTGTCGTGCCAATTCAATAACGGCATCCCAAGCCCCAACAAAAAAGAGATCATCGCCACCTGCATAAATTGAATAGAGCCGGTCTTTATCATCAAGCTGGCGGGCTAAAGTGGGCACATACCCTTCAAAAAATAGATTGATGGCAAAGCTAAGATGGGCCAGCCGCGATAGGGTGGCTTTTTCTTTAAGACCTTTCGAGAAAATCATCCCTAGCCCATCCACATCCATCATCAACATGCCAAGTCGTTTGATGCCGTTAGACTGTGCTTCTAATACGTCGAAGGGTTTGACGGTTTCTTTTTCGCCATACCATTGGGTGGGGGTTACATTCGCAATAAACCGTTGCCCCACTGCGACAAATGTGCTGGGTTTGAACCCAATTCTTTGAAGGGTTTCGTCATTTAATGCAAACAATGATCGCCGCTGACCTGTTTGGGGGGGCAGTAATTTGGATAAATTGTTGCCTTCGTCAATATGCCACGACCACGTTTTGGCTTGTAGACCGAAGCTGAGCAATACTTCGTTCACTTTGCCGCGGGTGTTGTCAGAGGTAGAAGGCGTAACCCAATCGAAGATCAAGGCATCGGCATGTCGTAACGAATCGCCTAAATCTTCAAAGGCGCGGCATTGGGCGCATTTTCGTATGCCTTCTGGATTGTTTCCAGTCTCATCTACGGCCTCAGTGCGAATATCTTCGGCCCCACAGACCTGACATTGTTTGTCTTCGTTACCCCCGTTGCCTTGTGGGGCAAATAGGGTTTGTAAATCGGCAGCGGGCAATTCGTTAAAACGTGACCATTTTTTAGACTGCATCCGTCCAGACACCTCCCCCCACTTCTCACTCAACTTGCCGCCAAAAAAATCTTGGGCCTGCAACGACACCGCCTGCAACGACAAATAC